>CAZMOR010000185.1:0-43317 GCA_964567795.1 uncultured Verrucomicrobiota bacterium
GGCTTGTCGCTGCCGTAGCGGTCCATGGCTTCGCGCCAGGTCATGCGCGGCAGCGGCAGCGCCGGCACCGGATGGCCCGCGGCCTGCATCAGGCGCACGACCAGGCCGTCGATGATGGCGATGATGTCTTCGGCGGTCACGAACGACATCTCGATGTCGATCTGGGTGAATTCCGGCTGGCGGTCGGCGCGCAGGTCCTCGTCGCGGAAGCAGCGGGCGATCTGGACGTAGCGGTCCATGCCGGACATCATCAGCAGCTGCTTGTACTGCTGCGGGGCCTGCGGCAGGGCGAAGAACATGCCCGGGCACACGCGGCTGGGCACGAGATAGTCGCGCGCGCCTTCCGGGGTGCTCTTGGTCAGGATGGGCGTTTCGACTTCGACAAACTGCTGCTCGTCGAAGTAGTTCCGGGCCGTCTGGATCAGGCGGTGGCGCAGCATGAGCGCCTGCTGCATCGCCGTCCGGCGCAAATCGAGATAGCGGAATTCCAGGCGCAGGTCCTCGCTGACGTTCTTGGCGTTGCGGTCGTCCAGCGGGAACGGCGGCGTGTGGGCCTTGTTCAGCACCGTGATGCCGGTGGCGCGCACCTCGATGCCGCCGGTGGCGATATGGCTGTTGACCATGTCCGCCGGACGCTGGCGCACTTCGCCCGTGAGCTGCACGACGAATTCACCGCGGCAGGCCTGCGCGGCATCCCAGGCCGCCTGGGAATCCTGGGGATCGAACACGCACTGGGTCAACCCGTAACGGTCCCGCAGATCGATGAAAATCAACCCGCCGTGGTCGCGCACGCTGTCGACCCAGCCGCACAATTCCACCTTCGCGCCCGCGTCGGCAGGCCGCAACTGTCCGCATGTATGTGTCCGCATCTTCATGTTCACATCCTTTTCTGAAAAATCGAAGCCGCGACTCTACCTTCCCGCCGCCCCATGCGCAAACATTTCCGGCGGCTCAGAACCGGTCGGAACCGAACCGGCCGGGCGGCGGCGGACGGGAGTCCTCCGGTTCGTCGTCGAGCTTCTGCGGCGGGGCGGTCCTGGTGTAGAGCTGGATCCAATGGGAGAACCCCATCACGGCCCCGGCCAGCAGGGTCAGGAACGCGAGCAGCCAGATGACGATCAGCAAAGGGAACGGATCGGTCGGATAATCCCGGTTGGCATCCATCACGGCCCCGGAGATCAGGCCGGCGAGCGCAAAAACCAGCAAGACCATTTCCAGCTGCTGGCAGGCGATGTGCGCCATCTCCAGGTGCGGCGCCAGCAGGGGCTCGGGCCCGACCCGGGCCCGTAGGATGCGCCCCGCGGGATATACCAGCAGCAGCAGTCCGATCAGCACGGGCGGGAGCGCCCCCGCCAGATCGAGAATCGTCCGGCCGAAGACCAGCCACAGCAGCAGCGGGCACAGGATGATGAAAAAATAGCGGATCAGGAAATGGGCCGTCGAATATCCCCGGCGGAAGCGTCGGCCGCTCCGGCGCCAGAGCCACCCGAGCAGCGCCATGCCGGCCAGGACCGCCCCCGCCCCCGCCCACAAGCCGGCCGGCGGATGTTCCGGCCGGCTGGCCGCCAGCAGCAGCAGCGCGATGCCCAGCGGCACCAGGCCCAGGGCCAAGGTCTGGCGCACCTGCACGTCCGCCAGGCTGGCTTCCGCCGCCAGCGCGGGAAAAAGCGACGGCCGAACCATCACTTCCTCCAGAACGCGGGCATGAAAATCGCCAGCACCGTGTAGAGTTCCAGGCGGCCCACCAGCATCAACGCGGTCAGGATCGCCTTGCCGGCATCGGGAATCGTCGAATAATTCTGCAGGGGTCCCACGACGGAGAAACCCGGACCGACGTTGCCCAGACAAGCCACGGCCGAAGAAACCGCAGTCTGGATGTCCCGCGAAAACGGCACCATCGCCACCACTCCGGCCAGCAGGACCAACAGGTAGAGCAGCACGAACGACAGGATGGAGCGCAGCAGGTCGTCTTCGAGGAACTTGCGGCCGATCTTGACCGGGATCACGGCCTGGGGCTGCATGAAAAGCCGGATTTCCCGCGCCACCGCCTTGAACATCACCTGGATGCGGCCGGCCTTGATGGCTCCGGCCGTGGAGCCGGCGCAGCCGCCGAACAGCATCAGCATGACCAGCATGGGCTTGAGCACCATTGGCCACTTGTCGAAATCGCCGGTGGAAAAGCCCGTCGTCGTCATCAGGCTGGCACAGGTGAAGGCGACCTCCCGGAAGGCGCCGCCCCAGCCCAGGCCGGCCGCCGCGCGAACGTGGTGCAGCACCGCCGCGCCGATGACACTGCAGGCGAGGAACACGCCCAGGAAAAACCGTACCTCGGCATCCTTCCACCAGGCAAACACCTCGCCGCGCAGCAGCCGGTAGTGCAGCGCGAAATTGATGCCGCCGATGAGCATGAACACCGTGATCACCCCTTCAATGTAGACGCTGTTGTAGGAGGCGATGCTGGTGGTCCGCGTGGAGAAGCCGCCCGTCGCCAGCGTGGCGAACGAATTGCATACGCATTCAAACCAGTCCATCCCACCCAGCCGGAGCAGGAAGATCAGGATGACCGTCAGGATGATGTAGACGCCCCAGAGCATTTTGGCGGTGGAAGCCATGCGCGGCTCGATGCGGTCCTTGGAGGGACCCGCCATTTCCGCCCGGAACAGTTGCATGCCGCCCGCCCCCGCGAACGGCAGGATCGCCACCACCAGCACCAGCACGCCCATGCCGCCGACCAGGTGCGTGATGGCCCGCCACAGCAGGATGCCCTTGGGCACTTCCTCCGGAATCGGAATGACCGAGGCGCCCGTGGTCGTCATCCCGGATACGGTTTCAAACACGGCCGCCACCGGCGACGGAATGACCCCCGACAGAATGTAGGGCATGGCTCCGACCAGGCCGGCGCACAGCCAGCCGAACGCCACCACCCCCAACCCGTCGCGGCGGGAAAGTTCCTGCTGGTTGCGCGTCAGCACCCACAATCCCGCGGCGACCAGCAGCGTCCCCGCGGCGGAGTATTCCAGGGCCTGCCAGGCCCGGACTGGCTCGCCATGCAGGATCGAAACCAGGCCGCAGAAGCCCATCAGCAGTCCCATCACGCCCAGCAAGGCGGCAACCACATGGAATACCGGCTTGAAATTCATCGCGGGGCCCTCAGGCGGTAAAGAGCGGCTCCATCTTGGACAGCGCGGCGGGCAGGCAGTAGACCACCACGCGGTCGCCGGTCGTGAGCACCAGATCGCCCGTGGCGGTCTTGACCTGGCCGCTGCGCAGGGCGGTCACGATGATAACGCCGTCCGGAATCTTCAGTTCCTTGATTGCCTTGCCGGCCCACTTGTGTTTCGGTGTGATCCGCAGTTCGATGAGTTCGCCCGGCAGGCGCGCCAGGATGGCCGCCGCCTGGACGTTCTTGCCGCGCACGAAATGCAGGATCGAATTGATCATCGCCAGGCGCGGATCGACGATCCGATCCAGCAGGCGCAGCTGGTTGACGATGCCGATGTATTCCTTCTTGCCCACCTGCGCCGCCGTGAACCGTGCGCCGAATTTTTCGGCCACGAGGCACCCGATGATGTTGTGCTCGTCGCTGCCGGTGGCCGCCACATAGGCCATGTCGCCGGCCTCGCCGATGCCCGCCAGGGTCTCCTGATCCAGCGCATCGCCCTTGATGACCAGCGTGCGGTTGAGCTGGGCCGAACAGACATCCGCCCGCTTTTCGTCCTGCTCGACCAGCACAATCTGCATCCGCGTGTGCTCCAGCATCCGCGCCAGCTGCAAGCCCAGTTCCCCGCCACCGGCAATGACTACCCGCTGGAAACGCTTGTGCTCCGGCCAGGCCCATTGCATGAAATCGGCCACCGCGTCGGGCTCGCCGGCGAAATACACATCATCGCCCACAAGGAAGATCGTGTCGCCGTGCGGCGTCATGACCTGGTCGGCCCGCACCACGGCCGTAAACCGGATTTTCTGGATCCAGCTCTTGTCTGAAAATTGTTTTAACTTGCTGCCCAACAACGGGCTGTCCATGTGAATGGACATGCCAACCACCATCACCCGTTCATCCAGCAGGTCGGCGACCTCGATGGATCCGGGCAGGCGCAGGACGTTGTACAAATCCTTGGCGTACTCGTCGTATTGATTGACCAGCAAGTCCACGCCCAGATTCTTGAAATCGATGTGCCGACTGGTCGAATACGCCGAAGAAGAGACCCGCGCCACCGTGCGCGAGACCCCCCGCGCCCGGGCGAAAATACAAGCCAGGATGTTGGTGTCATCCCGGTCCGTCACCGCCACAACCATATCCGCCCGTTCGACATCGGCTTCTTCCAGCGCCGTGGGATTCGCACCGTCGCCCTGGATGGTCATTAAATCCAGATGGGCATCCAAATCGGCCAAAGCTTCCGCCGAAGCATCGATGACCACCACATCGTGCTCGTCTTCGCAGAACTTTTCAGCCAAATGCGCGCCGGTCTGACCGCCGCCTATGATCACAATTCGCATGGAACCATCCGTTTCCGATCGAATGCGGGAAAGTATCCATCATCCTCTTCCCCGTTGCAAGGGCGAAGGGGTCTTCCGGCCGCATCCGCCTCACCGCCAGCCGGATGGGAGCCATCTGCGGCCCTGCCTTGCGTTCTCCCGATGGCCGTGGCATGGTCTCCGGCATGCAGCTGTCTTTCTGGAAAATGCAGGGCGCCGGCAACGATTTCATCCTGCTGGATGACCGTTCCCTGGTGTTCCCGACCCGCGATTTCTCGTTTATCGCCCGCCTGTGCGACCGGCGGCGCGGCATCGGCTCCGACGGCCTCCTCCTCATTCAGCCTTCCACCCAGGCCGACTTCCGGATGCGGTTCTTCAATCCGGACGGCGGAGAAGCGGATCTATGCGGAAACGGTGCGCGCTGCATCGCCCGGTTGGCGCACGAAATCGGCGCCGCCCCGGCCGACATGCGCCTGGAAACCGCCGCCGGCCTGGTTCGCGCTGAAATCATCGCCCCGCTGGTCCGGCTTCATCTGCCCCCGCCCAAGGATTGGCGGCTCAACCTGGCGGTTTCCTGGAACGGCGCGGAGCTGCCGCTCCATTTCGTCAACACCGGCGTGCCCCATGCCGTGGTTCCGGTCGCCGACCTCGACGCCGTGGACGTTCCCGCCTGCGGCGCTTTCATCCGGCACAACGAATTGTTCGCCCCCAAGGGCACCAATGCCGATTTCATCCAGATCACCGGCCCCGACTCCCTTTCCATCCGCACCTATGAGCGCGGCGTCGAAGCGGAAACCCTGGCCTGCGGCACCGGCATCCTCGCCGCTGCGCTCATCGCCGAAAAACTCGGCCGGGTCCGCGCCCCCGTGCGCGTGAAAGCCGCTGGCGGCGACATTCTCGAAGTGGCCACATCCCCCCTGACCCTGACCGGTCCCGCCGAACATTCCTTCCGGGGCACTGTCAGTTACCGGTAATAAAATCCCGTCAGCCCCTGGGCATTGCCCCAATCGGTTTTCTCGCCAATGATGTGCGGCCCCAGCCGCGACACCCGGATCTGCATCAGCAGCCGTTTCAGGATATTCTCCGGCCCCTCCGCCACCAGTTGCACGGCGCCGTCGTTCAGGTTCTCGACGCCCCCCGTCACGCCCAGTTGGTTGGCCAGCCCCAGCACCGTGTAGCGGAAACCCACCCCTTGCACTTCGCCTTCGTAGCGCACGCGCACCTGCCGCGGTTCGGCGCTCATGAAAAATTCACCCGCACCATCCGCGCCCCGTCGTGGGTCTCAATGGCCAGCTTGCCGGCGGCGATCAGGTCGGCAATGCGCTGCTCCACCGCTGCCGCCTCCGTTCCGGCGGCGGCGGCCAGGGCCTCGATCGCAATCGGATGCCGCGCCAGCAGCTCGATCAGGTCCGCATCCGTCATGGCGGCCGGCGAGACCGCCTGGCCGGAAAAAACCGGAATCTCCGCCCGGGGACTGAACCAGGGCGCCACGGTGCGCAGCCAGGCCTCCGGGACCCGCGGCACCGCCTGGCCGGCCAGCGCCGGCCGCGTCGTGGTGTTCAAGTGGACGGCGTCGGGCCGGACCGTCCGCACCTGCTCGGCGATGGACCGCACCTGCTCGGGCGCATCGTTGAAATGCGGCAGCAGCATCACTTCGACCCAGAGCTGTCCGACGTACTCCGCGCGCAACGCCCGTTCGCCCTCCAGGAGCTTGGCGAAGGTCAGGCCCGCCGCCGGCCGGTGGATTTTCCGGAACGACTCCTCGTCCCAGGCGCTCAGCGTCACCTTCACCACATCCGCCTGCGCGGCGTCGCGGCGCACCTCCGGCAGCCACATCAGGGAGCCGTTGCTCAGCACCGCGGTTTTGTAGTTTCCCGCCGCCTTCACCTGGCGCAGCACCTCGCCGAAGCCCGTGTGCATGGTCGGCTCGCCCGACCCCGACAGGGTCACGAAATCGGCCTTGCGGCCCTGCTCCGCCCAGCGGTTGAATTCAGCCAAAACGTCAGCGGTCGGCACCCACTCTTTGCGCTCCAGCGTCAGCTCCGTCGTCTGCGCCACCTGGCAGAACACGCAGTTCTCGGTGCACACTTTCAGCGGATTCAGGTCCACGCCCAGCGACAGCCCCAGCCGCCGCGAAGGCACCGGGCCGAACAGATACTTGAATTTTGCCGCCGATTTCACGCGCCTACTTTCGCCTCCCCCGCGGCGCCTGTCAAACCCCGATGCGGCCTCAATCGGCCTGCTTCACCCAGACCAGGCGGTTCGTGTCGAAACCGGCCACCGCGGCCGCAGCCAGCAGTTTCTGCTGCACCGGTTCCGCCAGGGTCTGCTCCCGCGCCAGAATCCAGAGATAGTCGCGCGAGCCGCTGGTCACCAAGGCATACCGTTCGGGATCCAGCGCGAACACATGATATCCGGCCCAGAACGGGCGGAAGAAAGACACTTCCAGGCTCCCCACGTCGGCGCGCCCCGCAAATCGCGCCCGCCCCTCGGCCCGTTTCCACTTCTTCGCCGCCGGATCATAACCGGAGTTCAACACGCGCACGGTTCCGTCCGGCCACAGGGAATATTCCGCCCGGACCTGCTCCAGCCCGCGCTCGAACGTGTGATCCATCCGCGCGATTTCATGCCAGGTTCCCAGGTAACGGTTCAGGTCAAAGCCGGTTACGGGCTGCACGCCCGCCGGCGGCGTCCGCGTCCCGCAGCCGGCTGCAAGCAGCAGCCCGGCGATCATGATCCGGTTCCATTTCATGTGCATTTGTGACCGGCAATCTACTGCGCCCGGGCCCTTTCCGCCACCCCCGCCGCATTTCGCCGCTTTGCATTCCGGCCGGCTTGTGGCAATGTAGTTTGGTTATGCCCAATCAAGCGGCAAGAAAGAAACTGGCCTCTTCCCGGCGCGTCGTCGTGAAGATCGGGAGCCGTGTGCTCGTGCAGCGCAACGGCCGCCCCGACCTCCGCCGCATGGCCGCGCTGGTGGACGGCATCGCCGCCCTGCACCGCGCCGGCCGCGAGGTCATCGTGGTCTCCTCCGGCGCCATCGCCAGCGGCCTCCAGGCCCTCGGCATGAAGAAAAAGCCCGCCGACCTGCCCACCCTCCAGATGGCGGCCGCCGTCGGCCAGTCGCGCCTCATGGCGGCCTATGACCGCCTGTTTACGCGCAAGAAATGCTTGATCGGCCAGGTGCTCCTCACCCATGACGACCTCGAGCACCGCCGGCGCCATCTCAATGCCCGCAACACCATGCTCAAGCTGCTGGAGCACGGCGTGATCCCCATCGTCAACGAAAACGACGTGGTCTCCGTCGATGAAATCAAGTTCGGCGACAACGACGCGCTCGCGTCCCGTTCGGCCATGCTGGTCGAGGCCGACCTGCTCGTGCTGCTGACCACCGTCAACGGCTTCCACGCCACCGATGCCAAGGGCCGCCGCCGCCGCGTGCCCTATCTCGCGGATGTCACCTCCGACACCCTCGCCCACACCCAGGGCAAGGGCAGCGTGTTCTCCACCGGCGGCATGGCCAGCAAGCTGACCTCCGCGGCGGAGGCCGCCCGCATGGGCACCACCGTCGTCATCGCCAACGGCCGCCAGGACGGCATCCTCCAGAAGGTCATCGACGGCGCCAACGTCGGCACGCTCATTCCCGCCGCCGGAGAGTCCGAGGCCAGCGCCGGCCTGAACCACCGCCGCCGCTGGGTGGCTTTCTTCCATCACGCCCAGGGCCGCGTCACCGTCGACGACGGCGCGCGCGACGCGCTGCTGCAGCGCGGCAAGAGCCTCCTGCCCGTCGGCGTCCGCGACGTGTCCGGCCAGTTCGCCGCCGGCGACCTCGTCGAAATCCTCGACCTGTCCGGCCGGCGCATCGCGCAGGGCCTCACGGAGTATTCCAGCACCGCGGTCCGCCTCCTCAAGGGACTCAAGACCGAGAAGATCCGCGAGCTCCTCGGCGCCGAAACCCCCGGCGAGGTCGTTCACCGCGACAACCTGGTCATTTTGGTTTAAGGAGCGTCCCATGACTTTGCATGAAACAATGGTTGAGATGGGCGACCAGGCCGTCGCCGCCGCCCGCCAGCTCGCCACCCTGGGCACCCGCCGCAAGAACCTCATCCTCGAGGCCATGGCGGATGCGCTGGAATCCAGCCGCGACCGCCTCAAGGAGGCCAACGCGCGCGACATGGCCGCCGGCCGTGCCGCCGGACTCTCCGATGCCATGCTGGACCGCCTGCTCCTGACCGACAAACGCATCGACTCCATGATCAACGGCGTCCGCGCCCTCATCGGGCTCAAGGACCCCGTCGGCCAGAAAATCTCGCGCTGGGTCCGCCCCAACGGCCTCGTCATCCAGAAGGTCCGCGTCCCCATCGGCGTCATCGGCATCATCTTCGAGTCGCGCCCCAACGTGACCGTGGACGCCGCCGCGCTGTGCTTCAAGACCTCCAACGCCGTGATCCTGCGCGGCGGCAAGGAGGCCCTGGAGTCGAACAAGGCCCTCGTCGACGCCCTCCAGGCCGGCGGCACCCGCAAAGGCATGCCCGCGAATTCCATCCAGCTCATCACCACGACCGACCACGACGCCGTGCGCGAACTCGTGCAGCTCGAAGGCCGCGTGGACCTCGTCATCCCCCGCGGCGGCGAAAAGCTCATCCGCATCGTCACCGAGCAGGCCTACGTCCCCGTCATCAAGCACTACAAGGGCGTCTGCCACGCGTTTGTCGACGAAACCGCCGACCAGGCCAAGGCGCTGGACGTCATCGAAAACTCCAAGTGCAGCCGCCCCGGCGTCTGCAACGCGCTTGAGAAGGTGCTCGTGCACGAAAAAATCGCCGCCGAATTCCTGCCCAAGCTCGCCGCCCGCATGGCCGACAAGCGCGTCGAACTGCGCGGCGATGACGCCGCCCGCGCCCTCGTGCCCGCCATGAAGGCCGCCACCGCCGCGGACTGGGACGAGGAATACCTCGACCTCATCCTGACCGTTGGCGTCATGCCTTCCCTCGATGCCGCCATCGCGTGGATCAACCGCCACGGCTCGCACCACTCCGACACGATCCTGTCCGAAGACGAAAAGGCGCAGGAAAAGTTTCTCGACCAGGTCGACTCCGCCTGCGTCTACGCCAACGCCTCCACGCGGTTCACCGACGGCGGCGAATTCGGCATGGGCGCCGAAATCGGCATCTCGACCGACAAGCTCCACGCGCGCGGCCCGATGGCGCTCGAGGAACTCACCACCTACAAGTACATCATCCAGGGCAACGGCCAGATCCGCGTCTGAGCCTTTGCGCCCCGGGATGCGCTTGCTCGCGGCTCATGCCCGCCGCGCCGGATAAACGCCGCGAAACCCCCGCTTTTAGGCATTCGGACGGTTTTTGGAACCATACCCCCCCCCTCCGGCCATGAGCCGCGATTCCCCGCATGGGGGGCCCCGGAGGGGCTTGCCGGGGTTCCCCGGCCCGGCGATCCGTTCCTCAAGGCGCCAGATGGACGCCGATGCCGTAGAAGTACGTGCCGGCTGTCGTCGGTGCCGTGTTCGTGTAGCCGTTGGTCGGCGAGTGGGCCGACAGGTTGCCGATGAACTGCGTGTAGGTGCCGGCGGCGTTCGTGGACATCCAGATCGAATACACCCGGCCGGTCACGCTGAGCCACCGGAAGACCAGGCTGGTGGTGTTCGTCGCCGGCGTCAGCGAGGTGACGGCCAGCACCGAGGCATTGGTCTTGGGATTCGTGCCGGCGACGTATTCGCCGTAGTTGCTCATGCCATCGCTATCGTCGTCCGCCGCCGACACGCCGTTGGTGGCGCCGTTGAAATAGGTGTTCTCGTAATCGTCGGGCATGCCGTCGCCATCCGTGTCGGGATTGTCCACCAGTTCGCCCTGGTGAATCCGCACGTCATCGAGCCACACCTTGCCGGCCCGGGTCGAGGTGCACTTGTAGTAGAGCCCGAAATACGTGGACGCGGTGTAGGTGGTGTCCGTTGCGAGCCCGGCGGAATCCATGCTGCTGAACGTGCCGTTGGTGGCGGTCTTCAGTTCCCAGATGCCGGCGGCGGTGCGGGTGACCTCCACCGCGCAGACCGTGCTGGTGCTCCAATCCAGCGCCGATGAAATCAAGGCGGTGCCGGCGCCGTCCGTGACGCGCCACAGCTTTACCAGATCATCCGAACCCGACACGTTGATGCCCACGGCGTAGCCATCAACGGTGGCGCTCTTGAAATCGCTTTCCGAGGCGGCCAGGAAAACATGGAAGCGGTTGTCGGCCGACGGATCCCAGCTGCCGTTCTTCATCTGGAAGCGCCAGGTGGTCGTGTCCGCGAGCAGGTCGTAGACCGGCTGGGCATAGATGCCGTTGGTGGCGGCCACGGCGGACAGGTTGTGCTTGAGCGACCGGTTGCCCGCAATCGGCGTGCTGGTGCTGTTGGTCCAGTTGCCGGCGACGTCCTCCGTCCAGCCGGCCAGGTCGCCATCCTCGAAGTCGTCTTCGAAGATATTCGTGGAGCCGGCGCCGGCCGCCGTGCGGATGATCTGGACCGCATCGGAGGCCCACGTGCCCGCCGTGTTCGTACCGGACACGGTCACGAGGTTCGTGCCTTCGACCAGGGTCACGGTCGTCGTCCAGCCCGCGGCCGCGGCGAAAGTTCCGTTGCCGCCCAGGCTGTTCGTCCAGCACATCGTGCCGACGACTGCCGCGTTGTTTGTACCCGCAACGGCGATGGACGCCGTGCCGGCGGCCACGGTCTGGTCCGGCGTCGTGATGACCACCACCGGGGTGTCCGGCGGCCGGATGATCTGGACCGAATCGGAAGCCAGCGTGCCGGCCGTATTCGTACCGGAGACCGTGATGACGTTGGTGCCGATGGCCAGCGCCAGATTGGTCGACCACGAAGTGGCCGCGGCCAGGGTCCCGACTGATCCGGTGAGGTTGTTCGTCCAGCGCATCGTGCCGACGACTGCCGCGTTGTTTGTACCCGCAACGGCGATGGACGTCGTGCCGGCGGCCACGGTCTGGTCCGGTGTCGTGATGACCACCACCGGCGTGTCCGGCGGACGGATGATCTGGACTGAATCGGAAGCCAGCGTGCCGGCCGTATTCGTGCCGGACACCGTGATGACGTTGGTGCCGATGGCCAGCGCCAGATTGGTCGACCACGAAGTGGCCGCGGCCAGGGTCCCGGCCGATCCAGTGAGGTTGTTCGTCCAGCGCATCGTGCCGACGACCGCGGCGTTATTCGTGCCTGCGACGGCAAGGGACGTCGTGCCGGCGGCGACGGTCTGGTCCGGCGTCGTGATGACGACCACCGGCGTGCCCACCGCCGCGGAAACCACCAGCGTCACGGTGTCGGTGGCGCCCTGGTCCAGCAGATAGTTCATCCCGCTGACGCGGATTTCGTTCGTGCCGGCCGCCAGCGTGACCGCAACGCTCCAGGACGCTGACGCGGCCAAGCTGCCGCTGCCGCCGGTCAGGACGTTGGTCCAGGTCAGGTTCCCGGTCACCGCGGCATTGTTGGTTCCGGCGATTTCAAAGGACGTCGTGCCCGCGGCCAGCGTCTGGTTGGTCGTCGTGATGGCGATGACCGGCGTGTCCGCGTCCGCATCGCCGAAGAAGGCAATGGTGCGCGCCATGAGATCCGTGCGGACAGACGTGCTGTAGATGGTCTCGAACGGGAAGCCCATCACGACCAGGCGGTAGGCATTGCTGTAGACCAGCGCCGCCACGTTGGTGCCGGAGGTGGACGAGCCGTAGACGATCGCCGCCGTCGAGGCCGGCGAACCCGCCACGGCCACCAGCTTGTCGGGATACGCGGCTTTATAGGTGGTGCCGGTACCCGGATAGTCGAAGGCGAACGACCCCATGCCCGCGAAAATGCCGTTGGTCTTGGCCGCCACCCAGTTGGTGGCGGCGTCGTCCGCGCCATAGGCGGTCTTGAGGATGTTGGTGATGAACGCCTTGTCGGCCGCCGCACCGGAATAGTCCAGGTCCCAGACCAGTTCGGTGCCGGACACAAACAGCCGCTTGCCGCCGGCCAGGAAGTTCGAAACAGCGGCCTGCTCCGTGCTGGAGAAAGTTTCATCCGCGGTGGATTCGCGGCCGAGATCCCAGTAGACGGCGTGGTAATCGCTCAGGTCCACGTCACCGGCGGCAACGGCCTCGTTGTCGCAGGAATCGAAATAGCGTCCCGCGGCGGCAATGGCCTGGCCGTGCTGGATGACGTAATCCTGGGAGTTGATGCGCCGCTGGATGACGCGCGCAACATCGCCGTCGATGTTGTTGGCGTAATATTCCGTGGGCGTCAGGCGCCGTTCGTTGCGTTCAAAGCCGTTCACGACCAGGTGCGGGGCGAAACCGGCCGGCGAGACGCGCACGCCGACGGTCCGGGAGGCCAGCGACTCGCCGCCGAGGTTCGTGGCGCAAACCTGGAAGAAGTAGATCTGGCCGGCGGTCATGTTCGTCAGCGTGGCCGTGAGCGTCCCGGCGCCGGAAACCGCGACCGGATTGCCAAAGCCATAGCCGTTGGTCGAGCGGTAGATGATGTAGCCCGTGGCCGCGTAGCCCCCCGCCCGGTTCGTGACCGGCGCATGCCACTTCAGCGTGACGTTGCCAGCGCCGTTGTTGGCCGCACTGACGTGCGTGGGCGGATCGGGTAGCAGGACGGAAGAGACAACTGTCGGATTATTCGTGGTCAGGTGTTTCACAATGCCCTGGTAGGCCGCCATGGCCATCACCCGCCGGGCCGCCGGACAGCGGAGCAGATAGGTGTCGTACAGGTTGTCGTGATAGGCCACTTCGAGGATCGTGGTGTTCATCTCGTTGGAGATGGCCCCGTAGATCTCGCCATAGAGCGAACCGTAGAGGTTGGCCGTGTTGTTGGTAAAGCTGTCCGGGAACCAGACGCCCAGGGCGCCGTACCCGAGGTCGTTCGTCACCTCCTTGGCCAGCAACTGGGCGTAATCCTGCTGGAAGCCGCTGAAGGGGCTGCCGTAGCGCGTGTCGTAGAGTCCCATCGGACCGCGGGCCGCACCGCTGCTGGCATTGGAATGGAACCCGAGATAGATGCGGTCCCACATGCCGCCGTCGTCTTCGCGATTCATCTCCACCGCCATGCGGCAGGGCGCACCGACGTTGTCATCGCTGTCGTTCAGGGAGGCGCTGTCGTAGAGCGTCGAACTCATGCCCTGCCCCATCATCGCCTGCACCCAGTAGCGCGAGCCTTCCAGTTCGCGGGCGAAGCCCGATACGCCCCCGCCCCGGTCGATGTCGCCCATGCCGTTGCCGAACCGGATGGCATCGGCAATCACCACGTCGGTGGCCAGGTATCCGCCCGGGGCGTAGTTGGAGATATTGACGCTGCCATTGGTGCCGGCCTCGAAATAATACGTGCCCAGCCAGACCCAGCCCAGGCCGACCCGCCGGTGGTTCACCCGCACGTCGGTCACGCCGCCGGAGTGGTAGACGCGGTACAGCTGCTTCACGCGGTCGGAGCCGCTGCGCACCCACGTGTAGACCGGATAGAACCCCGCCGCGGGAAGGTTCGGCCGGTAGATCGCCCACGCCGTCGTGCCGGTGGTGTTGACGTAGGCATAGCGGTATGGCGTGGCCCCCGCATCCCCGTAATACGTGGTGGAGGTGCTGTTGCTCCACGTGCCGCCGAAGGTCACGCAGGCGGCGTTGGTGTTGTCGAGCACCACTTCGTTGGTCTGGTTGCCTAGCGGCCGCATGGGCACCACGGTGGCACCGGCCTTGAAGCAGTAGTCGGCGAAATAGTTGAGCTGGTCGATGTTCCCGATATCCTCGACCACGCCATTGGTCAGGCCCCGTCCGGTCATCCACGCGGCGTAATTGGTGCTGTAGATGAAGCCGTGCCCGGCGCTGGTGTAGATGACGATGTCGCTCAGCCCGCCCGCAGGCTGGACGGCCGCCGTCGCGGCCGCGCCGGAACCGCCGCCGCCCGCGGCTTCCTGGCGGATGAAGGTCACCGTGTCGCTGGCGCTGGCGCCCGCCGAATTCGTGCCCGTCACGGTGATTATGTTGGTGCCGACCGCCAGGGACGCCGGGAAAGACCAGTTGGTCGCCGCGGCGAGCGTGCCGCTGCCGCCCAGGCTGTTCGACCAGGACAGGGTGCCGGTGACATAGCCGTTCGCCGTGCCTTCGATGGTTGCGCTGGACACCTCGTTCGACACCGTCGCGCCCGCCGTCGTGATGGCAACCTCCGGACTGCCGGCCCCCTTCGTCAGGACCGTGCCGTTGTAGCCCGCCGCCACAAACAGGTTGTTGCTGAAGACCACGCCGCGCAGGAAGTTGGTCGTGCCCGAATCCTCGGCGCTCCAGTTCACGCCGTTGGTCGAGCCCCAGATGGCCCCCGCCTGTCCAACGGCCACGAACTGCCCGCTGCCATACGTTACGCGGTACAGGTTGTCGGTCGAATTCGGCAGGCTGTTGGTCTGGCGGGTCCAGGTCGTGCCGTCGGACGAGGTCACGACCCGCGCGCCGATGCCCACCGCCACGTAGGTGCCGTTGCCATAGGCCGAGTCCAACAGCCAGCCGCCGGCGTTCGAGGTGCGGGAGGTCCAGGAAAGGCCGTCCGCGGATGTCAGCAGGACACTGTTCTCGCCGATGGCGATGAACAGGCCGTTGAGATAGTTCACGCCCTGGAGGTTGTTCGTGGTGCCCGACGTCACCTGCGTCCAGTCGCTGGTGCCGGTGGTCGAGCGCAGGATCGTGCCGCCGGCCCCGGCCGCCACCCAGGCCCCGTTGCCGCAGGTCACGCCGCGCAGCATGGCGTTGGTCGGCGTGCTGCGGACGGTCCATGTGGCGCCGCCCACCGAGGTCACGATCGTCCCCGTATCGCCCACGGCGACCCACAGGCCGCCGCCGCCGGTGAAATTCAGCAACAGGCTGCTGGTGCCGGACACGCGCGAAGTCCAGGCGAGGCCGCCGTCCGCCGAGGTGAAGATCGCCCCGCCGGCCCCCACCGCGGCGAAACTGCCCGCCTTCGCCCCAATGCCGTAGAAGGCTGTCGTCGTGCCGGAATCCCGGGCCACCCAGTCCGCCGGCGCGCCGCCCCCGGCGGCCCCGTATTTCTCTTCAATCAAGTCCCATAATTCGGTCTGACCGGTGCCCTGGGTCAGGTTCCAGATTCCGATGCCGCCCATGCCCTTCGATTCGGACAAATCGTATTTTCCGCCCAGGCTGTTGGTGTCGTCGTAGAAGCACTGATAGTTCGTGCCGCTGGAGGTATACACATAGTAGGGCACGCTGCCGTTGCTGTCCCAGCGCTTGCCGTAGGTCGCCGCCGCGGATTCGCAGGAGCTGTAGACCAGCGCGGCCGAATACGCGCTGCCCAGGCTGGCCGCGCCCAGGTTCGTGCTGGCCGCGGCCCAGCGCCGGCCGTAATACGGCACGCCCAGCATGAGTTTTGACGGCGTGATCCCCTTGTTGAGGTAATAGTCCATGGAATAGTCCACCGAGCACCACGAACTGGTCGAACCCATCCATTGCACGCTGCTGTACAGCGGCGCCACCGGCCCCGGCGTGGCGCTGCCGGAATAGTAGTAGTCGTAGCCCATGATGATCGCGTAATCGAGGCCGGCCCGGTCGAAATTGGAAACCGCGAAATCCGCGTTCCAGTCCACCGAGGGCAAGGCGATGCTCACTTCGTAGTCCGGATTCGCCGCATGGAACCGCGTGGTCAGGTTGCTCATGAACGCGGTCAGGTTGGTCGTCGCGCCCGTCCACGAACCGACATCTTCGAAATCGATGCAGACCCCGTCGCCGCCGCGATCGCCCACCACGGTCAGCAGGTTGCTGATCAGATTGCTGCTGGCCGTGGCATTGGTCAGCAGCCGGTGGTTGGCCGCGTCGCCAAACAGCGTGGCGGTCAGCACCACTTTCACGCCATTGCTGTGCGCCCATTCCACCACCGGGGTTGTGGCCCAGGAATGGATGCTGTCATACCCGCCGTTCGTCGAATTCACCTCAAAGGAGAAGTAGGCGATCGTGGTCAGGTTGGAATAGTCATAGTTGTAATAGTCGTTGGTGGTCGCCCAGTACGGATGCCAGCCCAGGACGTGTTTGCCGTTGGCGATATTCCGCGGTGCGGCGCGCGGGATCAGCACCGACCGCTTCATCGTCACCGGCGCCTCTTCCACAACGTCCGCCGGCGCCTCGCCGGCATGGGCTTCAAGCTCCAGCTGATGCGCGCTCTTCCAGCCGGCCCGGTCGTCCGGCATTTGCAGGACCGGCGGACTCGCGCTGCGGCTCGCCCGGGCAACCGGCTGCTCGGTGAAGTTCTGGTCGACGGGTTCCGTTACGGTCCAGTTGATGCTTTCATCGGCCGGCGCCGCAACAGGCAAGGCGGCGGCGCGCACCCATGACCCCATTAGAAATGCCCCGCCTGCGGCCAGACACCCGGCAACCCGCACCCAGCTGTGTTCCCTATCCATGATAGAAATACAGTTTCAAACCCCCTGCATACCGTCAAGCATGCATCTTCCTGTTTGGATTCCATTAAAAATGCTCCGGCACCGATTTTTTTATTGCGGCGTCCGCTTGACACGGGCAGGATTCCATCCGTGAGAGCGAACTCCTATGGGCAGGTTGGGAGAACCGGTTGTGGAAGTTGGTTCGTTCTCGCATATGGAGGTTGACATGAGCGCTCGGTGGGTTCGCATGTTCGTGGTGGCTCTCGTTATCTTCGCGCTAGCTCCGGTCTTCGCCGTGCAGGCGGCCAAGTCAAAAGCCCAGGCGAAGCCCAAGGAATCCCCGCCTCCGGCGGCCGTCGCAACCGACGACGCCGCCCTCCCGCCGGCGGAACTGACGGTGGGTTTCCAGACCCGCGACTCCGAAACCGAAGGCCTGGGCGACCTGTTGATTCCGCTGTGGAATCCCGGCGGCGCCGGACTGCTGTTTCTCGATCCGCGGGCCGCCGTCACCGATGACGACGCCGAAGAAGGTAATCTGGGCATCGGTTATCGCCAGCTCTTCCAGAAGCTGGACGTGATCCTCGGCGCAAACGCCTTCTATGACTACCGCGACACGGGCTATAGCAACTACGACCAGTGGGGCGTCGGCCTCGAACTGCTCAGCCAGTGGCTGGATGCCCGCTTCAACTATTACGATCCCGACGACCAGAAGGTGCTCATCGCCAGCGAGACCGAAACCACCACGCATCAGTCCGTTCGCACCTCCGGCGGCTGGCGCGATCCCTATGCCACCGATCACGAAGTCCGGCAGGATTATGTCTCCACCCGCACGGTGACCACCACCACCAGCACCCGGACCTTCGAACAATTCGAGCAGGCCCTGGGCGGCTACGATTGGGAAATCGGCCTCCGCCTCCCCATCAAGTGCAACGCGGTGGAAGCCCGCGTGTTCGGCGGCTATTACGATTTCGACCGCGATTTCGGCGACGACGCCCAGGGCTGGAAAGCCCGCGCGGAACTGCGCCTGCTGGCCACGTTCTTCCTCGATGCGGGCCTCTATGAAAACGAGGATCTGACCGGCAGCGACTGGTTCGCCGGCGCCCGCCTGACCGTGCCGCTCGACCTGGCCAAGATCGCGCAAGGCCGCAATCCCTTCGCCACCGCCAAGTCCCGTATGGCCGGTGAAGCCCAGGACATGACCGACCGCCTGACCGATATGGTCATGCGCGACCCGCAAGTCCGCCTGGAGCAATCCAAGTTCATTGAAAACCCAACGCTGGCCACGCAAACCTCGACCAGTCACAGCACCTCCAGCCGGAGCACCTCCGTTCTGCTTCCGGATGTCCAGTTTGTCGATGGCGACGCCAGCGCCGGCGGCACCGGCACCGGCGAACATCCCTTCACCACCATCCAGCAGGGCGCCGATGCGGTCTTCGGCACGCGCAATGTGTATGTCTACAATTTCTCCGGCACCTACAATGAAAACGTCGTGTTGCAAGCCGACACCACCCTCTGGGGCAGCGGCGTCCTGATCCCGGGCAACGGCGGCAAATCGTTCGGCAGCGGGGTCGCGCCGGTCGTGGACGGCGTCAGCATGGGTCCGTCCATCACCGTGGCCGACCGCACCACCGTCAAGGGCTTCACGGTCCAAAACTCGGAACAGGGCGGCCCCGACCAGTTCGTTATCCTGCCCGGCATGCCCACTTATAACCTCCGCCGCGTGGGCATCTATGGCTACAACGCCACGGACTTCACCATCGACCGGGACACCCTTTCCGGAAATGAAGTAGGAGCCCTGTTCACGGCGGAAGAAAACAGCCTGAACTTCCTGTTCACCGACAGCCTGGCGACCGGCAATGATATCGGCACCGAAGTCCTGGCCTCGGGCGGCGGCGGTGGTGAGTTCTTTGCCGATTTCCAGAACAGCTCGTTCTATCACAACACCGGTGCGGGCCTCCTGCTGCAGTCCCAGAACTACGAGGAATCCATCGCCCGCTTCAATAACGGCAACGTGTCGGACAACGCCATCGGTCTGGAATTCCTCCAAAACGGCAACCTCCTGGCCATGTCCCTGATCTCCGGCGCGCAGGCGGACAACAATGCCATCGGCCTCCAGACCGTCCAGATGGGCAACGTGTTCGGCCTGGTCAATATTTCGGACAGTGAAGCCAATGCCAACACGGCCTTCGGCATCCAGAACGTCCAGTATTCCCAGGTCGCCTCCGTGGGCATCATCGGCATGCCGGAAGGCATGCTGGACAGCGCCAACGCCCTGGCCTCCTTGTTCAGCCTGACCCTGCCGGAAGAAGTCGGCCTGTTCCTCACTCCCGCCGGTTCGGTCACGGCCAATGGCAATGGCGTCTTCGGCGTCCAGTCCGTCGTGCAGACCGATTCCGGCCTGTCGCTGGGCGGCCTGTTCGACATCACCGCCAATGGCAACGGCGCCGATGGCGTTCAATCTGTCGTGCAAACCGAATCCGGCCTGGCACTCGGCGTCCTGTTCGACATCACGGCGAACGGCAACGGTGCCGACGGCATCAATGCGGTCAATCTAGCACCCCATGGCGTCGCCGTCGGGTTGGCCGGTTCCACCGAAAACCTGGCCGATATCGTGCAACTGGGCACCGAAGTCGCCAGCCTCTTCGACTTGGATCTGCCGCTGGCCATCACGAGCAGCGGCCACATGGAGGCCAATGGCAACGGCGGCGTCGGCTTCCGCATGAACACCACCGGCTCCAATGCCGCCATCAATGCCGTGATCGGGCTGGAAACCGTCGGCAATGGTGACGCCGGCACGTTCCTCGGCACCTATTCCGACAACCTGGGCATCGCCGCCCTCGCCCGCCTGAATACCATGGACAACACCGGCGCCGGCCTCCTGTTCGATGTGTACGGCCTGGATACCGCCGCCGTCGGCATCCTCGCCGACGTCAATGCGACCGGCAACGGCGACAGCGGCATTACCGCCTCCGTCGACAGCCCGGACGGCAGCGCCTTCTTCCTCTCCCTCTCCACCGATGTCATCCGGCCGGTGGCCGCGATGCTGGGCGAGGAATACCTGGGCGAACCGTTTGAGATCCCCGGGGAGCCGTTCGGCCCCGTGGTGGCGTCCGGCAACACCGGCAACGGCTTCACCGCCAATGTCACCGGCGACGGCTTCGCCGCGGCCTTGCTGCTCGATACCTGGGCGGACAACAACACCGGCAACGGCATCGCGCTCAACGTGGTCGCCACCAACGGGCCTTCGATCGCGGCGATCATCTCCAGCGACGTGGTGCTGAACCTGCTCAATAACATGGATGTCCTTCCCGCGCCAATCGACTTTACGCCGCTCGGTTATGTTTCCGCCTCCGGCAACGCCAGCAATGGCGTGGTGCTCACGCAGAGCGGCACCAGCGGGGCCTATGGCATCCTGGCCGGCATCCGCGCCGACAACAACGTGCTCGGCGACGGGGTCAATGCCACCCTGGACTCCGCGGACGGCGACGCCTACGCGATCCTCGTGGATACCGATGCCGACGGCAATGGCGATGACGGCATCGATCTCACCCTCAACGCCTACGGCCACGCCCTGTCCGCCTTGATCTTCTCGGATGCCGATGAAAACGGCGGCGACGGCGTGCATGTCGTCCAGACCAGCGCCACCGGCGATTCCCTCGCCCTCCTGAGCGGCGGGAGTACCTGGCTGAACGGCAACGTGGGCCTCTGGTACAATTTGTCGGCGCCCAACGGCAATGCTGCGGCCTGCATCACCGACACGGTCAGCGACAACAATGGCGCCCGGGGCGGCCATTTCCTCCTCACCGCCGGCAATGATGCCGCCCTGCTGGTCGGCACCAATGCGCTGGTCCAGTTCGATCTGGCTTTTGCCAGCGGCCTGGGTGCCGGATTGCTGGAAACCTTCCAGGACGAGATCCCGCAAGGCAGCTGCGAATTCAGCTACAACGGGGCCGGCGGCCTGCAGGGTGACTTGACCAGTTCCACCGGCGACGTCTGGCTGGCGGTGGAAGGCGCCACGGCCAGCGCCAATACCTTCAACGGGTTTAACCTCTCGTTGAGCGCCCTGGCGGGCAACGTCAACAGCCTCTTCACCCAATCCACGGCCAATGACAATGGCACCGCCGGCATCACCCTGGCGCTCAACGGTGCGGGCGGCACGGCCGCCGCCTGGTTCGAACAAACCCAGACCAGCGGCAACGGCGGCAATGGCATCAATGTGGATGAGACCTACAACGGCACGGTGCAGGTCGGTGGCCAGTATCTGGTTTCGCAAAACAACACCGGCAACGGCGTGCGGTTGGTGATGTCCGGATTGGGCGGCGTCCCGGTGCTTGACTTCGGCGGCGGCCTGCTGGGCAGCGTCGGCCAGAGCTCGATCTTCGACAATGGCAACCGCGACTTCCGCTACAACAACGGCGGTGCCGCCACGGTCAAAGCCGAAAACAACTGGTGGGGCGTCGCGCCGCCGGTCAATGGCCAGTTCGCCGGCAGCATCGACCGGAATCCGTGGCTGACCGTCGATCCGAACGCGCCGTAATCACGGGGCAAGTCCCCCAAGCAACGGGGCCGGGCAATCGCCCGGCCCCGATTCTTTTGCAATTCGCCGTTGGGGGACGGCTTATTCCGCCGCCGTGCCGATCTTGGACCCCAGCGCGGCTTCGGCGATGCTGCGGCCATCGCGCAGGCGCGGCGTCACGCGCGGCACCCACATCATGCGGCGCTTGGCCCGCAGCACCATGTGGTGTTCCGGCAGGAAGAAAAACAGCACATCCAGGAATCCGGCCACCCAGAAAACCGGCGTGAAAGCCGTATACACCGCCGCGGCGCGCTTCAGGCGCCGCTCGTTCAACGCCGCCGGCTCGCAGGCCGACGGAATGACGCCGGCAAACAGTTCCGCCAGCAGATTGGCAAATTCCATGAAGAAGCGGCCATACCCCGTGGTTTCCTGGACATCAAACCCGTCCTTCAGCACGTCGAAGAGTTCAGCCGGAGTGAATCCCGGACGGGCCATGGGCCGCGTCGGATCCGTCAGGCCGGAAATCTTCCGGAATATTTCCACCAGGGTTTTGCGTTTGCGCCGCACATGCAGGATCAGCCGCGTTTTGGAGCGCATCACCCGGTGCAATTCAGCCATGAATTCGGCGGGTTTGTCGACATATTCCAGCACATCGCTGGCGACCACGGCATCAAAGGAATTGTCCTCGAACGGCAATTGCGGCAAATCCGCCAGGTGAATGCGCGCGATGCCGGCTTCGGACAGCAGCTCGGCCTGGGTTTCGGATACCGCCAGGCTGTTCCAGACGCCCCCCCCGCCGCCGCCGGCATTTTGCATCGCCGCGCTCAGGGCGTCATCGCCGGAGATTTCCAGCACCTGCTGGCCCGTCACCTTGTCCAGCATCCGCATGATCCGCGCCAGCAGTTTGCGGCGCAGCGGCGAGCGCAGGAAGATTTTCACCCGTAACTGAACGATTTCCGCATTCACGGGGCTGGTGGTTTCGTCGCTCATTTCGGCCCGGAATATGCCATCCCCGCCCGTTCCTTGTCCAGCACAAGACAGCCGGCCGCGGCCCGCGTTTCCACCCCGTTCCGCCAGCCTGTCGTCCGGCCCGGACACCGCGAAAAGGCAGACTTGACCCGTTGCCCACCCTTCCGCACAATGCGCTCGATATTTTCAAGCGGGCGTAGCTCAATGGTAGAGCTCTAGCCTTCCAAGCTAGCTACGTGGGTTCGATTCCCATCGCCCGCTCCATTTTCACCCTCCTAGAACACCACCCAGAGCCCGGCCCCGCCGTACACCCCCGCCGCCGCCGGCGTGCCGGGATTGAACCCATCGGACTTGCCGCCCAGCTTGGCGGCCACCCCCACCGTTTCGCTCAGCATCACCGTCAACTCGCCGCAGAAATTCCAGCCGGATCCGGCGTCGAGTTTCTCCAGGGAGTCGGGTTCCCGCCAGTAATCCGTTTGCAGGGAAAGCCAACGCCGTTCCCCGGCCGGCAGCCGGTGCAAGGTGGCGCCGAAACCGTAGGTCTGCTCCAGGGAACTGTCCATCTCCCGGGCATACAGGCGAATCAACGGCCCCGGCGTGGTCAGGAGCAGATCCAGATACCGGTCGACCTGCGCCGGCCCCAGGAATGCGCGGGTGCCGGCCGTCAGGCCGTACCCGCCTCCCAGCGGCACGACGGGCGGCTTCACCCGGGTCTGGCCCTGGCCGACATGCGCGGTGCCGTATTCAAAAAGCGCCGCCAGCATGGCGGGATCCACCAGGTTCCACAGTGCCGCCGCTTGCACGGCGTCATAATTCTCATGCAACAGCGGATCCTTGAAATCGATGGCATATTCATTGTTCCACACGGCGGCGGCCGTGCCACCCTGGCGCTGGGCTTGCCGGGCCACGAGATAGTACGCAATGTCGTTTCCATTCGTATAGTCGTCCACGAACTCGCGGCGCGCATCCGCCGGGTCTGCCGTCACCAGGCTATACAGGCTGACATCGATTTTGCTGAAGACCATCAAAGGAATTTTCGCGGCCTCGGCGCCGGCACCGGTATACAGTTCCAGCAAGGCCCGGTCCGCCAGCACCGAGTCGCCTTCCGTTCCGCCGCCGGCGATGGCCAGCAGTTCCGCCAGGGTCTGCGGCTCCTCGCGCAAGCCGGTGCCGCCGGACAGATCCAGGCCAAAGGCATATTGCGGGTCCAGGCCGTTTTCGCGCGCCCGGGCCCCGTGGCCAAACACCTCGTGCTGCACCGTGCACAAGCCGCTGGCCAGGAAAAACTCATAGACCGGCGCCGCATAGGAAGATGGCAGCACGGATGCCAGCCCGCGGCTGGCCAAGGCCTGCAGATCCAGTATGCCGGCGCCGCCATAATCCATGGCGGGATCCATCTCATAGCCAAGAAAGTACGGATCGTGCACCGCGTTGGTCATGGGCGCCGCGGCGGCTTCTGCCGCCAGCAGCATCAGGATCCCGGCCATCCGCCAGCCGGATCTGGATTGTTTCTGCGCCTTCATCGCCGGGGCCAACCTAGGGGCATATTTTCCGGAATGCAATCGTTTTCCCCTGTAACCATCCGCCCCGGTCCAACGACTGACGTGATGGAAAGGTGATAAAACCAACCAAGGAATCCGAACATGAAAACCAGCCTTTGCCAGAATGTCATTGCCCTTGCGGCCGTCGCCGTGATCGCCGTGCCCCTGGCGGCTTCGGCCCGGCCCGCACGCCATCCCCGCCCGGAAGGCGGAAACTGGCCCGCGCCCCGTTACGAATTTCCGAACCATCCGGACTGGTCCCGTCCCTGGGCGCCGCCGCCTTGCGCTGGGCCCGTCATGGTCTATTCCGCGCCGTATTATCCGGTTTCGCCGCCGGTGGTCTATGCCCCGCCTCCGCCGCCCCCCGTGGTCTATGTGCCGGTTCCGCCACCCCCGCCGCCGGTCATCTACTACCCCTTCCAGCCGGGAATCAGCCTGGTGTTCCACTTTTAAGGAATCTTGATCAACCCCGTGTTCTATGAAATGGTAGCCGCCGGAGTTGGGGCCTGCCCCCTCCGGCTTCAAGGCTTTCAAATGAGCGAAACCGACATCCGCCGCGACGACGAAGCGTTGGTCCTGGAGGCGGTGCGCCGCGTCCTGGCTGGCGACGTCGAGGCCTTTGCCCTCATCGTCAACGTTCACCAGAACCTGATCGCCGCGGACCTGGCGCACCGGCTTCCGGCGCAGGATGTGCAGGAGGTCGCGCAGGACACGTTCCTGCGCGCGTTCCGTTCCCTGCCCTCCTACCGCCGCGCCGCGCCCTTCCGCTTCTGGCTCCTGCGCATCGCCCGCCATGCGGCCATGGATTTCTGGCGCCGGAAGTACCGCCGCCGCGACTTGCCCTTCTCTGAACTCGACGAGGCCGGCCTCCGCCATGTCGAATCCACCCATCAGGAGCGCCTCGCGCAGCACCAGGCCGACCAGGAAGCCCGCGAATCCGCCCAGGAGCGGCTCGAGGCCGCCCTGCGCCGCCTTACGCCGGATGATCGCGCCATCATCACGCTGGTCGAACTGGAGGAACGCTCCATGGAAGACGCCGCCCGCCGGCTGGGCTGCGGTCTCTCCGCCGCCAAGGTGCGCGCCTTCCGCGCCCGGCGCCGTCTCAGGGCGGTGCTTGCAGAACTCGAGCCGGGAAAGGAATAACCTGCCATGAATCCGAAAAATCCAGAACTGTGGGATCAGTTGCGGACGGCCTACCGCCCGCCGGCCCCCGCCTTGGATACGGCTTCCATCATGGATGCCATCCGCCGCGAAGCCGCCGTGCATCCCTTGCGCCGCGCCAGCATCGGCCTGGCGGCCCCGGTCCCCGGCTGGGTCTGCACCGCCGCCGCCTTGCTCGCCATTTTTGCGGCCGGCTTCGTGGTCGGCCGTTCCGTCACCGTCGCCGATCAGCATATCAGCGCCGCCTGGACCCAAACGGTCCAGCCCGATGAATTTGCCTCCAGCTTCCTGTCCTTGGAACCGGCCAACGACGATTCCAGCCTCTAACCCGGGAGAACGCCATGCCCAAAACCAAACTCACCCTGTTGCTGCTGGCCGCCCTGCTCTTGGGCGTCTGCATCGGTTTCTTCACCAATGACGCCATCATCCGCGCCCGGATCCGCCACTATTCGCAGATCCCCACCAACATGCCGCAGCACATCACCGACCGGCTGACCGAACGCCTGAAACTGGATGCCGCACAGCAGCAACAGGTCCTGGGGGTCCTCACCAATTACGACGCGCGGCTCACGGAAACCCGCGAGCAGAACCGCGCCACGCTGGACGCCCTCATGCAGGAAATGGCCGCCCAGATCGACCAGTTCCTCACGCCCGAACAGGTCGTGGCACACCAGAAAATCCTGGCCGAGCTCGACAAACGCCGCCAGGACCGGCGCGACTTCATGCGGGCCTTTCCGCCGCCGCCGCCCGACCTGCCCGCCACCCCCGGGAAGTAGCGCTGGTTTTTCCGGCACCGGTCGCTTATCCTCCCCGGCATGATGACGCCTTTCCGCTTGCTTGTGTTTTTCCTTTTCGCCGCGGCCTGCGTCCGCGCCGAAAACCCGCCGGCCGCCGAAGCCACGCCCGTCGATCCCATCCTGCCGGTGGCGTATCTGGGCTGGACCAACGCCTATTGTCTCCAGAACGACCAGGTCGAAGCCGTTCTCGTGCCGGCCGTCGGTCGTTTGGTGCATTTTGCGCCGCGGGCGGGCACCAGCCTTTTCCGGCTCGATCCCGCCCGGCAGGGCGCCCTTCCCGCCGCCGGCGAGAATTTCTTCAATATCGGCGGCGACTGGCTCTGGCCCGTCGCCCAGGCGCGCTGGCCCGCCATTTCCGCCGACGGCAAGGATTGGCCGCCGCCCGCCCCCCTGGCCGACCGCCCGTGGTCCTGCTCCGCCTGGACCGATGCCGACGGATCTCAATGCGCGCAATTCATCCGCGAATACGACGCCCCCCTGAACATCACGGTCACCCGCCGGTTCCGGCTGGCGCCCGGTTCCGCCGCCCTGGTCGTCCAGCAGCGCATCGAACGCACCGCCGCGTCTGACATCCCCGTTGTTCTCTGGAACATCAGCCAGATCGCGCAGGCCCGGCAGATCGCCCTGCCGGTCGAGCGCAAGTCCAGATTCCGCGGCGGGCTGGCCGTGCTCATGGGCCGCAAACCCGGCCGCCGGCAGTTGCTGCGCTGCGGCGATGCCGCCGTCTATGCCGTCGCCCCTGGCGCCGAAACCAAGCTGGGCTCCGATTCCGCCCGCGCCTGGATCGCCGCCGCCCGCGATACCAACGTGATCTTCGAAGCGGTCGCCAACACCACCCCGGGCGATTATCCCGACGGCGGCTCGATCGTCGAAGTGTACTCGAACGAAGGCCTCGGATATTCCGAAATCGAAACCCTCAGCCCCGAAGTCGCCTTGGCGCCCGGCACCGTGCTGGAAAACACCCTGCGCATGGCGTTGGCGGCCACCGCCACGTCGCCCGTCGGCTGCGACCTGGCGGATGCCGCCCGCGCCTTGGCGGCGCCCTGAAGCTCCCGCCACCCCCATGCGGGGAATCGCCGCTCATGCCGGAACCGGCGGGTTCAGTGCCTTGGCCGCCGCGCCCTGTTTCCGGCATTCGCGGTTGCCTTTCCCCCCCGGGTTTCCCTATCCTGTTCTTCGGAGCATGCATCTCCGGCAATGAATGTTAAAACGTCATGGACGGTCCTGGGCCTCGCCCTGCTGCTCTTCGGCTTGTATTCCCTGGCCCGCGAACAGCTCGTGCCGTTCCGGGCCGACTATCAACGCGCCGGTTGGCGCCTGACCGGGGACGAACCCGCCTATCTCCTCACGGCCCAGGCCATCGCTTCGGGGAACGGCGAAAACGTCCGGCACATGCACGAGCAGAAGGTCTATACGAACTTCCAAAGCCAGGCGGTCATCGGCGACAATCAATGGACCTGGTACAATTACGTGGGTCTGGGCGTGCCGCATCTTCTCGACCGGTCCCGCGCGTGGGGCGACAAGCAGGTCATCCAGCGCCCGCCGCTCATCGCGCTGTTTGCTGCGCCGTTTTCCCTGCACCCCACCCATCCGCGGTGGTCCATCCTGTTTGCCCAGGGCCTGGTCCTCAGCCTGTTCGCCGCCCTGTTCATTGTGGCTGTCGGTTATGGCTCCGCTGGCCGCCTCGCGCTCGGTGCGTTTGCCGCCCTGGCCTTTCTCGGCGGCATGCCGATCGTGTACTACTCGGCCCAGATCTACCCGGAAGCCCTGACCGGAGCGCTGCTCGCCATGTCCCTGCTGCTGGCGCGCAAGCCGCAGCCCGCCTTCCGGGCCCTGGGCTACCTCCTGATGTTCACCAGCCTCTGGGGCAGCGCCCGGGTGGTCGTCGGCATCGCCGCGGTTTCCCTGATCTATTTCTGGCGCGAAGTCCGGGCCCGGCAGTACGCCGCCGGCTTTCTCCTGGCGGCCGGCTGGCTGGTGTATGAAGGCTACAACCTCTGGCTGTGGGGGCATGTCGTTCCGCCCAATCCGGATTCCTCGAGTCCCCTGACGCTCTCGCTGCTGCCGCGGGGCTTCATGATGAACCTGCTGAGCAACGATGTCGGGCTGCTGTTCCTCTGCCCCGCGGCGGTGGCGGGGCTTGCCGCATGGGTCCTGCTGCTGTGGCGGCACCCGCGCGATCCCGGCACCTTGCCGGCGGTCGTGCTGTTTGTCGGTGTCGCCGCCGTGGTCAGCTGCTTCCCGAACTACCGCGCCGGCACGTGTCCCGCCGGCCGCTACCAGGTGGTTCAAAGCTTTCTGTTGCTGGTGCCCCTGCTGATCTTCCTGGCAGTGGAACCGGCGGATTCCCGCTGGTTTGCCCGGGTCCGTCTTGCCCTGCTGCTGTGGGGCGGCATCTCGCTGGCCATGGGCGTGCGGATGGCCGGCGACCCGCGCGCCTGGTTCCAGCATTATCATCCGCTCTTCCGGCTGCCAAACATCCAGCCCTATTATTCCATCCTGCCTGAATTCAGGACGTTCTGGCACCGGGCGGCGGCCGCCTGGATCCTGGTTTTCACCGGCTCCTTGTTCCTGGACGATCTGCGGCGCCTCGGCCGGTGGAAATCCCGCCTGCCGCGCTGAAAACGCCGCGAAAGTGCCGTTTTCAGGCATTTTAAGCCCATTTCCACCTTGAGCCCCCCCCCCCCACGGCTTGAGCCGCGATTCCCCGCACAGGGGGCGGCCGTGCCGCTCTCAGCGGGCCGGCGTGCGCAGCGCGATCTGCAGGCACATCAGCGACCAGAAACAGCCCAGCAAGGCCGACAGCGGCATCTGCAACGCCGTCGGCAGGGCATAGAGCACCAGCAGGCACGGCGCCCAGAACGTCCAGCCCGGCACCTGGTTCGGCAGCACGATGCGCCGGTACCAGCCGCGGCCGAGTTGCAGCCGCGTGGCGTGGAACGAATAGTTCTGGTCCTGCCAGAGATGCGCCACCGCTACGATGGGCGACGCATAGAACGGCGAATAGATCAGCATGTCCGTGGCGGTTTTCAGCAGCACGGTCGCCAGGCTGGCGTCGGCGCCCCACCAGCGGGCCTGCAGGGCATAGAAGATGTGCGTGTTCGCGCCCATGAAGCCCCACCAGGCCATTCCGAACAGCAGCGCCGCCCACGGCCGGCGCACGTGCAGCCCCGGCACCAGCGCGCAGAACGCCGCCGGCACCATGCCGTTGAACACCACGCGGGTCAGGACCGTAAACCCGATGCCGTAACGGTTCTGGCAGTTGACGAGGTGCTGCAGCAGGCCGTGGAAGGCCGGCGAGAAATAATAGGCCGCCACGAATCCGACCGCCGCGGCCTGCAGCACCAGCCCCGGCACGAGGTTGGCCCGCGCGGCACGCACGCCGATTTGCCAGGGCGTGGCGCCAAGGGACATTCTTTCGCTGGAGACCGGCGTGGACATCGTACGCGGGTTCAGGCCCGGCGCGCCCGCAGGAAAAAATCCTCCGGCTCGTCGATGGCGTCCAGCACCTGCCAGGCGTGCGCTTCAAGCTGCCGGCGGAGTTCCGCGGCGGCGGGCATCCGGTCGCGGTGCACGCCGCGATGCTGCGCATGAATCTCGTTGAGTTCCCGGCTGCCTTCCAGGTTGGCAATGACCAGTTCGCCACCGGGCGCCATCCAGGCGGCGCAGCGGCGCAGAAATTCCTCCGGTTTTTCCAGATGCGGATACAGCCGGAAGCACAAAATGAGGTCCCAGACACCGGGCGGCGCCGCGTGATCCTCGACCCGGGCGTGGCACACGCGCACATGGCGGTGGCCGGCGACGGCTTCCTCGCAGCGCGCAGCCATGCCGGAGCAGGCATCCAGCGCCAGCACGTGGCCTGTCGACCCGACCCAGTCCGCCAGGAGCGCCGTCAGCGGACCGGCGCCGCAGCCGGGCTCGAACACCCGCTTGCCGCGCAAATCGCCCAGGCGCCGGTGCAGCCGTTCCAGCCGGGGCGTGTGCTCCGGTTTGAATGCCAGCGGCTGGTCGGCGCTGGACAGGTTTTCAAAAAAGGCCTGGCGGTCCATGACGGGCGGGGAATATGGCGGGGTTGTCCGGAGGGAAC
This sequence comes from uncultured Verrucomicrobiota bacterium, assembly GCA_964567795.1. Lineage (GTDB taxonomy): Bacteria > Verrucomicrobiota > Kiritimatiellia > CAIQIC01 > Lenti-01 > Lenti-01. The sequence continues at coordinate 29,958 of CAZMOR010000185.1, forward strand.
AAGCCAAAAGCTTTTGGGATTGCGTCCGGCGCCCGCCCGGCCGAAACTGCCCGCATGAAAGTCGGCCTTCTTTCCGACACGCACAACCACCTGCCCGCCACGCGCCGCGCCCTGGAGCTGCTGCTGCAGCACGGCGCGCAGCATTTGATCCATTGCGGCGACTCCGGCGAGGATGTCCTGACCCTGCTCTCGGCCGCCTGTCTCGAACATGGCATCCAGGCCCACGTCGCGATTGGCAACTGCGACCGCGTGCATCTGGAAGATGCGCCCTTTCAACCCTGCCCCGCCGGCCTCACGCGCGACAACACCCTGGAGTTCATTCTGGATGGCAAGTACTGCCTGGTGCTGCACGGGGACCGCGAAGAAGTGCTGCGCCAGGCGGTCCTGTCGGGCCGCTACGACTATGTCTTTGCCGGCCACACCCATGCGCCGGCCGACATCCGCAGGGGCCGCACCCGCCTGCTGAATCCCGGTTCGCCGGTGCGGCCGCGCCAGGGTTCGCCCGTGGTCGCCGTGCTTGATCTGGCCGCGGATACCGTGGTCTGGTTCCAGCTTTGAACATGCCCGGCCGGCCGCGGCCCGTCTTGCGTTTCAGGCCCGGTTCACCTATGGTTTAAACAATTCAATGCCAACCGCGGAAACCAGTTCCTGGGTTGAGATCCGCCGGCAGAAAACGGGTTTCGTCTTGACCGTTTCCGCCTGGGTGCTTCTGGCCATCGCCTCGTGGGCCTGGAACGAATTCCAGATCCGGCGGTTGACCGGAGCCTCCACCCTGGATGCGGCGAGTCCGTTTGCGTGGGTACCCACCGCGAATCTCCTGTGCCACTTGGCCGTCGGAGGCCTTGGCGCGCTCATCATCGGCGCCGCCTACCGGCATCTGCGGCGCCGGGGAACGGCGCTTCAGGAAAGCGAAGAACGCTATCGGTTGATATCGTCGGTGGCGACGGATTACGTGTTCTCCTCGCTGCTGGCTCCCGATGGCCGGCTGGTGCTGCGCTGGGTGGCGGGGGCGTTCACGGAAATCACGGGCTATGCGTTCGATGACTACGTGGCGCGCGGCGGGTGGCGGGCCATGGTTCATCCCGGCGACCTGGCCCAGGATGCGCGCGATCTGGCCGTGTTGCAGTCCAACCGGCCCCTGCGGAGCGAACTGCGGACCCTGGCCAAGGACGGTTCCGTGGTCTGGGTGGAGGTTTCGGCGCATCCGCTGTGGGATGCACGGCACAACCGCCTCGCGGGCATCTACGGCGCCGTGAAGAACATCACCCGCCGCAAGCAGGCCGAGGCGGAGACACAGGCGACTTACGAAACCCTGCGGCAGTTCGTGGATTCCGTTCCGGCATTCGCCGCGTATGTGGACCGCGACGAGCGCTATCAATTCGTCAACCGGTTCTACGAGGAATGGTTCAAGCAGCCCCGCGACTATTTCGTTGGGCGGCGGCTGGAGGACGTCCACCGGCCAGGCACCTTCGCCACCATGCAGCCGTACAGCCGGAAGGCGCTCGCCGGCCAAACCGTCCGCTACGAACATGAAATGACCGGCCGGGACGGCCGCTATTACTGCTTCGATGTCCACTACATCCCCCGCCGCGGCAGCGCTAGCGCCGTGGAGGGTTACTTCACGCTGGTGTTCGACATCACCGAGCGCCTGCTGCGCGACCGGCAGTTGCTGCGCACCCAGCGGCTGGAAAGCGTGGGCCGGCTGGCCAGCGGCATCGCCCATGACCTCAACAACGTCCTCGCCCCCATGCTGATGGGACCCGATCTCCTGCTGGACTCCATCCACACCCCGGCCGAACGCAGGCTCCTGGAACTGATCAAATCCAGCGCGGCGCGCGGGGCGGACATGCTGCGCCAGCTCCTGATGTTCGGCCGCGGCGAGGCGGACGAATACCATGATCTGCAACTGGGCCCGCTGATCCGCGAGATGCTCAAGATCGTCGAACAGACCTTCCCGAAGAACATCTATGTCAACCAGCGCATCGCCCCGGACCTGCCCGTGGTTCACGGCAACGTGACCCACCTGCATCAGGTGCTCCTGAACCTGTGCATCAATGCCCGCGATGCCATGCCGGAAGGCGGGCGTCTGCTGCTGACCGCCCAGGTCGAAAACGTGACGGACGACCTGGCCCGGAACAACGCGCCGGCGCGGACCGGCCCGCACGTCGTGCTGGGCGTGGAGGACACCGGCACCGGCATTCCGTCCGAAATCCTGGATAAAATCTTCGATCCCTATTTCTCCACCAAGCCATCGGGCAAAGGCACCGGCCTCGGCCTCTCGACGGTCCTTGGCATCGTCCGCAACCACGGTGGCTTTATCCGCGTGAACAGCCAGCCGGGCCGCGGTACCCGTTTCCAAGTCTACCTGCCGGCCTATCCGCCGGGCCAGCCGGATGCGGCCGCGCCGCAGGCTGCCCGGCATGCGCAGGGCCACGGAGAAAGCATCCTGCTGGTGGACGACGAAGAATCCTCCCGCCTGGTGGCGCGGCAGACTCTGGAACACAACGGCTACCGCGTGCACGAGGCCCGGAACGGCGCCGAAGCCCTGTCCATCTACGAACGCGATCCGGCCGGGATTCAATTATTGATCACCGACCTGATGATGCCGGCCATGGACGGCGTCACCCTGCTCCGGCGCCTGCGCGAAATCACGCCGACCATCAAGGCCATCGCCATCACCGGCGGCCTCTCGCGGGCGGAAATGGAGCGCGTCATGGAGGCGGAATCCGCCGGATTCATCCTCAAGCCCTTCGATGCCGCGGTCCTGTTGGAAGCCGTCTGGCGCGCCCTGCACCCGCGCTGAAAACCGCCTGGATCCCGCGGCCCGCTGCGAAAAATGTCTGGCCAGAACGGCTTTTCACCGCCATGATGCGCCCCGATGACTAATCCTAATGACCTGGCGCGCCGCGTGGCTGCGCTTTTCTCCTCCCCCTCCTACCGTCCCCTTCCCGAACGCGAGCTGGCTAAAAGCCTGCATCTGCCCCCCGGCCAGCGCGGCCTGTTGCGGCAGGCCCTCCGGCAACTGGAAAACACCGGTCAGGCCGCCTGCCAGGGCGGCGGCCGCTGGAGCCTTCCGGCGGGCAGTTCCGCTCCGGTGACCGGCACGTTCACCGTCCGGCCGAACGGCACCTGCTGGCTGGTCCCCGACGGTCCCCGGCAGCCGCCGATGTGGATCGATCCTGCTTCGGCCGGCGCCGCCATGAACGGCGACCGCATCGAAGCCGTGCCGTCCCGCCGCGATGCCGCCATCCGCATTCCCGGCGCGCGGCCCGACACCAAAACCGTGCGGCTGGTGCGGATCCTCGCGCGCAAGCGCCAGTGGGTGGTCGGCATCCTGCAGGCCACGCCGCACCACGCTTTCGTGGTGCCGCGCGATCCCCGGCTGCGCGACAACATCCGGCTCGTGGATGCCCCTGCGCGGCTGGCCCCCCACCTGGGCAACCTGGTCGTGGCCCGCATCGTGGATGACGATCCCGCCGCCGGCCGGCCGGTCACCGCGCGTTTTGCCGAGGATCTCGGCGATCCCGAAAACGTTGCCAACGACATCCCCGCCCTCCTGCGGGACCGCGGACTGTCCGAGGCGTTTCCCGAAGACGTGCAGAAGGCCTCCCAGCGGGCGCATGCGCAGCTCGTCCAGCGCGGCGCCGATCCGCGCGGCCGCGTGGACCTGCGCGACCGGCTGATCGTGGCCATCGACCCCGCGACCGCGCACGATCACGACGACGCGGTTTCGATCGAAGCCCTGCCCAACCGCCGGTGGAGGCTGGGCGTGCACATCGCCGACGTGGCGGCCTATGTCGAGCCCGGCTCGCCGATCGACCGCGAGGCGCTGCACCGCGGCAACAGCACCTACCTGGTCGACCGCGTGATCCGGATGCTGCCGAAGGATCTCACCGTGCGCGTCTGCAGCCTGCTGCCCGGCGAGGATCACCTGGCCCATACCGCCGAAATCATCTTCGACGACCACGGCGCGATGCTGGAGTACAAGACCTTCCGTTCGATCATCCGCTCCCGGGCCACCCTGACGTATGAACAGGTGCAGGAATTCTTTGATACCGGCCGGTTCCCCGGCGCCTCCGGCGACCTGCGGACCGCCTTGGAGAACCTGCGCCGGCTGGCGCGCCGGATCCGTGCGCTGCGTTTCGCGAACGGCGCCCTCGATTTCGCCCTGCCCGAGGTGCATTGCGACCTCGATGCCGACGGCAACCCGGTCGGCTTCACCCGCCGCGGCGCATCGGAGGCCTACAGCCTGATCGAGGAATGCATGCTGGCCGCCAACCAGGCCGTGGCGCGCAAGGTCTTCGACGCCGGGGTGCCCGGCATCTACCGCGTCCATGAAGAACCGTCCGACGAGCAATGGGCACGCATGGCGGACGAATTGCGCGCGTTGGGCTTCCGCACCCCGCCCGCCAGCGCGGCCGACCTCAACCGCATCGCCCGCGCCGTGGATGGCCGCCCGGAGCAGTACATGGTCACCCTGACGCTGCTGCGCAACATGAAGCGCGCGGTCTACGAGGCCGTCTGCCGCCCGCACTTCGGCCTCGGGTTCACGCACTATGCGCATTTCACCTCCCCCATCCGGCGCTATCCGGATCTCGTGCTGCACCGCATCCTCGTGGCCATCGAGGAAGGCCGCAAGTCCCCGGCCTATTCCGCCGCCGAAATCGAGAAACTCGCGCTGCATTGTTCGGACACCGAACGGGAATCCGCCGAACTCGAGGCGCAGTCCATCCAGGTCAAGCGCATCCGCTATTTCGCCGCCCTCCTCGAAAAGGGCGAGACCGGCCCCTTCCCGGGCACGGTCATCTCCCTCAATCCCAAGGGGCTGATCGTGGAACTGCGCGATTCCCTCCAACAGGGCATGCTGCCGTTCTACGCCCTCGGGCGGGACCGCTTTGTGCTCGCGGCCGACGGCCTTTCCGCGACGGCCCGCCCGGGCACGACCTACCGCCTTGGCCAGTCCATCCAGGTCGGCATCGCGGCCGTGGATGAATACGCCAAGCGCGTGGATTTCTTCCTGCCCGGCACGCCGCCGCGCCGGAACCAGCCGGAAAAAGTCCACCGCCCCGGGCATAACAACGTTGACAAGCCGCGTGGAAAAGCGGGAAATAAACCCGTATATCGTGCCAAGGGTACGGCACACCAAAGGAGAGCTCCCAAATGAAGAAACTGGTCCTGTTGTTCCTGGCGGCGCTGGCCGCCCTGCCGCTGGCTGCGTCGGCCGCGGATGCCAATGTGTACGCGGATGTCCTCTCCGCCTACGTCTATCGCGGCCAGGTCGGAAACGATGAAGCCGTCTTCCAGCCCGGCCTCGATGTCACCGGACCGTACGGCCTCGGCGCCAGCTTCTGGGGCAACATGAACCTCACCGACAACCAGTCGTACTGGTATCCCGACAGCCAGGGCAAGTGGGGCGAAGTGGACCTGGGCCTCAACTGGAGCCTCCCGGTCGAAAGCCCCGTCAGCCTCACCCTCGGCGGCACCTATTTCACCTATCCCCAGGATGCCAGCATCGTCGAAACCGACGACGCCGGCGCGCCGGTCACGGATGCCGACGGCAACGTCAAGGTTTCCAAGGCCCCGGCCGATGGCGGCTATGAAGCCTATGTCACCGTCGCCGCCGCCGATGTCCTCCTGACGCCGACGGCCAAGTTCTGCCATGACCTGGACAACACCGACGACTGGCTCGCCATTTTCTCCATCAGCCACAGCCTGCCCTTGATGGACGTCCTCTCGCTCGATCTCGGCGCTTCGCTTGGCTATGCCGGCGAGTATTATGTCTCGGACAATTACAACGGTTCGGACGCCGGCGCCGCCTTCACGTATTACGAACTCGATGCGGCCCTGTCCTACGCCCTCACGGAAAAAATATCCGTCAGCCTCAAGGGCGGCTTCAGCTCGATCATCGACAGCGACATCCGCGACGACATCGAAGCCGCGGCGGATGGCTATTCCGACGTGGATATCTTCTTCGGCGGTGCCAACGTCAGCTGCGCGTTCTGATCCCCGCCGGCACGGCCGGCCCCTCAAGCGCCCCGCGGTCTCCGCGGGGCGCTTTTTATTTCCAGACCCCCGCGCAGACGTGCCCGCAGGTCCGGCAGCGGCCGCCCGCCTCCATGCCGGTGAGCCGGGTCTGATAGCCTTCGCGTTCAATCAGCGGCGCCCCGCAGTCCGGACAGAAGGTGGTGGTGCCCTCCTCCTCGCCGCGGAGATTGCCAACATAGACATGGTGCAAGCCGTTTTCCCGCGCCCGGACCCGGGCCCGCCGCAGGGTGTCCGGCGGCGTGGGCGGCCGGTCCAGCAGGTCGCCGTCGGGATGGAAGGCGCTGAAATGCAGCGGCGTGTCGGCCCCGAGATGCTCCGCCACCCACGCGGTCAGTTCGTCGAGCTCCTCGTCGGTGTCGTTCAGCCCCGGTATCAGCAGCGTGGTCACTTCCAGCCAGCACGCGGTTTCCTTCTTGATCGCCTCCAGCGTTTCCAGGACCGGCGCCAGCCGCGCGCGGCACAACCGCTGGTAGAAATCGTCGCGGAAGGACTTGAGGTCCACGTTCGCCGCATCCATTTTGCGGAAGAATTCCAGCCGTGATTCAGCCGAGAAATATCCCGAAGTCACCGCCACCATGCGGACGCCCTGCGCATGGCAGGCGTCGGCGATGTCCAGGGCGTATTCCGCCCAAACCGCCGGCTCGTTGTAGGTCGCCGCCACCGCCGGAATCCGGTTCCGCACCGCGGACTCGGCGACCTCCTCCGGCAAAACCTCCTGGCCGGAAGCCGCGGCTTGCGCGGCGGGATGGCTCAATTCCCAGTTCTGGCAGAACCGGCACGCCAGGTTGCAACCCAGCGTCCCCAGCGACAGGATCCGGCTGCCGGGCAGGAAATGATGCAGCGGCTTCTTTTCGATCGGATCCACCTGCATGGCCACCGGCCGGCCCCAGGTTTCCGCCAGCAACGTGCCGCCCCGGTTGACCCGGCCGAAACACCGGCTGCGCCCGCCCTCCGGAATCCGGCAGTGGTGCGGACACAGCAGGCATTTCACCGCCTGGCCGTCCGCCGCCTGCCAGAACCGCGCCGTTTTCATTTGCCGCCCTTTCCGGCCAGGGCCTGCTCCAGCGCCCGCCAGACCAGTTGCGCGCAGGCGATGCGCGCCGGAAACTTTTCAATGCCATTGAACGCCTGGAAATCGCCCCACGCTTCCTCGAACCCCGTGCTCCCCAGGCGCGCCGCGAAGGCGGCCGCCATGCTTGCCATCTCCGCCCGGTTTTTTCCTTCCAGCCGCCGGGCGGCCATCGACGCCGAAGCCGTGCAGACGGCACACCCATGGATTTCGTGGATCAGTTTCTCCAGGCCGCCGTCGGGCGTCCATTTGAGCTTCAGCCGGATTTCGTCGCCGCACGCGCTGTTGAAGGCTTCCGCGTCTTCGGTGCCGTGCGGCACCGAACCGGCGCCGTGGGGTTTCTTGGCATGGGCCAGCAGGGTCTTCTGGTAGATGTCGTTCATGAAAACAGCTCCTGCGCGGCCCGGACGCCTTCCACCAGCCGCCGCACCTCGTCGGCCGTGTTGTAGGGCGCAAAACTGGCCCGCACGGCCGACTCGATTCCCAGGCGCCGCAGCAGCGGCTGCGCGCACATATGGCCGGCCCGGACGGCGACGCCCCGGCTGTCCAGGACCTGCGCGACATCGTGCGCATGCACGCCCTTCACGCTGAAACTCACCAGCGAAATCCGCTCTTCCGCCGTGCCCCAGACCCGTACGCCCTTCAGGCCCGCCAATTGCCGGCCCGCTGCGCCGGCCAGCTGCGCCACATGGGCTTGAGCCCCCGCCGGCAGCCGGCGCAGCCAGTCGATGGCGGCCGCCAGCCCCACGGCGCCCGCCACGTTCGGCGTCCCGCCCTCGAACCGGTACGGCACTTCCGCCCAGGTCGACGTCAGCTCATCCACGCGGCCGATCATTTCGCCGCCGTACAGCAGCGGCTGCATCTGCTCCAGGAGTTCCCGCCGGCCCCAGAGCACGCCCGACCCCATCGGACCGTACATTTTGTGTCCCGAAAATGCGAAGAAATCACACCCCATCTCCGCCACGTCCGCCGGCAGGTGCGCCACGCCCTGGGCGCCGTCCACCAGCACCCGCGCGCCGAATTCGCGGGCGGCGGCGCAGACCGCGGCCACGTCGTTGACCGTGCCCAGCACATTGGACACCCACGTCACCGCCACCCACTTGGTCCGGTGCGCGGCCAGCCCCTTGCGGAATGCGGCCAGGTCCAGCCGCCCTTCCGCCGTCAGCGGAATGACCTTCAGCGTCGCGTTCATCGTATGCGCCGCCTGCTGCCAGGACACCCAGTTGCTGTGGTGTTCCATGGCCGACACCCACACTTCGTCGCCCGGGCCGATCTCCCACCGCACCAGCCCCGAGACCACCAGGTTGATCGCCGCCGTCGTGCCGGAGGTGAAAATGACTTCTTCCGGCGTGTCCGCGCCGATGAAATCCGCCACGGTGTTCCGGGCTCCCTCGTAGGCCGCCGTCGCCTCGGCCGCCAGCCGGTGCACGCTCCGCCGCGTATTGGCGTTATGCTGCCGGTAGAACTGGTCCATGGCCTTCAGCATCGCTTCGGGCCGCTGCGTGGTGGCGGCGTTGTCCAGCCACGCCAAGTCGCGGTTCAGGATCGCGAAATGCCGCCGGACCGCCCCCGGCTCGAAAGCGCTGGGTCTGCCGTCCGCTGCTACCTGTCCGCTCATTACACCTTGCCCTCGGGCATCATCATGCTACAGTTTCCACGTATGCGCAAGAACATCGGCTGGCAGGAACGGCAGGCAGACGTCAAATACGAGATCCGCGTCATTTTCGACGGCGGCGACCGGATTCTTTGGCGCCGGGTCACCCGGGCCATGGAGCATTGGGAGCCCTTCGAGCCGACCCCCGAGCACTGGCAGACGCTGCTGGAGAAAACCCAGGCCCGCTATGTCCGCCGCCAGGCCCCCTACAAGGACCTGCAACTGGTTCAACGCCGCGCCGCTGAAAACCCCCTCCCGCCCGGCACCCCGTGAGCCAGATCGCCGCCATCGCCCTGCTCGCCCTCCGCAACACGTTCCGCTCCCGCGTCGTCCTGGTCCTGGCCCTCCTGCTGTTCGCCTCCGCCTTTCTCCTGCCCCTCGGCTTCCGCAGCGATGGCACGCCCGAAGGCTTGATCCGCATCCATTTGTCCTACACCCTTGGCATCGCCGCGTTCCTGCTCACCCTGGCCACCCTGTGGGCCGGCTGCGCGGCCATCTCGCAGGAGGCCGACGACAAAACCCTCCAGCTCCTGCTGGTCAAACCCGTCCCGCGCCTGCGCATCTGGCTCGGCAAATGGCTGGCGCTGCTCCTGGTCAACGCCCTCCTCCTCGCCCTCGCCGGCGGCGCCGCCGCCGCCACCCTCCAATTCCAGCTGCGCCGCGGCGGCTTCGCGCCCGCGGCCCTCGCCGATGCCCGGCAAACCACGCTGACCGCCCTCGAGACCTTGCCGGCCCGGCAGCCGGACATCTCCGCCTCCGTCCGCGCCGAATATGAACAGCAGCGCGCCGGCCACCGCCTGCCGGACGCCCCTGAATCCGTCATCCTGGATTCCATCCGCCGCGCCCAGCTTACCCGCCTCTACTCCATCGCCCCTGGCGAAAGCCGCACCTGGACGTTCCCCATTCCGCCCTTCGCACCCGAGCGCAAACCGGCCATCCGCAGCGGCGTGCCGGACGGAATCTCCGCCCCCCGCATCGTCCTGGTCCAGTACAAATGCGATTCCTCCGTTCCGGGCGCCGCCGACATTCAAGGCTCCATCGCCTTGAAAGCCGGCGCCCTGGACACCTTCACGGAATTCCTGGTCATGCCCGGCACCCTGCAGAATGTGGTCTTCCGCAGCTTTCCCGCCGACGCCGAACGCGCCGAGGTCACGGTCCGCAACCACGGCGCCCATGGCGCCACGCTGTTCTTCGATCCCGCCAACGGCCTCGTCCTGCGCCGGCCGGCCGGCACCTTCATCGGCAATTATTTCCGCGCGCTCGCCCTGGTGTATCTCCGGCTCGCCCTCTTCGCCGCCATCGGCGTCACCCTCGGCACGCTGTTTTCCATGCCGGTGGCCACGTTCCTCACCCTGGTGCTGATCCTTATCCTGCAGCTCTCCGGTTTCATCTCCGCCGCCGCCCAGGTCGACCGCGCCACCTTCGTCGCAAACGTCGCCCCCTTCGGCCGCGAGGCCCACGCCCACGACGGCGCCGCCCCGCCCGCCCCCTCGCGGCTCGCCCGCGCCACCGCCAACGTTCTCTTCTACACCTACCGCGGCACCTGGTTCGCCCTCCGCCCGCTCCTCGGCGACCGCACCCTCGACGACCTGTCCACCGGCGTCTACCTGCCCGGCCGGCAGGTCGGCCGCGCCCTGCTCCAGCAAGGCGTCGTCCTGCCCCTCCTCCTCGCCCTCCTGTCCACCGCCGTCCTCAAAAAACGCGAATGGGCGCTGCCGGCCATCTCATGAACACCCCTCCCCCCATGCGCGGAATCGCGGCTCAAGGTTTTTCCACAGTGTGGAAAAAAGTTTTCCACAGTGTGGAAAAATCCCGCACCGTTTTTCCACAGTGTGGAAAATCCGCTGAACGTTTTTCCAAGGTGTGGAAAATCACGGCATGAACCGCGCCGTCTCCATTCTGGTGCTCCTCGCGCTGGCCGCGCTCGCCCTCGCCGGCGCGCTCAACCTCCGGCTGCTGGACCTGCGCACGCGCGACCGCCTCACCCAGGCGCCGCCCACGCAGAACATGCCGCCGTCCGTCGCCTTCACCACCATCGCCCTCGGCGGTTTCCGCGGCATCCTCGCCGACGTCCTCTGGATGCGCGCCGGCACCCTGCAGGACGAAGGCCGCTACTTCGAACTCGTCCAGCTGTCCGACTGGATCGCCAAGCTCCAGCCCCGCAGCCCCGCCATCTGGGCCTATCACGCCTGGAACATGGCCTACAACATCTCCGCCCTCATGGCCGCCCCCGCCGAACGCTGGCGCTGGGTCCACGACGGCATCACCCTGCTCCGCGACGAAGGCCTGGTCTACAACCCCGGCTCCGCCCGCCTGCACCAGGAACTGGCCTGGCTCTTCCTCCACAAGCTGGGCACCGACTACGACACCGCCGCCGCCTACTACCGGCAGCAGTGGGCCGCCGAGGTCGATTCCGGCGCCGTCCAGCTCGACCCCGCGCTGGTCCGGAAAATCGAAACGGAAATCGCGCCCCTTGACTGGCACACCCCGCAGGCGCAGGCGATCTACTGGGCCATGGCCGGCCTGCCCTTCGCCCGCACCGATTTCGACGACCTCGCCCTGCGCCGCCTGGTCTACCAGGCCCTCCTGCAGCGCATCGCCCTCGGCGACCGCCACCTGCTCCCCCCCGCCATCGCTTTCGTGGAGCAAACCCGGCAGCGCCATCCCAGCATCGGCGCCCTGCAGGAGGTCTTGCAGCAGTTGCAGGTCCTGCAGGCGGCCACGGACAAATCCCCGCCCCGTCCGGCGGGCCAGGAATAGAATTTCCCCGGGGCGGGATTACTTCGCCCCCGGCTCCGTCTCCTTGCCGATCACCTTGGATGTCAGCAGCCAGTCCTTGAACCGCACGGGCAGGAACCGCGCCGCATAATCCGCCATCCAGGCCACTGCGGTCACGGGATACCGCGCGTGCGGGAACGGCGATTCCAGCGCATGCACGATCTTCTTCGCCACCGCCTCGGGCGGCTTCTGGAAAATGTCGGTCGGCCGCGAATAGGTCCGCTCCGGCTCGGACAGCTCTTTTGCATAGGTTTTCGCAAAAACCGAATTCCGCATCTCCAGGCCGCGCGCGGCCTCGCTCACCACCCGCCGGCGGAAATGCGTCTTGATCGGCCCCGGCTCCACAATGGAAACCGAAATGCCCGCCGGCCCCAGTTCCACGCGCAGCCCGTCGCCGATCGCTTCCAGCGCGAACTTGCTCGCGGAATAGATCCCCAGGAACGGGATCGTAATGCGCCCCACCACCGAGCTCACCAGCACGATGCGCCCGCGCTGCTGCGCGCGCAGCGCGGGAATGAACCGGTTCGTGAAATCCAGCGTGCCGATCACGTTCGTTTCAAACTGCTTCCGCATCGCCGTGCGCGAGAGATCCTCCAGCGCCCCGGGCTGCCCGTAGCCGGCATTGTTCACCACCGCCCCGATGACCCCGTGCGACAGCTCCAGCACCTCCTTAGCCGCATATTCCACCGAATCGGGATCGGCCAGGTCCAGTTCCACCGGCTGGAAACCCTCGCCCCGCAGCAGATCGATGTCCGTCCGGCTGCGCGCCGTCGGGAATACCAGCCAGCCGCGGCTCTTCAGCATGCGCGCCGTCGCCCGGCCGATGCCGGTCGATGCCCCGGTCACCACCGCCACCTTGTCCTTCACCTGCGGATATCGTTTCATGACCCCATTCTATGCCGGCCCAACGCGCCTCGGCAATCCCATTTCCGGCCCCGCCCGACGTGCCGGAAAAAAGGGGTTGAACCCCGTCGCGATTGTGGCATATTGCCCACCGACCTTCGGGCGATTAGCTCAGTTGGCTAGAGCACTTCCTTGACATGGAAGGGGTCACAGGTTCAAGTCCTGTATCGCCCACCACTCCCCACATTATCCCGATAAATAAAGGTCATTCTGCACATCAGGCCCACCGCTAATGATTCCGGTGATAAGACTAGGTGATAAGATTTCCAATGTTGTCAGGGACGTATTTCTAATAATCAGACCGGCATTCCGCCCTTTATTTACAATGCTTCCCTGAGTTCCGGCACGTTCACGGTCGTCATCGTATGGATTGTTATGCCCGTCCAGAAGGCACAACATAGCCAGGAAACGCCGCGCCGCCCAATCCAGTCCGAGACACGCCCGGGGGAAAACCCGGCTTAAAACGCATCGTAGCGCCTCAGTACAGGGAATCGCCCCATTTCGCCCATTCTGGCCCCCTCCCCACGGAAAACACGCCCTCAGGATCGCGCAGGACGGGCGATTGGCACCCGGCCCGACCTACACACGGTAGAAAATAAACGTCTTTGGGCCTTTCGAGACGGTTCGGGATTCCCCTAACGGAAGCAATCTGCCATAATTCAGGCATCAAGCCATCAATATAGGTAAAGGAGAACCATGAAAAGGGCGCTAGCCGTTGTCGGGATAATGGTACTTGTCCTGTCGCTTTGTGGGTGCGACGACAACGACGGAGGTGGGAAATCGGGACCTGCTGAAGGAGTAGACTTAACGGGCACATGGGATGGCAGAAGTAGTGATGGGATTTCGTTCGTCGCCACCATAGTCCAGCAATCAAACGGATCCCTGGGCGGAACAGTTCGGCGACAAGAGGG
>CAZMOR010000186.1:0-4059 GCA_964567795.1 uncultured Verrucomicrobiota bacterium
GGCCTGGTTCGACCAGATGCTGCGTTGCAAAACCTTCACGGCGTTCGCCGGATTCCGGGCCCGGTTCAGCTCCGTGTAATCCAGATGATCCACGAAATACGGTTCTTGCGGACAGGCCATGTTTTGCGGATGCCTCATGGAGAAAACCGCCGTCTCGTGGCCGTGTTGCTCCAGCAGCCGCTGCAAGGCGAGCAAATAGGTGCAGTCACCGCCCCGCCGGTAATAGAAGTTGCTGCAGAGCAGGATTCGCATGCGTCGCTCCCGTTAGGCCCGGCCCGCCGTCTGCCCCCGCCGCCGGCGCGTGGCCGTCCCGGCCCGGCATCCGCAAGGCTGGCGGTATTTTCCATTCATTTCCGCCCCGGCCGGTTCGCCGGCGCGCAAAAGGATCAGCGCTCCGGGCACATTCATGAGCGCGCCTCTCCCAGGGCGGCCAGATAGCCGATGGCTTCGTGGATCTGCCGGGCAACGTTCTCCCGGGAATATCGCGCCAACACCGCGGGAATATGCGCGCGCAACTGGGCCCGCAGGGATTCGTCCGTGGCGATCCGGACCAGTTTTTCGGCGAGATCGGTTTCATCCCGGGGATTGCATAGCAGAACCGCCTCGCCGCCCACTTCTTCCGTGGAGGTTCCGGCCGAGGTCAATATCGGCTTGGCATACCGCAGGGCTTCCAGAATCGGCATGCCAAAGCCTTCGCACAGGCTGGGATAAACAACGAAATCCGCCCCGGCATACAACTGCTCCCGGGCCGAATCGCTGATCAGTCCCAGACGGCGCACAAAGCCGTCGCGTTCGGCCTGGCGGATGGTCTCGCCAATGCCGGCGGGAATGCCGGGTAGTTCTCGCCCCGCCAAGACCAGCAGCACTTCGCGGTTTGGAAAAGCGCGCCGCCAGGACCGAATCAGGCGTTCGTGGTTTTTGCGTCCCGAAATGGCCGAACAGTAAAAAGCGTATCGTCGTTCCGCCAATTCCTGCGGAATCGCGGCCGGCGCGGCCGCGGACGGCAGCGCCTCGAGATCCGCCAGCGGGATTCCGGCGGAACGCACCCGGTCGGCCGGATAGCCGCGCAAACGGACCACGTCCCGCCGCGTCCATTCGGATATCGCCAGCCAGCGGCCGGATCGCCGGGCGCCGATGTCGCGCAGCCTGGCCATGACATGATTCTTGAAACCGCGCACCGTCGGGAAAAGCTCCTTCGTGCAATCCAATACAATCGTGATGGACTTGCCGCGCCAGGCAAAGGGCGGCCGGTAGACGGAAATCAGCACATCCACCTCGCGGCGGAGCGACTCTCCGCAGCGCCAAAAATATCCTTCCCGCCGGAGTTGCAGGCGATTGGGCCAGTTGCCGCAAATCCGCCAATCCAGGCGGTCAAGCACCGGATGATTGGCCAGCCGGCGAAATCCGGCGTTGGCAAAGCAGATGTGCGCATGCCCGGCGGGGTAAGCCGCCACGCATTCCAGCCAGCGGGAAAGCAGTTCGAACGTGCCGTCTTTGTTCGGCGCCAAATCGGTCAAATCCCAGCCGACTCTCATGATTACAATTTATGTTGGATATCCAAACAAGCACCCAGCAATTCCAATGACTTTCACTTGTTTACATATCATGTTTGTTCCGTTTTCATTGGTCGCGAGGTTGAAAATCCAAGAATATAGCCCCGGACTCAGGATCGGTATATACCAAAGAGTACCAATAGTTGGTTGCATCCTTGAATTGCAACGTTGCCACGATCTCTTCTTGTGAACTATTTTCATTTATTACATAGGCATGCGCCGGCTTTGAATTGATGTAATATAGAGATCCAATCGTGCGAAACCCCCGGTTATAAGCCAGTTTCATGAAACACCCATTGCGTTTTGCGATAACGCTTTCCTTGTCGGCCGCAAGGCCAAAACCTGAGATCGCAGCATTCGGGAGGGAGAAATTCAATATTCCATCGTCGTGTTCGATAATTTTACGCCCGGCCAGATGCACGGCAACCTGATCTCGGTTCTTGTAAAATCGATAGTAATCGCTTTGTTCATTGCGGTATTTGGCATAATCCGCCGCCCAAAAGACCACCGCCAAGATGACACCACTACCGAGGCCTATGCGATAAATTTGTGGCACCTGCGCGTAATAGCGCGCCATACCGAGCACAATCAGCAGATTTGAAATCGATATGGTCAATGCCCCATACCAATGTCCCTGATGCCACATTTTAACAAATACGATATTATACCCCACATAAAAAATAATGTAGATGATGAAAGGAACTAGCCATACTAATGGTGAACGCCGGTTTTTAATAAAATATACAGCGGCAACTAATGCCACCATAAAAGGAAAGGCCATCTGGAGCATGCGAAATTGGCCCTTTTGCGCTCCAGGACTGAACAGATCCTCTAAAATGAATTGCTTGATACAGCTAAAAACAACCAGTCCACTTTTCATGCTGCCGCTCGTCGGCATCACGGTCGTCGAATACATACCGTTGTATATAAGATATGTGGTTATCAACACCACTGCCGGTCCGGTCATACGCACAGACATTATGATTCGTTCGCGCCACGTCGGGCGAACCATGATAATGTACACGAGCAAACCCGGCAGAATGAATACCGTGTCTAGGCGCGATAAAACAAGCAAACCGGCCAAAATGCCACAAAGTACTTCCGCCACTGGCTGGGGTGTTAATTGCGACCGGGATATACGCGCTAGAAACAGTGCGGTACCGCCACCGAAGAGGATTTGCACGCCGGATTCCATGCCATTCATGTATCCCCATGGTGAGCCTACATATTGGGCGATCTGCCCGAAAAGCATGTAATAGACTCCTGGACATAACAAAATCGGCAACACGAACGTGCGGGTCTCTGCCCAGACAAGATATCCGAAGATCAATATCCCCACCCACACCGTGGCAATTGAAAGGTAAAATGTAAGATTGACCATGGCGTCGGTGTTGCGGGATAGCGCGGAAAGGCCAAGCAACGTCCACTGCCAAAGTGGGTGGAATCCGTTGGTCGCGGTTTCCCCGTCGAAGGTGAAGAACAACGGATGGGACAATTTGGCTACGGACAAGTAGTAAAAAGCATCTGCCGCGAAGTTGTTGAAGGCCGCCTCCAGCCCCAAATGCCGGATCATCCGGAGAGGCGGATACAGAACCGAGGCTGACAGCATGGCCAGAACAGAGATCAGAATATATCCATCACGCTTGGTAAATGTCATGTCGCACCTCTTTCGGTCTATGGCCCAGCATCGGCAGACGAATAGACGCAGCCAGGTTTTAATCGTTCCCTATTCCTGCCCCCCAGATCGGCATATATCGCGCAGATCATATTCCGATACGCTTGCGGCGCGAAAATTTGCCGGGCCCGTTCCCGGCCTGCCGCCCCCATGCGCCGGCGCAGTTCCGGATCCCCCAGCAACTGTGCCGTTTTTTCCACAAACCCATCCACATTCCCCGGCTCAACCAGGAATCCGGTCTGGCCGTCCACCACCATTTCGGGCACCCCATCGACCCGCGTGGCCACCACGGGAACGCCCTGGCACATCGCCTCCATCACCACCCGGGGAAACGAATCCCGGCGCGTGGGCAGCAGCAGGAGATCCATGCGGCGATAGACGTCGGCCATGTCTTCCCGGGGGCCGCGAATGGCCACCCGCTCCTGGAGCTGGCATTCGGCCAGCAAACGCTCTGCCTCCGCACGTTCGGCCGCCACGGGCCACGCACCCACCATCCAGGCGTCATAGTTCTGTCCCGCGGCCGCGAGCCGGCGGCATACCTCCAGGAACACATCCGTGCCCTTGGATTTCACCATCCGGCCGACGATGGCCAACAGCGGCCGGGCATTGCCAGAACCAGTTCGCGGCGGAGGCAACTCGGCATGGTTGGGCACCACCTCCGCACGGCGCAGGCAGCGGGGATGCTGGACAACCATGGCGCGGGTCAGCAGGATGACCTTGTCCGCCAAGAGGCGGACCAGCGCCAGTTCTGTCCACGCCTCAAATCCTCCGTCCCAGGGCTCATGCAGGGTCACCACGGCCGGCACATGTGCCAGTTTGGCCGCCAGCAGC
>CAZMOR010000187.1:0-2106 GCA_964567795.1 uncultured Verrucomicrobiota bacterium
CATCTCGATTGCAACCTTGGCATATATCTATGCCGGGTATCCGGCATGGATGTGGCTTTGGGCCGGATTCGGGGCGCGGAAAGTCGTCAAAGGTCCTTTTCCGGCGGGCGTGGCGGTATTGATCGCGGCCCGCAACGAAGCGGAAAACCTGCCGCACAAGGTGGCGAATCTGCTGGAACTGGCGTCCAGCGAGCCGATCCGCGAAATTTGGATCGGGCTCGACGGCTGCACGGATGGAACGGGGGCGCGGGTCCGGGAAATCCTGAACCATCGACGTGCGGCCGGAGACCTGGGACGCGCCGCTGAAATTCCGGTTCTCAAGTCTGTCGTCTCGGAACTCATGTCTGATCCTCAGGTTCACCTCCTCGAATTTGAAACTCCGCGCGGCAAGGCCGCCGTTTTGAATGACCTGATGGCCCGGGCCGGCCAACCGGTCTGGGTCATGATGGATGCCCGGCAACGGGTGGAACCGGGAGCCATTGCCTGCCTGCTGGAGAATTTCGCCGATGAAACGGTAGGCGTGGTTTCCGGCGCGTTGGTGTATGAATCGGCGCGGGGGGCGGCCCAAAAGGGTGCAGAGTCCTACTGGGGATATGAAAAATTCCTGCGCCACTGCGAAAGCCGGGTCTGGGCGGTTCCCGGCGCCACCGGTGCCTTGTATGCCATCCGGCGGCACCTCTGTGTTCCGATTCCGGAGAACACGCTGGTGGACGATGTGCTGATCCCCATGCGGGCGGTCCTGGCCGGATATCGCTGTCTTTTTGAACCGGCGGCCCGGGTGTTTGACCTGCCGACCGCCCGTCACGACCAGGAAGGCCTGCGCAAGCGGAGAACCCTGGCTGGCATCTGGCAGTTGGGCCGGCTGGAGCCGCGGCTGTATTCACCGCGCGCGAATCCGATCTGGTTTCAATGGATTTCGCATAAGTTTTTACGGCTTCTGACGCCCGCACTTGGCTTGCTGGCCTGGCTCTCGCTGGGCGGGCTGGCGTGGCACGGGTCGTCCGCCTGGCAATGGATTTTCGGGGCGGTTTGCTGCGGCGTGGCGGTCAGCCTGGCCTCGTATGGGGGGGGGCGGAGGATTTCCTCCCGGTGGCTGGGGGTGCTGGGTGCCTTTTGGGGGGTCAACCAGGCCTTGGCCTTGGCCGCCTGGGATGCCGCGACCGGCCGGTTTGAAGCGCGCTGGAAAAAGTAGCGTCCCGGGCCGGCGGTCCCGGCAGTTCGCATTTGAATAAGTTTGTCAGGCTGAATCCATTGCGGTAGGAATAGCCATGGTTTTGAACTCCGTGTGAAAACGACCGTATATACTCCGGATTCCTCGCTGGCCAACCCCTTCGTCATGATGCGGGCGATGCTGGCCGACCTGTGGGAAGGGCGGGAACTGGCCTGGCGCCTGACCGTGCGCGATATCAGCGCGCAGTATCGCCAGACGTTCCTGGGGCTTCTCTGGGCCCTGATTCTGCCGTTGGCCAACACGCTGGTCTGGCTGTTCCTCAACGGCTCGGGCATCGTGTCCATCCAGACGACGGATATCCCGTACCCGGTTTATGTCTTCGCCGGGACCATGCTTTGGGCGGTATTCATGGATTCGATCAATGCCCCGATGGGCCAGACCGGCGCCGCCCGGGCCATGCTGACCAAGTTGAATTTTCCCCGGGAAGCGCTGCTGCTCTCGGGGATCTACAAGACGCTCTTCAATTCCGCCATCAAGATCGGCCTTTTGTTGTGCATCTTGCCGATTTTCCATGTCCGCCCCGGCTGGAACCTGCTGTTGTTCCCGGTGGGCGTTTTATCGGTCGTCCTGGCGGGCACGGCCGTCGGACTGTTCATCACGCCGGTCGGCATGCTGTACAACGACATTGGGAAAGCGCTGCCGCTGGTGATGCAGTTCCTGATGTATGCCACCCCGGTGGTGTTTCCGATCCCGGCCGGCGGAGGCCTGGTGGCCAAGCTGTTTGTCTGGAATCCCGTGACCCCGCTGATCTTGACAGCGCGGAACTGGTTGACGGGCGGGACTCCGGAGTACCTGGTTTATTTCCTGGCCGTCAACGCCGTGGCCCTGGTCCTGCTGCTGGTGTCCTGGATCGGCTACCGCCTGACCATGCCCAT
>CAZMOR010000188.1:0-9826 GCA_964567795.1 uncultured Verrucomicrobiota bacterium
CGCTTCGCGGTGGTGGCGATCGGCCCCGCGGCCTACAACCGGCTCTATGCGACGATGGGCAGCGTGAACCGCATCCTGGCGTGGGGCCATGCGCGCGCCATTGAAAACCTGCTGGAAAAGGTGCCGGGCTGTCCGCGGGCGCTGAGCGACCAATTCGGGCCGGAGCAGCAGATCCAGCGCGCCTTGCAGCAGAAGGGGCGCAAGATCAAGCTCGAGCAGCGCCACAAGGCGGAGAGCGACATTGCCGTCGCCGCCGCCTCGATCCTGGCGCGCGCGGCCTTCCTGACCGCCATGGAGAAACTCGGCGAGAAGGCCGGCCTCAAGCTGCCGAAGGGCGCGTCGGAGCAGGTGAAGGCGGCGGCGGCCGAACTCGTGAAAAAGAGCGGCGGCGCCGTGCTGCTGGAGACCGCCAAGTGCCATTTCAAGACCACGGACGACGTGCTCGGCCCGCTGGGCCGGACCCGCGCGGGCGAGGGGCTGCCCCCCGCGCCGGAACGCAAGGTGTTCGTCCCCCGGAGACCCGCGAAAGCATAAGAGGATATGATCGGCATTTTATCCAAGCGAAAAACCCGCCGCTTCCAAACAGGTGAATCCGGCGTTCGTTCAGGGAAAAAGGCCGAACTGGGTCAGATTATGACTCCAGTTGGCATTGCCGATTTCATGGCCTCGTTGTTCGACTTCAAGAATGACAGTGCCGCCTTTATGCTGGATGCCGGCGCAGGCCAAGGCGCGCTTTCCGGTGCTTTTATTAAGGCGTGGAGCGCAAAGACGAAGCTGAAGATGCCGTTGTTTTTAACTGCATACGAGGTGGATTCCGGCATGCAGGAGTATTTACGGCCATTTCTACGACACTGGGTATCGGAAGTGCAACGACAAGGCGGGAAGTTGGAGGCGACCATTCAGCCTTGCGATTTCATCCAGGCCGTGGCCAGTCCCTTCGAATTCGGAAATCCGGGAACCTACACCCACGCTATTTTGAATCCGCCCTATAAAAAAATTTCCAGCGATTCTCCTCACCGAAAATGGCTGCGGGATTTAGGGATCGAGACGGTTAACTTGTATTCAGGATTCCTTGCGGTGGCGTTGCAGCTACTCAAGCCAGGCGGTCAACTCGTGGCAATTGTGCCCCGTAGCTTCTGTAACGGACCCTATTATCGACCTTTTCGCGAGATGCTGTTCAGAAATGCGGCCATTGACCGCATCCACTTGTTCGAGTCCCGCACGGCAGCATTCAAGACGGATAGAGTGCTTCAAGAAAACGTCATCATCAAGCTGGTTCGCGATGGTCGGCAAGGTCGGGTGGCCATCAGTACCAGCCAAGGCGATTCGTTTGACGAATGTAAAATCCGATTTGTTCCTTTCGATTCCGTTGTGAATGCGAATGATACGGAAAAATTCATTCGGATTCCACAGGCAGCGGGAACGGCCGCTGTTGCCTTGCCTTTTGCCCATGATCTGAATGATTTGGGGTTGCAGGTGTCCACCGGACCCGTTGTGGATTTCCGATTGAAGGAATACCTGCTGGACCACGCAACCAGCAACTCCGTGCCGCTGGTCTATCCCTGTCATTTCGCCGATGGGAAAATGCGCTGGCCCTTGGGCTCGATAAAAAAGAAATGCGCCATTTTGGATGTTCCTGAAACACGCCGCTGGTTATATCCGGTCGGGTGTTACGTAGTGACGCGTCGACTCTCATCGAAAGAGGAGTCCCGGCGGATCGTGGCCAGTGTCGCTGCTCGCGACGCCATGCCAGAATATGACCGGATCGGTTTTGAGAACCATTTAAACGTGTTTCACACTGCGAAAAACGGTTTGGAAGATGATCTGGCGCGGGGACTGTGCGCATATCTTAATTCGACGCTGGTTGATCGATATTTCCGGGTCTTCAACGGACACACCCAGGTCAACGCAACGGATTTGAGAAAATTGCCATATCCTTCTGCCCGGCAATTGATCTGTTTGGGGAGAAAAGCGGCCAAGATTCAGAGATATTCTCAAGGAAAAATTGATGAACTGGTTGGGGAGTTGAATGAGCGCTAAAGCGAGAATTCGGGAAGCTGTCCAAGTATTGCAGGAACTGGGGATGCCCCATGAGCAGCAAAACGACCGAACGGCATTATGCTTGTTGGCACTATTAGACCTCAACCCCCGTAAAAAATGGAGTGAAGCCGCAGATCCAATGGTTGGGATTACACCCATGATGGAATTCGCACGCGATAGCTATGGGATGGTGTATGCGCCCAACACGCGGGAAACGTTCAGGCGGTTTTCCGTTCACCAATTGGTTCAGGCAGGCATCGTCGTATCGAATCCGGACGATCCATCTCGTCCCGTGAACAGTCCAAAAACGGTGTATCAGATGGCTCCTGATGCATGGCGATTGCTCCGGTTGCGGGAATCGAAGAAGTGGGAAGCCGAGTTGGCGGCTTATCGCATGCGACAGGGTGCCTTGGCGACGCGATATGCGCGTATTCGCGATTTGAAACGCATTCCGGTGCACATTGCTGGAGACCGTGCATTGCATTTGACTCCTGGCGCCCACAGCCAGTTGATTGAAGCGGTGGTTAGGCAGTTTGCCGCTCGCTTTGTTCCGGGGAGCCAATTGCTATATGTTGGTGACACCGGGAAAAAGTGGGCCTACAGAGATGCGGCGGGTTTCCGCGCGCTCGGTATACAGCTCGACGAACATGGAAAAATGCCAGACGTGGCGATCCATGATCGGAAACGAAATTGGCTGGTTCTGATCGAGGTGGTTACCAGCCATGGACCGGTGAATCCCAAACGACATGAAGAATTGAAGATTTTGTTTGCGAAATCCCTTGCGGGTTTGGTTTTCGTGACGGCTTTCCCGTCGCGAGCCGTCATGTCCAAATACTGGAATGAACTGGCGTGGGAAACCGAGGTGTGGGTGGCAGATCATCCCGACCACTTGATTCATCTTAACGGAAGCCGCTTTTTAGGGCCCTACGGGAAGTCGGCGAAAAAGAAGGTTGGCCGATGAAGCTGGTGCGCTATGGCGCGCCCGGCGCCGAACGCCCGGGCATCTGGCTGGACGCGACGAAAAAGGACCCCGCGCGCATCGTGGACGTGCGCGGCATGGTGTTCGACATCGAGGACTACGACCCGCGCTTCTGGCGCACCTGCGGCGTGGAGCGCCTGAAGGCTTTGCTCAAGGAGCCGAACCTGAAGACGGTGCCCGCGGAAGGCGTGCGGCTGGGACCGCCGGTGGCCCCGCCGCGGCAGATCGTCTGCCTCGGCAAGAACTACCGCGATCACGCGCAGGAATTCGACGCCAAGGTGCCGGAATTTCCCGTCTATTTCTCCAAGAGTCCCGGCGCGCTGTGCGGCAGCGGCGATCCGATCCGGCTGAAGCCCGGCATGGAGCGCGTCGACGGCGAGGCCGAACTGGCGCTGGTGATCGGCAAGCGCGTGCATGACATCCACGAAGGCGAGGCGCTGTCGTACATCGCCGGCTACACGATCCTGAACGATGTCACCAACCGCGACCTGCAGAAGGCCCGCGGGCAATGGTTCTTCGCCAAGAGCGCGGACAGCTTCGCGCCGCTGGGGCCGTGGCTGGTCACGCGCGACGAGATCAAGCGGCCGCACGCGCTGGGCATCCGCCAGCGCGTGAACGGCGAAATCCTGCAGGAGTCCAAGACCGCGCAGATGATTTTCCGCATCGACATGGTGCTGGCGGACCTGAGCCGCGTGATGACGCTCGAGCCGGGGGACGTGATTTCGACCGGGACGCCGGGGGGCATCGGCTCGGTGCGCACGCCGCCGGTGGTGCTGCACGACGGCGATGTCGTGGAGTGCGAGATCGACGGCATCGGCACGCTGCGCAATCCCGTGGCCCTGACCTACGGTTGAGCGGCGATGATTGCGGAAAGCCTGCGCAGGGAACCGGAGACGGAAGCCGAATGGCTCGGGCCGCTGCCGGTGCGCCGCTGGTTTGCGCAGCCGGAGCGGCGGCTGGAGATCGATCTCGGCAGCGGCAAGGGCCGGTTTCTCCTGGCGCGCGCCGCGAAGAATCCGGACGTCAATTTCCTGGGCATCGACCGCATGCTGCGGCGGATCCGCAAGGTGGACAACCGCGCGCGGCGGCTGGACCTGGCCAACATCCGGCTGCTGCGGATGGAGGCCTATTACGCGGTGGCCTACCTGATTCCTCCGGCGGCGGTGGACACCTATTACATTTTCTTCCCGGATCCGTGGCCCAAGGCACGGCACGAGGCGCACCGGTTGTTCAACCGGCAGTTTCTCGATGCGTTGCACCGGACGCTAATCCCTGGCGGGGTGGTGCACGTGGCGACGGACCACCTGCCATATTTTGAACAGCTATCGGCCGTGTTCGCGGGCGATTCGCGGTTCGCGGCGGTTGCTCCGTTCGTGCCGCCGGAGGACGAGCAGACGGATTTCGAGCGGTATTACATCGACTCGAAACCGATCGGCCGACTCTCGGTCCAAAAGGCCTGATTCAATCATCAGGCCTGGAATAGAAATCACAAGTGATTCATCTGCAATATATTGTAAAAATCTTTGGTTTCGGCTAATAAAACGCTTTACCTGATCATCGGGTTTCCGCTATGAATCAGCGCCCGAATGGTAAAGCGTTTTATCTTCACCTCAAGGAGTCAACTCGCATGAAACTGAAAACCCTGTTGGCCGGATTCTGGATGTTGGCGTTCGCCGCGAGCGCCGGGGCCTTTCCCACCTGGATGGGCGTCTATGGTTCCTTCGAACGCCATTCCGCCGGCAACCCCGGCACCTACACCGTGCTGATGAACCAGGACTATTGGGGCCTCAATGCCGAAGTCGGCGTGCAGGTGATCCACTCCAGTCTCGGCACTAACAGCGGCAAGTGGCAGGTCTGCGCCATGGCCTATGCCGGCAACAAGGACGGCAACTCCATCTGGAAATTCACCCCCGCGCAGGCCTATCCCGGCGGCGCCACGGTCAACTTCTACTTCCACGGCAAGGACGGCGCGGGCGCCAACATCTGGGACAGTGCCGGCGGCAAGAACTACTCCTTCACCGCGGAGCCCGTGGTCGTGTTCAAGGGCGACTGGGGCGCGGAGCTGAATATTCCGCACGCCTCGGGCGCCTACGGCTTCGATGTCGCGGCTTCCGGCGGCACGCTCTTCGCCGTGTGGCAGGAGGGCGGCTACTACGCCGACGGCAACTACCTCGCGCCGGCCGTGAAGTTCTCGCGCAAGGCCGCCGGCCACAGCTGGGAAATGCCCCGCACCGTGGCCGCGGGCTCGTGGCCCTGCCTGGCCGCCTCCACTGCGGGCGTGTTCGTGCTTTATACCTCGACCGAATGGCCGCAGACCGCCAGCCTCGTGCGTAGCACCAACCAAGGCCTGACGTGGGGCGCCGCCGTGACCGATTCCTTCCAGACCCGCTACGCCCGCCTGCGCGCCGATGGGTCCAGCGTCTACGTGGCCTACGATGAATTCACGGCACCCGAGACGTCGAAGATCTACTTCCGCCGCAAGGCGGTCGCCGCCACCGCGTGGGAATCCGCGCGCAGCATCTTCGACAAGTCGTCCTACAAGGCGACGGTCTTCGTGAACGACTTCGAGATCCGCGGCAGCCGCCTCGCGCTGTCCACCGCCCTGCAGGGCTGGTACGGCGGCTACAGCACGGCCTATTTCCACGAGAGCACCGACGGCGGCGCGACCTGGACCGAGAAGCCCCACGCCCTGCAAGGCGTGCAGGCGGCGCTGGACAGCGCCGGCACCAGCTATGTGATCGGCTCGTTGAACTCCTCCACCAACGGCGGGCTGTACTGCGCGCGCAAGGCGGCCGGCGGCACGTGGGAAACTCCCGTGCGCGTGCATGACGGCTATCCCGTGGCCGGCGGCCTGCAGGTCGTCGGCAGTTCGCTCGTGGCGGTTTCCGGCGCCTATGGCGACGTGCCCGCGAGCCGCACCAGCACCGACGGCGGCCGCACCTGGTCCGCGCCCGTGCTCGCCGGCATCCTCGGCAACACGCCGTCCGGCGATGTCGCCGACGGCGCGGATGTGCACCTGTTCTACTCCGGCGGCGCGACGCTCTCCACCGGCGCGCATGGGCAGGGCGATGCGATGCAGTGGGCCGGCAACGTTTATGCCTGGCCCGCCGATGGCGCGCTCACTTCCGCGGACTACCTGTGGATCAACGCCGAGACGTGGCCCGCCGGCACCGCGGGCGAACTCTATCTCGTGTACAGCACCGACGGCGTCAACTGGCAGGGCACCGCGCTCTCACTGGCCGGCTTGAACGGCAACAACGACACCTGGCACGTGAACCTCGGCACCTTCGCCGCCGGCACCCACGTCCGCTACGCGATCGAAGTGATCGACAACCGCGGCACCGTGACCTGGCTCAACAACGGCGGCCAGGACTACCACGCGCACGTGAATCCCTGATCCCGGGTGCAATGCAAAGCCCCGCAGCCAAGGCTGCGGGGCTTTTTTGCTGCCCCCGTGCGCTTGCTCGCGGCTCATGCTCCGAGGGGGGGGCTCAAGGCCAAAAGCGGCTGAAAAGGCCTAAAAACGGCACTTTCGCGGCGTTTTCGGCGCATGGAAGGAAGAATGAACAACCGTCGGCCACCTCAACGCGGTGGCCTACAGGATGGGCGGGATAATTGTAGGCCCGGGCGGTGACCGGGCGGATTTGAATTCTTAATCCGGCAATCCTGGCTATAATAATCGTCATGGCGGGAAGGGTGCATTTAAGGCGTCTGGAGCGGGTGTGCATCGACCATCCCGTTTACTTCATCACCATCTGCACCCACCATCGTCTTCCGCTTCTGGCATCGGAGTCCGCCATGTCTGTCTTGCGGCATGAATGGGGCGCGGCAAGAGAGCATCACGGGTGGTTGATCGGGCGTTTTGTCATCATGCCGGATCATGTGCATTTCTTTTGCGCCGAAGTTCCGGGTGGGGCACGGCATTCCCTGTCCCGGTTTGTCGGGGCCTGGAAGGAATGGACCGCCAAGGAGCTGGTTGAGGTTGTGCCGACGACTGCGCCAGTCTGGCAGAAGCGGTTTTTTGACCATGTGTTGAGATCGGATGAATCCTATGCAGAGAAGTGGAAATACGTTCGGGACAATCCGGTGAGAGCGGGGCTGGTGGCCGATTCGGCATCCTGGCCGTTCCAGGGATTTGTGGATTTTGATTCGCCCAGGGGAGAATAAGGGAAACAGCCGGCCACCTCGGCGCGGTGGCCTACAGGGCGGAGACGGAGGCCACCTCGGCGCGGTGTCCTACAGGGCGGAGGCGGAGTCCTGAGCCGCGAGCCCCCGCATGGAGCGGCGGGTCTGGATTTTTTGCTGCGCCTTATGGCGGCGGATGGGCTTTCAGCACGAAGTAACTGGCAACCGCGAAGACGATGATCGCAAGGAGGGCGGCGGCTTCCAGGCAGGCCATGTACGGATGCAGGAAGTTGTCGCGGCCGGGAAGCGCGAACTCGCGGGATTTGGCGTCTGCGTCCGCGAGATACCGGCGGCAACCCAAAGCGACCGGCAGGTACAGGATGGCGGAGGTTTCGCCGAGTTCGCGCGATTCATATATATTGCCAACGAAGGCCACGAGTACGAAGTACAGCAAGCCAACCAGCGCGAACCGGCGCAGGTACGGGGGAATCTGCCGGTAGAAGACCAGGAAGGCCACCGGCAGGCCGCCCAGAGTGGAAAGCAAGACGAGGTAATTCATGTGGCGGGAGTTCAGCCAGGTCACATTGTACAGATAGCGCCAGGTCCCGTATTTGTGGAAACTCGTGAGCGTTCCGGGACCATAGTAGGAAAAGTTGTCGGCGAGGGTCCGGTCGACGAGCCAAGAGACGGCGAAATACACGGCCACGAACGCCAGCACAAGACCGAGGAGTTTCGCGAGGGGCAGGCGGTCCGCGTACAGCGCGCCGAAGAGCAGGGGGAGGAGGATGGCGGACTCGCGGTTCATAGTGGCGAAGGCCATCAGAACGAGGGTGCGGACCCACCAGCCGCGCAGCAGGAAATAGACCGCCCACACCGGGAAAGCCATGGCGGGTGTGTCCCACGGGAAAAAGTAGGGGAAGGGATTGCGCAGCAGGTACACGAGCGGCAGGACGAAGGCGAAGGCCGCACCCAGGACGCGGGCCCATGATTTTTCTACGTGCAGGGCGAACACGCGCTGGAAGCCCAGCAGCAGGAAGAAAGTGGAAGCGATTTCCGTGAGTTGGAACGCGCGCGTCGGCGAAAGACCGCCGGCCACGAGGGGATGGACCAGCAGGGCGGTCAGGACCCGCCGGCCAAACGGCACCGGCGCGGTGAAGTCGCAGATTTTCTGGAGGAACGTGTCGTCGAACGGCTGGTTGTACGTGAACCGGAGCGCCGTGTAGCAGAGCGCGATGAGCGCGAGCAGGAGATAGAAGCCGGCGTTTCCCGGGGTCCGGCCGGAATGCGATCCGGGGATTGTGGCCGCCGGGGTCATCGAGCCGGATTCTGCGGTTGGGCGTGGTTCATGCACGGAATGGGTTTCCGGGACAAGGATACGAAAGCCGGGGCCGCGCTGGCAATGCCGGCGATGGCTGGTTGGATTTTCAGATGTGGGGCTTCAGGGTGGCCTGGATGAAGGCCGTCGCCAGTCGCAGGGACTGGAGTCGGTTGCGTTGGAGCGTGTGTTGAGACGTGCCGGGCGAAAACTTGGCCTGGGCTTTCTCGCTCCGGCCGATCATCGAAGCCAGCGCCTGGAGGGCGGCTTGCAACTCGGCCGGCGCAAAACGCGCCGGGGCGTCTGCCGGCGGGTACATCAGTGCCGAGGCGAGGTGCAAAGCGTTCAGATTGTCGCGCAGCATCCGGTACTGCCACGTCTCCGGCGCCAGTTTTTGTTGCGCTTTTTCTGACTTGCTGATCAGCGAGGCCAGCGGCCGCTGCGCGGCCTGCCATTCCCCGGCGGTGCAGGAAACGGCGGAAATGGCGGCGGGGGTTTTCATGGAGGATTTACGTCACGGTTCAGGGGACCCGACACCTTGTGGAGGGTTTCCTGGAACCGGTTGTTGGGCTTTTGATTGCTTTTTCGTAGCAAGATAGCCCTTCTCAACCAGTAGGCGGCCGTCAGATAATATTTCGTGGGGCATTTTGTCGCCCTTGTCGCTGATAACGTATACGAAGCTGTCGTTGACCGGGCGGTAAGGATACACCCACCAGGTTTTCCCGTCGGGACCGATCAAGATGCAGTTGCCGTTGATCGTGAACTCGCGCGACCATGTTTGGCCGTCCGATGCATACTCCCATACGCCAATGATCGGATGATCCGCGGGGACCTGCCTAGGTCCCGAACTGCAGGCTTGGAGGAGGCAGCACAGCGCCGCAAATCCTAGTAATCGAAATCCGTTCATTCTTGTCTCCTGTGTATTATGCCCAACGTCACGGTTCAGCGTACGGCGCACCTTGTGCGCCGTACGCTGGAACCGCTTGTTCGACGCTTTCATTTCGCTGCGTTTAGTCACGGCTTATAATCATAGTCCAGAAGGTAGAAATTGCGCGAGAGGCGGACGCCGAAGAATGTTTCGTAACCGGGGGAGCCATCGCCCACGTTAATTAACCAATCGCCGTCAGAATTAGTATCGATTCGATTGACGTACAGATTGACGAGATTATCACTTAATACCCTGACTACATCTACTGCTGTGAGAGCGGCACCAATACTGGTGTCCCATCCGAGCGAGTCTGCTGACCAATGATGGACGCTCATAAGTGTTTTGCCCAGAGACGGTGAGCCGTGAAATGGGCCGCCACTGCTTTTGATGTGGCGAATACGCCCGTTATCCTCCATGGTCATTTCTACAGAGCCGTGTT
>CAZMOR010000189.1:0-7551 GCA_964567795.1 uncultured Verrucomicrobiota bacterium
AGGCGCAGGCACACGTGCGCGTACTGGCCGCGGCCGCCGCTCTGCTTCACGTGCTTGTACTGGCCTTCGATCTTCTGCGTCGCCGTCTCGCGGTACGCCACTTCCGGCCGCCCCACCTTCGCCGCCACGTTAAATTCCCGCTTGAGGCGGTCCACGATGATTTCCAGGTGCAGCTCGCCCATGCCCGAAATGATCGTCTCGCCCGTTTCCTGGTCGAAGCCGACCGTGAAGGTCGGATCCTCCTCCGCCAGCTTGTACAGCGCGCCCGACAGCTTGTCGTTGTCCGCCGACGAATCCGGTGCGATCGAAATCGACACCACCGGCGCCGGGAATTCGATCGAGGTCAGCTGGATCGGATGCTCTTCGTCGCAGATCGTGTCGCCCGTGCGCGTCTGGCCCAGGCCCACCACCGCCACGATGTCGCCGGTGGCCGCCGAGTCCAGGTTTTCCGAATGGTTCGCGTGCATGCGCAGGATGCGCCCGATGCGCTGGCTCTTGCCCAGCGTGCTGTTCAGCACGCCCTGGCCCGAGTTCAGCGTGCCCGAGTAGATGCGGATATAGGTCAGCTTGCCCGCGTGCTTGTCGGCCACGATCTTGAAGGCCAGCGCGCTGAAGGGCGATTCATCCGTCGGCTCGCGCTGCGCGGGCTCCTCGCCCTCTTCCACCACCGCGGAAATGATCGGCGGGATCTCGTTCGGCGCCGGCAGCAGGTTCACCACGCCGTCCAGCAGGTGCTGCACGCCCTTGTTCTTGAACGCCGCGCCGCAGTACACCGGCACGATCTTGCGCGAAATCGTCGCCTTCCGCAGGATGCCCCAGATCTCCGCTTCCGACAGGTCGCCTTCCGCGAAGAACTTCTCCATCAGCGCATCGTCCTGCTCCGCGCACTTTTCCACGAGGTTCGCGCGCCACTTCTTCGCCTTGTCCAGCTTCTCGGCCGGAATCTCCGTCTCGCGGAAGTCCGTGCTCTCCGGATCGTCGAAGTAGATCGCCTTCATCGTCACCAGGTCGATGAGGCCCTGGAAGGTCTCCGCCTTCCCGATCGGCACCACCACCGGCACCGCGTTGCACCGCAGCTCGTCCTGGATCTCCTCCAGCACCCCGAAGAAGTCCGCGCCCGTCCGGTCCATCTTGTTGACGAACGCGATCTTGGGCACTTCGTACTTCTCCGACTGCAGCCAGACCTTCTCCGACTGCGGCTGCACGCCGCCCACCGCGCAGAACAGCGCCACCGCCCCGTCCAGCACGCGCAGCGACCGCTCCACCTCCACCGTGAAGTCCACGTGTCCGGGAGTGTCGATCAGCGTCACCTGGTGCCCCTTCCAGAGCAGCGTCGTCGCCGCGCTCTGGATCGTGATCCCGCGCTCGCGCTCCTGGACCATGAAGTCCATCGTCGCCGCCCCGTCGTGCACCTCCCCCAGCTTGTGGGTCTTGCCGGAATAGAACAAAATGCGCTCCGACACCGTCGTCTTGCCCGCGTCAATGTGGGCCATGATGCCGATGTTGCGCACCTTCGAAAGGGATGTCGCTCTTGTCATGGTGTAGCCTTTTCTTCCTCAAATAGAGACCCCCGGAAGTCTTGCGACCCCGGGGGTGCTCGATCGAACGGGCGCGGAACATACGGCCTGCCGGCCGTTTGTGCAAGTAAAAAGGCGGGCCCTAGGGCACCAGCGGCTTGGAATCCTGCTGCAGCCGGTAATAGCGCTGCTGGCTGGCCGGCAGGCGGTCCTTCACCACGATCGGCTCGTTGTCCGCCAGTCCGCGTACGTTGATGGCGTCCGCCAGCAG
The DNA here is from genome assembly GCA_964567795.1 of uncultured Verrucomicrobiota bacterium. Taxonomy (GTDB): domain Bacteria; phylum Verrucomicrobiota; class Kiritimatiellia; order CAIQIC01; family Lenti-01; genus Lenti-01. The sequence continues at coordinate 1,789 of CAZMOR010000189.1, forward strand.
CTTCCACTGGGCTTTGGCGCCGCGCGCCTCGGTGAACATCACGCTGTAGTACACCCCGCGCATCCCGATCCACGACAGGGTCACGTCCTCGCCCGAACGCGCCACGGTCAGCGTGGTCTCGCGGACGGGCTGCACTTCTTCGTGGATGGTCTTGCAGCCGGGCGTCCCGGCCAGGGCCGCCCCCGCCAGCGCCAGCATCAGCCATCCCCGCCGGATTCGGCGATCCATGCCGCGTCTCCCTTGCGCCCTACGGGGCGGGCGTGGCGACCGTCTCGCCGGGCTGCACTTCCACCGGCTGGATCGGCGCCGCTTCGGCCGGCGCCGCGTTGCGGCGGGAACGCGTGAAATACTTGAAGAACGACGGCGGCGGATCCTTCACCGTGCCCTTGTCGTCATACCACGTCTCGTGCTTGGCGGCTTCCGCCTCCTCCGCCTTCAGGTTCGTCAGCGTCAGGTTGTAGCGGCCCGCGAACCAGCGCCAGTCCGCCGGCGTGAAGGGCAGGTACGCGCCGATCGAGTTGATCAGCGCCGTCGTCCCGAGGTCGGCCATCTGCGTGGACTTGTCGCACCACGCGCTGATCGACCGCAGGCCCGCCGGCAGCAGCGCGTCGTCGCCCAGGAAAATCGTCCGGCCCGGATAGGTCTGCAGGAACGCGCCGCTCTGGTAGTCCGTCAAGGCCAGCGGCATCCATTCAAATCCGTTCCAGACATGCAGCACCGGCGTCTCCGGCGAGCCCTGGTAGCTCACCAGCACCGTCGGATAGCGGCGCGCCACGTCGAACGCGACCTGCATCACCGCATACCGCGCCGGCGCCACCAGCAGCACGGCATCCGCCTGCGCCGCGGCCTGCGGCACCGCCCAGCCGCCCAGGGCCAGCATCCACGCCGCGCACATCCAGAAAATCTTTTTCATGGCCATCTCCTTAAAGTTGTCCGAAAACGCTGGCATTACACCAGCCGCGCCCCGAAATTGCAAGTCTCTCCCGTGGGTGCGCGTGCAATCTACCCCCGCGCCGCCGCCACCGCCAGCTGCCCGAGGCAGATGCCCGCGTCGTTCGGCGGAATTTCCCGGTGGCGCCAGACCCGGAACCCCGCCGCCGTCAACCGCCGGACGGCCGCCGCCAGCAGTCGCCGGTTCTGGAAGCAGCCGCCCGACAGGCAGACCTCCCGCAAGCCCGCCCGCTGCGCCGCGGCCGTCATCATCGTGGCCAGCGTCTCGTGGAATCGCGCCGCCGCCACCGCCGGCGGTTCGCCGCCCGCCAGCATGGCCTCGATCATCGGCGCCCAGTCCAGCGCATTTCCTGCCCAGCCGAAGGGATACGCCTCAGCCTCCCCGTCCCCGGCCAGCGCCTCCAGCCGCATCGCCGCCTGCCCCTCGTGCGACATCGTCTGGCATACGCCCAGCAGCGATGCCACCGCATCGAACAGCCGCCCCGCGCTGCTGGTCGCCACCACGTTCACCCCCTGGCCCAGCATGCCGTCCAGCACCGCGAGCTCTTCCGCCGAAAATCCCGGCGGCGGATGACTCGCTCCCATTTCCCGCAGCACGCCCAATGCGGCCCGGCGCGGCTCGCGTGCCGCCGCGTCGCCGCCGATCAGCGGAAACGGCCGCAGCCACGCCGCGCGCCGGAATTCCTTCCGCGTGCAGACCAGGAATTCGCCGCCCCAGATCGTGCCGTCGGTGCCCAGTCCCGTGCCATCCCACGCGATGCCCAGCACCGGCCCGGCCAGCCCGTTCTCCGCCATGCACGCCGCGATGTGCGCGTGGTGATGCTGCACCGCCTGCACCGGCACGCCCAGGTCCGCCGCCCCCCGCGTGGACGCGTACCCCGGATGCAGGTCCGCCGCCGCCGCCACGGGTTTCAGGCCGTGCAGCCCGGCCAAATCCTGCACCGCCCGCTCCCAGAGCCGCGCCGCGCCTTCATGGTCCAGGTCGCCGATGTGCGGACTCATCACGGCGTTGCCCCCGGCCGTCACGGCCACCGTGCTTTTCATCTGCGCCCCGGCCGCCACCCACCCGTCTGGCACGCCCGCCAGCGGCAGCGAATACGGCGCCAGCCCCCGGCCCCGCCGCATCACAATGGGCGTTTCCGCGCCCAGCGCCAGCACGGAGTCGTCCATCGGCCGCGCAATGGGCCGGTCATGCATCAGGAAGAAATCCGCGATGTCCCCGAGGCGGGCGCGCGCCTCGTCGTTGTCCGTGCAGATGGGCTCGTCGGTCAGGTTGCCGCTCGTCGCCACCACCGGGAATCCCAGCTCGCGCATCAGCAGATGATGCAGCGGCGTATAGGGCAGCATCGCCCCGAGCCACGGCAGCCCCGGCGCGATGTCCGGCGCCAGTCCTGCGGCTTCCATCCGTTTTTTCAGGAGCACGATCGGCGCCGCTTGCGATTCCAGCCACTGCTGTTCGGCCGCGGAAACCGCGCACGCCTCCCGGATGGCCGCGATCGAAGGAAAGAGCAGCGCGAACGGCTTTTCGTCGCGTTTTTTGCGCGCACGCAACCGTTGCACGGCCGCGCGGTCCCGCGCAGCCACCATCAGGTGGAAGCCGCCGAGGCCCTTCACCGCCACGATCTGCCCGGCCCGGATCGCCGCCGCCGCGGCCTGCAGGGCTTCATCGCGCCCGGCCAAAAACACGCCATCCGCCCGCATCCACGTCAATTGCGGCCCGCAGACCGGGCATGCATTCGGCTGCGCGTGGAAGCGGCGGTTGCGCGGATCGGCATATTCCGCCGCGCACGCCGGACACATTTGAAAAGCGCGCATCGTCGTGTGGGCGCGGTCATAGGGCAGGGCTTCGATGATGCTGTAGCGGGGCCCGCAATGGGTGCAGTTGGCGAAGGGATAGCGGTGGCGCCGGTCCTGTGGATCCAGAATTTCCCGCAGGCACTCCGGACACGTCGCCAGGTCGGGCAGGATGCCCGCCACGCGCGCCCCGGCACCCGTGGCGCTGAGCCGGATTTCAAAGCCCGCCGGCAGATCCGCCGGCGCGGGCAGCTCTTCCACGCTTTGGATGTCCGCCGCCGCCGGAAGCCGCCCCGGCAGCTCCGCCCGGAATTTCGCGATGGCCTCCGCGCCGCCCGCCAGCGCCACTTCGGCGCCCGCCGCATCGTTGCGCACCCAGCCCCGCAGCCCCAGTTCGTGCGCGATCCGGAACACCACCGGCCGGAACCCCACGCCCTGCACCCGCCCGCGCATCCTTAATAGTATGGAGGTTTCCTCCGCCATTCCGCGCAATCTACACCACGCCCCCGCCCCGGTCGAGCCCCGCCGCCGCTTCCGCTTGCGTTTTGGGACGGCGCATCGCATCCTTGTGCGCATGATGACCAACACCCCGCTGATGTTGTCGCTGCTGATTCTGGCTGCCTACGTGCTGGGCTCGATCCCCAACGGACTGCTCATCGCCCGCGGCAAAGGCATCGACCTGCAAAAGGTCGGCTCGGGCAACATCGGCGCGACCAACGTGTTCCGCTGCGTGGGCAAGGGCTGGGGCATTTTCGCTTTCGTGCTCGACGCCGTAAAGGGTTTCGTGCCGGCGTTCTTCTTCCCGCAACTCATGGCCGGCGCGCCCGACTGGCTCGGGCTGGCGTGCGGCGTGGCGGCCGTGGCGGGCCACAACTGGCCGGTCTGGCTGAAGTTCAAGGGCGGCAAGGGCGTCAGCACCAGCGCGGGCATGTTGCTGGGCATCGCCCCGGCCGCGGTCGGTGTCGGCTTCCTGGTTTTTGCCCTGACCGTCGCGCTCACCCGCTTCGTTTCGCTGGGCTCGATCCTGGCCGCCATCGCCGTGCCCGCGGCTTACATTGCAATCAACGGCACCGGCAACAAACTGCTCGCGGGGGCGCTGATCGTGATGGGCCTGCTGGTGATTTTCAAGCACCGCGCCAACATCCGCCGCCTGCTCCAGGGCGCGGAACCCCGCATCACCGGCAAGAAGTAGTATTTCCACGCAATGGAAAAACGTTGCTGAATTTTTCCACACTGTGGAAAAAAGTTTTCCATAGTGTGGAAAAATCCGGGTGATGGCTTGAGCCGCGGTTCCCCTCATCTGGGGCGGGTCATTCCACCGCGATTTCGACGCGGTCGCTCAGGCCGCGCGCGGTGCTGCAGACGATCTGGTGCGGGCCGCGCGCCAGCGGCCAGAAGAGCGGCGCGCCCGCCTGCGAGCGGCCGACCGGAATATCGTCCACGAACCAGTGCAGCGTCTCGCCGGCGCGGTCGCTGGCGGCGTCCAGCGCGAGCTTCTGCGCGTCCACGTCCAGGTCCGGCAGCCAGCGGTAGGTGCTGCCGCGCGCGGGCGACCGGATGCGCAGCGCCGCAGCCGGCTCTTCCGCCGCGGGCGCCGCGCGCCGCGCCAGGAACGAAGCGACGGCCACCGGCCAGGTGTCTTCCGGCCCGTTGCGGTGCACCGGGCACGGCTCGCACCGCGATACCTGCGCAATGGCCCAGTCCGTCGCCGTGTGCCCGCAATGCGCGCCCGGCGCGCAGCCGCTGACGGCGCAGACCGTGCGTTCCGCCACGCCCGCGGGCCGCGCGTACCACGGACCGGTGTTGTCCGGATACAGCCGCCGGAACAGGTCCCACGCGATGGGCGTCGCGATCTGCCGGCCCACGAGTTCGGCCGAGGCCGACCCGTCCGGATTGCCCGCCCATACGCCGATCACGTAGTCCGGATTCCACGCCACGGTCCATGCGTCGCGCAGCCCGGCCGAGGTGCCGGTCTTCCAGGCCATCGGCGGCAGGCGCACGTCGGCGGCGTGCCCGGTCGTGTCCATCGCCCGCTCCTCGCCGGACAGCATGTCGCTGATCAGCCAGCAGGCCTCGGGCGAGAATACCGCCTTGGGCGCCGGCACGCGGGCGGATTCGACGAAGCGCGCCGGCAGCCAGGTGCCACCGCGCGCCAGGCAGGCGTAGGCGTTGGCCAGGTCCAGTAGCCGCACCTCCGCGTTGCCGAGCACAAGCCCGAGGCCGTAGTGCGCCGCCGGCTGGTCGATCGTCCCCAGCCCCAGCGCGCGCAGCGTGCTCCAGAACCGCTCCTGGCCCGCGCGCCGCTCGACTTCGATGGCGGGCAGGTTCAGCGACAGCACCAGCGCGTCGCGCACGCTCACCAGCCCGCGGTAGTCGTGCGAGAAGTTGCGCGGATCCAGGTCGCGGAAGCGCGTCGGCACGTCGGGAATCACCATGCCGGGCGTGATCAGCCCGCGGTCGAGCGCGAGCGCGTAGGCGAAGGGCTTGAGCGTCGAGCCCGCGGCGCGCGGCGCGACCGCGCCGTTGACCTGCCCCGCGCGGCGTTCGGCGAAATAGTCCGGCGACCCCACCAGCGCCCGCACCGCGCCGGTCTTCACGTCCAGCAGGACAATCGCCCCGCTTTGCACCGTCCGGTCCCGGAGATGCCGCGCCAGGATGTCCTCCGCGATGCGCTGCAGATCGGCGTCCAGCGTCGTGCGCACGGCGGCATCCGTCCCGGCGCGCGCGGGCACGCCGGCCAGGTCGCAGAAGTGCGGCGCGCGGAAGGGATACGGCCCGGTGCGCGCCGCCAGCGGCTGCGCCAGCGCCTCCGCGCGCTGCGCCGCCGTGATGAATCCGCACGCCTCCATCCGCTCCAGCACGTAGGCCTGCCGCTGCCGGGCCTTTTCGGGATGCCGGTCCGGCCGCAGGCGCGACGGCGATTGCGGCACGCCCGCCAGCAGCGCGGCTTCGGCCAGGCTCAGTTCCGCCGCGCCCTTGCCGAAGTAGCGCCGCGCCGCGGCTTCGATGCCGATCAGG
>CAZMOR010000190.1:0-3374 GCA_964567795.1 uncultured Verrucomicrobiota bacterium
GTGGACGGCAACGACCAGATCTACAAGACCCAGCGCGAGAAGTTCAACGCCATCATCGAGGAAATCGCGGCCTGCTACCAGCGCAAGCAGCCGGTGCTGGTCGGCACGATCTCGGTGGACATGTCGGAGATCCTGAGCCGCTTGCTGCGGCGGGTGAACAGTCCGCACAACGTGCTGAACGCCAAGAACCACCAGCGCGAAGCCGAGATCGTCGCCAACGCCGGCCAGCCGGGCGCCATCACCATCGCCACGAACATGGCCGGCCGCGGCACCGACATCAAGCTGGGTCCGGGCGTGGTCTGGATGGAGCGCGATGTCATCACGGGCAAGGCGAAGCTGGCGGACAAGTTCGACGGCAAGAAGACGCTGCGGCAGCTGATCGAGGAACGCCCCTGCGGGCTCTACGTGATCGGCAGCGAGCGGCACGAGTCGCGGCGCATCGACCGGCAGCTGCGCGGGCGCTGCGCGCGCCAGGGCGATCCGGGCATGTCGCGCTTCTTCGTCTCGCTGGAGGACGACCTGATGCGGCTGTTCGGCTCCGACCGCATTTCCGGCATCATGGAGAAACTGGGCATCCAGGAAGGCGAGGTGCTCGAGCACCGCTGGCTGAACCGGTCCATCGAAACCGCGCAGCGGCGCGTGGAGCAGCAGAACTTCTCGATCCGCAAGCGCACGCTGGAATACGACGACGTGATGAACAAGCAGCGCGAGATCATCTACGGCTTCCGCAGCCAGATCGTCGCCGCGGAGCAGGTGCGCGACCAGCTGCTGGACGTCGTGCAGGACGTGATCTTCGCCCGCGCCGAGGACCTGGACGGCGACGAGGAGAGCCTTGGCGCTTTTGCCACGTGGGTGAACAGCCAGTTTCCGGTCGGCTTCCATCCGGACCAGGTGGTGCGGAAGGAAGGCAAGCGCGGGCGCGGCACGGCGGATGCCGAGGCGACCGCCCAGGCCGTGTTCGGCCGCGTGGGCAAGGCCTACGCCGAGAAGTGCATGCTGGAGGATCCGGCGCAGCTCAATTCCATGGAACGGTTCATCATGCTCAACGCGGTGGACACGCAGTGGCAGGAATACCTGCGCAACATGGACACCCTGCGGCAAGGCGTGGGCCTGCGGGCCTACGGCCAGCGCGATCCGCTGGTCGAATACAAAAACGAGGCCTTCACGCTGTTGCGGACCTGATGGACCGCATCAAGGGGGAGATCGCCGGCCGCATATTCCGGGCGACCACCTCGCCGCGCGCCTACCAGACCTTCCTGGGCGACCTGCACCGGCTGGCGCAGGCCCAGCACGCCAACGTGGCCCCGCTGGCCGGCGGCCACGCGGCCGGGGCGGCGGCGCCGAAGCGCGCCCCGGAGGGCGGCGTGGATGCCGGCGCCGAGGCCGCGATGAACGCGGCGCTCTCCGCCGCCCACACCAAACCCGTCGTGCGCGACGAGCCCAAGGTCGGCCGCAACGATCCGTGCCCCTGCGGCAGCGGCAAGAAATACAAGAAGTGCTGCGGGAAAGACGAATGACGATGAACGAACCGGTCATTCTGAGCGCCGCGCAGCACGGCCTGAAGCAGGAGCAGATCGCCTGGGAAGCCCTGCGGGTGCTGACGCGCCTGGACGAGGCCGGCTACAAGGCCTATCTCTGCGGCGGCGGCGTGCGCGACCTGCTGCTGGGCCGCACGCCCAAGGATTTCGACATTGCCACGGATGCGCGTCCCGAGGAGGTCAAGCGCATCTTCCGCAACTGCCGGATCATCGGCCGCCGCTTCAAGCTGGCGCACGTGTTCTTCCGCGAGGTCATCATCGAGACCGCGACGTTCCGCGCGCTGCTGGACAATCCGCCGCCGGAGGCCGAAGCCGTGCCGCTGCCCTCGCGCCGCCGCACGGACGTGCCCGATCCGACCTTCGCCACGCGCGGCGGGGTGATCGTGCGCGACAACGTCTACGGCACGCCGGAGGAGGATGCCCGGCGCCGCGATTTCACGATCAACGGCCTGTTCTACAACATCGCCGACGGCAGCATTATCGACTATGTCGGCGGTCTGCAGGACCTCGAGCACCGCGTGCTGCGCGTGATCGGCGACCCGGCGACGCGGTTCCACGAGGATCCGGTGCGGATGGTGCGCGCCGTGCGCATCGCCTCGCAGCTGGATTTCGAGATCGAGCGGAACGCCCGCGAAGCCATCATGCAGTTGTGCGGCGAACTGGTGAACTCGTCCCGCGAGCGCCTGCACGAGGAAATGCTGAAGATCTTCAACTGCGGCTGCGCGCTGAAGGTGTTCGAGCGCGCCTGGCGCAAGGGGCTGTTCCAGACGATTTATCCGGCGTTTTCCAACTGGCTGCAGGGGCCGGACAAGCACGAGGCCATGAACTGGGTGAAGAAAGCGCTCCGCCAGTTCGATGTGTGGAAGCAGGCCGGGCTCAAGCCCATGCCGGCGCTGCAGCATGCGCTGCTGTTCGGGCCCTACATGGAAGGCCTGGCCGGTGCCTACGCCGCCGAAGGCCTGCCCGAGTTCGAGGCCACGCTGCAGGCCGTCAACACGGTGCTGCGCGACAAGGCCAACCTGACGCAGATCCCGAAGGCGGTGGTGTTCGACGTCGAGCGCATCCTGGGCATCCAGGTGCAGATGCGGAAATCGTCGGGCCAGAGCAAGTACGCCGCGCGCCTGCGCCACCGCAATGGATTCAACGAAGCGCTGATCTACCTGAAGCTCGCCAGCGGCGTCGACCCCGCGCGCAAGGAACTGCTCGCGCGCTGGATCGCGCCCGCGCCGCATCACGGTTCCGAGCCGAAGGCGCACGGATCGGCGCACGAGAACAAGCCCCGCAACTGATCCGGCGGCCCCCATGCGGGGCTCGCGGCTCATGCCCCGGAGCCTCGACAAGGGGAGGAGACCATTTTCGCGAGGGGGGGGGGGGCTCGAGGTCTCGAATGCCAAAAAAGGCCTAAAAAAGGCACTTTCGCGGCGTTTATCGCCCGCAAACGGACGATGTAAATTCACACGGCTGAAAGATGAGCCGCGAGTCCCCGCATGGGGGGCAGCGGGGCGGGGGCGCAGGCTACTTGGCCGGAGTGGCCGGGGTGGCCGGAACCGAGGCGGGGACCGGGGTGCTGGCGTCGCGAGGAATCACGCGGCACTTGCCGCCGGTGGCGCGGGCGATGCCCTTGTAGTATTCGATGGCCTGTTTGCCGCGGTCGTTTTCGAAGGGCTTGTAGAGGATGGGATAGAAGCGGACGGACTTGCCGGTGGTGGTTTCGATGGCGCGGACGTATTTCTCGACGTCTTCCATGTGGGTGGGAATTTCCACGCCGGTGTTCATGTCGCCCTTCTTGAGGTAGGGCGGGTCGTCGGAGAGGACGAAGACGGTGTCGGCGCCCAT
>CAZMOR010000191.1:0-3354 GCA_964567795.1 uncultured Verrucomicrobiota bacterium
GACCAACGGGCCGACGACCTACTACATCCGGCACTTCATCAATGGTGCCAGCAATGCGTCCTGGGGTCCGTTCACCTTCAACGGCGGCAATGCGCCGGACACGAACACGTGGTACTCCTCGATCCACAACTGGGCGACCAATACGCCCATCACGCTGCCGGCCGGCCAGGTCAGCCAGATCCGGATCCAGGGCGTGGGCGGGGCCTCCAATTCGATCGGCACCTATTGGTCGATCTACAACCTCACCATCCGGCAAGGCTCCGTGGGGACCAACGGCATCACGGAAGTGTCGGATGATGAATTCTCCAGCGGCGCGTTCAAGTTGCGCGGCAATGCCTGGGACGAACTCAGCGGCATGGTGTCCTCCACGAATGCCGACACGACCAAGCGGTCGCGCTACTCGATGAATTCCCCGGATGGCGGCGTGTTTGTCACGAACCAGGCATTTGTCTTCACCAATGCCTTTGCCGATGGCGGGGCGACCAATGAAGCCGCCGGCGGCTTTACGGCCGATCTGCCGCAGCCGACCTATACGAACCTGATGCTGGGTGAGTACCTGGGATCCGCCAGCGCGTGGGACTACGACCATGACCGGACCAGTGACGACCTGCAGATGCGCGGCGATTTGGCCATGTACGTGGTGGACAACGACGTGACTCCGCCGGGAACCGTCGGCACGGTCCGCGTGAACGGTGTTATCTCGCCGCCGTCGTCACCCGACCGCTTCACCGCGGCCTGGTCCAACAAGCCGGACTTCCTGGTAAGCTTTGACACCGTGGCCGTGGATCAGCCGGCGGATCCGACCAACTCGCCCAAGCAGCAGGGTATTGCGGGCATTGGCGAGTACCGGGTGGCGACGAATGACGTCACCGGGCTTACCGCCAGCAACCGCGCGACCCTGGGCACGCCGTATCCGGTGGCGGCCACCAATGGCGCCCTGGCGAATTACGGCTTCGAAATGACGTCGGCGGACAACGGCTGGACGTTGAATGCCTATTGCAGCTGGCAATCCCTTGTCACCGGCGGGACCAACCTGGTGAAGGAAGGCCTCTACAGCCTCAAGGAAACGGCGGGTGGCGTGGCCTATCAGACCATCCAGTTCCAGAACGTGGCTGGCTATACGCCGAAGATCCGCGTGACCGGCTGGTACCAGAGCACCACCGGGGCCACCTTCCAGGTGGATGCCTACCGGACCAACAACCTGGCCACGCCGATTGCGACGGTGTCGACCAATCTGCCGGCGACGAATGTCTGGGCGCAGTTTGCGATCGATCCTTCGGTTTCGATCGGTGACGGCACGGTCGAGGTGTTGAAAGTGTCCCTGATCGATGGCGGCGGCAACACCACGTATTGGGACGACCTGCGCCTCTCCATACAGATTGGCACAAACCTCCCGTCCATGCGCTTCGTGGCCAACACGGCGAACCAGGGCCTGATTCCGCAGTACCTGTTCGCGGTGGATGCGGACAACAACCGCGCCGGCGACCGGTTGGCCGGTCCGGCCACGCCGTTCTACACCGCCTACGACATCACGCCGCCCACCAAGGTGCCCAACGTGGCGGCCTCGACGGACGACGTGGATGACCCGACCACGCAGTTCGACCTGCAGTGGAATTCCTCCAACATGGGGCCGGACGATCCGACGGACCTGCACTATCCGGCCTGGGGCGCGAACAGCCGCGACCTGCTGTCGCCGTGGCGGCATTACAAGGTCTACTACAGCACCTGGGTGCCGCCGGATGTCACGCCGTCGGATTACATCTATACGAACTATGTGCAGACAGGCGCCTATTCCAACTGGCCGAGCGTGTGCCCTACGAACATCGTTTCCGATCCGTCGGTGACCACCAACTACTACGCGCTGACCAACGCCAGCCGGAGCACCATCCGCCTGTACGACCTGGAATTCGACCAGGATTATGTCGTCGTGGTGGTGGGCGTGGACAAGGCGGGCAACGAGAGCGGCGCCGGCAACCTGAGCTGGGCAACCAACAACACCATCAAGTTCTCGCTGACCCGCGGCTGGATGCTACCGAAACCGGACGCGGAAGCGGCCTTCCCGAGCAATGCGCCGCTGAGCAAGACGAACGTCAACTCCGTGGCCGCCCTGGCCTGGACCGCCTCCGGTCCGACCAATACGTTGCCGGGCCATGATGTGACCAACCACTATCTGGAAGTGAAGAAGGATTACGACCTGATATTCTGGGATTCGACCCGGTTCCAGGAGCGCACCAACAACAACTGGCGCCTGGTGGCCACCGCCAAGACCAACTGGATGGTGGACGATGGCGGGCAGCAGCGGCCGCGCGGAACGATCCGCTTCTACCGTGCATCCTACAAGGACCGCTGGCGCACGACTCGCCTGGATGGCACCAACGTCGTGCCGCAACGGCCGCTGGCGAGCGAGGAAGTGTATGCCCTCCACAACATCATCCTGTCGGGCGGTCAGAACTTCGTCGGCCTGCACGGCAAGCCGTACACCAACACCTTCCTGGGGGTGTTTGGCAGCCTGGAAACCTTCCCGGGCGGCCCGACGGCCAATCCGGCTTCCGGTTCGACGGTCGTGGAATTCTTCGGACCGGGCACCAACGCTCCGACCACGGAACAGTACTTCCTCAACGGTGCGGGCCACTGGATTTCCGTGAACGGCAACGGGGTCGATGTCACCACGAACTTGATGGCCGACGGATTCTTCAGCCGCGGGTTCTCCATCAACCTGCCGCGTCCGCTGCCGGAGAGCTATGTCACCACCACGGCGACGGATTACAGCCAGGTGGATGCGATGGGTAATCCGGCCCAGGTTCCGGCCATGGTCTGGTCTCCGATCGTGCAGGTGCCGACGAACGGCTTCAGCCAGATGATCTACACCGGCAGCCGGTCGACGCGGCCCAACACGCTGGTCTACAACGTGGCGGCCCTGCGCCTGCCCATCTCCGCGCATCCCAGCGAAATGCGCCTGCTGGAATCCGGATTCGTCAACGGGCCGGTTGGCCAGAGCGACGAAATCTACACCATGAACACCGCGACCAAGGATGTCTTGGGCGGCAGCACGATCTATTGCGACCAGAACGGGGTATGGCGCTTTGTGGCGAATACCAACGTCGTGGTACCGGCCGGCTATTTCAAGCCGAACGACGTGCTGGTGATCATTTCGCGCAACTGGGTTGGCAATGGATATTGGACTTGGAGCTACCATCCGGCGCAATTCTACAACCTGCCGACACGGTGGATGGGCTACTAAGCCCGGAATCCGTTCAGGGCTTCCGCCGCAACTGCGGCGGAAGCCCTTTTTAATACCTGGGAGGGGCGGCGGCTAGCGCTCAATCCACTTGGGATCGAGCGTGGCGGCGAAGG
>CAZMOR010000192.1:0-2030 GCA_964567795.1 uncultured Verrucomicrobiota bacterium
GCATTTGAAGCAGCGGATCGTCCGTTTCGTGGGCTGGATCGTCTTGACGATGTGCGGGCTGTCCTTCGGCAGCGCCGCCGGCGGCGGATGCGACGACAAATCCTCCGCATTCCGGTGCGCACCGGGCTGCGGCAGGGTGCCCTCGTGCTTGGCTTGGGCAAGCCCGCGCACGACGGCAAAGCCGTCCATCACTTTGGTTCGTTTGTCCGCCACGTCCGGATCCTTCCGCCGCGGCCGCCCGTACGCCGCCCCGCTCCTGCGGGGCCGCCGGGCCGCCGTTCACGGAAACAGGAACCTTACTGCTGCGGAATGCCCGGCTGCGAAGCGACGGGCTGGCTGTTCGGATTGACCTCCGAGCGGCCCACGAACGTCACGCCGTCCTCGACGGACAGCCGGCGCGCCTTGATGTCGCCGTTCACCGTCGCCGTGGCCTTCATCTCGATCTTGTCCTTGGCCAGGATGTTGCCGTTGATCTTGCCTTCGATGGACACGGACGTCGCCGTCACGTTGCCTTTCACCGTCGCGGTCTTGCCGAGAATGGCGTTGCCGCCGCACACCAGCTCGCCGTCGAGCTTGCCGTCCAGGCGGACCGTCCCGCTGCTTTTGATCGTGCCGATGATTTCGACATCCGCCCCGATTACCGATTCATGAGTTTCGTTGGCCATGGTTTGTTTCTCCTGGGTTGAACCAATTTTCTTTGGAAGCGGATTATGCCCTCCCGCGCCCGTTCGGACAAGTGCCACTTGCCCCCGGCCCGAAAATCCCTATGCTGGCCTCATGAACCGTAAATCCATCTCTCTCCTGGCCGGCGGACTCGGCCTGCTGGCCCTGGCGGCCCTCTGGGCGGCCTGGCCGTGGCCCCGGCCCCGGCCGGACCTCCCGGAAATCGCGCCGTTCAACCGCGGCGAACGCATCGCCCTGGTCATTCCCGACCCGGAGAACTTCCCCCCGCCGGAAAGCCTCGGCTTCGTCCAGCGCGCCCATGCCGCCCGGGCCCAGGTCCGCTTCTTTGTCCCCGGCGAATCCCTGGCGGAATTCGCCCCGGACCGTGTTTACCAGCCTTACCCCGAAGCCTTTATCCCCGCCGGTTACCATCCCGACCAGTGGCCTGCCCTGCCCCCCGGCGAGCAGAATTCCCCCAATGCCTGGCAGATGCTGGTCCTGACCCCCGCCGAAACCGCCGTCCGGAACCAGGCCGTCCTCGCCGCCGCCCGCGCCCTCCACGCTGCCGGCGCCGACGACAACGCCGGCACCCGCGAAGCCGCGCTGCTCTCCCACGCCCGCCGCGCGGAGATTTACTTCGCCCTGAAGCCATAGAAAAGGCGCTCCCGCCCCATGTCCGGGGCAAAAGCGCCTTCCCGTCCGTCCGCCGTTTCCTACAGCGCGTAGACCGTCTCGGCCGGCAGCACCGAAATGCCCGCCTTCTTCAGCGCGGTGATCGCCGCGTTGATATCTTCGAAGCGGAATACCACGACCGCCTTCTCCGTCGCCCGGCTCACAAACGCGTATATGTATTCCACGTTCAGGTTCGCCGCCGACAGCTTCTCGAGAATGCCCGCCAGCCCGCCGGGATGGTCCGGCACCTCCACCGCCAGCACTTCGGTCAGCGAGACCGTGTGCCCGCTGCCCCGCAGCGTCTCCACGCACTTGTCCACGTTGTCGACAATCAGCCGCAGGATGCCGAAGTCGCTCGTGTCCGCCAGCGACAGGGCGCGGATGTTGACGCCCGCGCGCCCCACCTCCTTCAGCACGCTCGCCAGCCGCCCCGACCGGTTCTCCAGGAAAATCGAGATTTGCCGCACCTTCATGTTTCCGCTCCTTTCCTTCTACGTCAGTTTCCGCAGGTCCTGCACGCGCTTGGCCTTGCCCAGCGTGCGCTCGATCGTCTTCGGCTCCACCAGCGTGATCTTCGCGCTCACGTTCAGCATCGTCCGGATCTGGTGGTGGATCTTGTCGCGCAGCGCCTCCAGTTTCTTCACCTCGTCGCTGAACAGCGCCTCCGTGACCTCCACCTTGATCTCCATCGTGTC
>CAZMOR010000193.1:0-7112 GCA_964567795.1 uncultured Verrucomicrobiota bacterium
GCCACCGCGCTGAAGATGATCGGCCTGAAGGGCCACCGCGACGTCGGCGGCTGCCGCGCCAGCATCTACAACGCCGTCGGCATGGACGCCATCGACGCCCTCGTCGCCCACATGGCCGACTTCAAGGCCAAGAACGGCTAAGACCGGCCTCGCCGGAAACCAGCGCGCCGCGGTTCCCCGCGGCGCGTTTTTTTATTCCGGCTCCGGCTGCGGCGGCATCTCCGGCGGAATCCCCGGCGGCTCATAGCGGATATACAGCCAGTAGCGCCCCAGGCTTTCCCGCCGCCAGCCCGCAGCGGGATAACGCGGAGAAAACCTCTCCCAGTTGCGTTTCGTCATGACATAGCGCGGATCCTCGCCGGCTTGGCGGCGTTCCACCAGATGCCGGTACAAATCCTCCGGCTGGATGAATTCAATCCGCCGGTCCAGTTGGAATTCCAGGCCGTTTTGATAACGGCCGGTGGCCGTGTACAACGCCGGCGCGCCATCCCGGGCCAGAACCGGCCCCAGCGCCGCGGCGAGCCGGGTCATGTCCTTGGGTTTTTCAACAAACGCCATGCCGGCCTTGGCGGCCACCAGCAGGCCCAGCGCAACCCCGGCGCAGATGCGGGCCGTGGACGCCCGCAACCGGCCCTGCGAAATCAGGAGATCGACCCTGCGCCCCAGGATCAAGGCCAAGGGCACGAACAGCGGGGCCAGGTACAACGGCAGCTTCGAGGTGCTGATGGCAAACACGGCAAACGGGATCGCCACACCTCCGGCCAACGCGACGCACGCGGCCCGGTTCCAGCCGGAATCGGTTGCCCCGGCCGGCCACCATGACTTCAGCGGCCGCCCGCGGAGCAGCACCAGCGGCAGCCACACGCCCGAACCCAGCAACAGGACCGGCAAATACACCCCCAAAACAAATCCGATGCCGGGATTCCGGTGAAACTCGTCGCGCAGGTTGCGGCCCACCAGTTCGTCGCCGATCCAATAGGAAATCAAACCGCGGGTTTGTTCCGCCTCCACCACATACCAGCCCAGGCCCACCGCCACGAACAGAGCGAATCCCGCCCAGAGGGTCCAGCGCGGCGGCCGCCAGGTGTCCGCGTCCCGGCGCAACAGCCACCAGGCGATCGGCAGGGAAACCGCCGGCACCAGCAACGCCGGCGGCCCTTTGGTCAACAAGCCCAGGCCCAAACAGACCCACATGGCCAGAAGCGCAACCGGCGATCGGCGGGCATAGCCATGCCAGAACCCGGCCAACGCCCCCGCCACCCACAGCACGGTCAGCATGTCCGCGGAAACCACCTGCGCGACGCCGGTCAACACCACCGGCGAGGTGATGAAAACTACTCCCGCCCAGCGCCCGGCGCCGGCGCCCCAGATGGAAAACCCCGTCAGCCAAACCGCCCCCGCGGCCAGAATCAGCGCCACCATCAAATACGCCCGGGCCCCCCAGGGATTCAGTCCGAAAGCCCGCAATCCGGCCATGATGGACAGGTAGGTGAGCGGGGGCTTGGTCCAATGCGGCTGGCCGTTCAAGACCGGATCGTCATAGTTCCCGGTCGCCATGGTTTCCCGGGCGCACTCCGAATAGCGGCCTTCCGTGGTTTCATAAATCCCCCGGCTGCCCTGGAACGAAACCACTCCGACAAAGGCCATTCCCAGAATCAGCAGAAGTCCGCGCCAGTCCATGCGCTGAATGTTGGAGCGGGTCTCGATCATGTTCTGCATCCTAATCCGCGACGCACAACGGACAACAAAAAAACGCGCCGGCCCCGGGCGGCCTGCGCGAAAATCAAATGGTGTGCCTGGCGGGGGTCGAACCCACAACCTTTAGCTCCGGAGGCTAACGCTCTGTCCAATTGAGCTACAGGCACGCCGGAATCAATCTCTGCGGACACTACGGGGAGCGGTTCCGCCCGGCAAGCGAAAAAGAAACCTAGCGGTGCTTGTACAGCAGCAGCACGCCCAGCAGCTGGCTGGCCACCACGGGAATCCAAGGGATCAGGTCCGGCCGCCAATCCGGCTTGTCCAGCAGGGATTCCGAAATGATGATGAACAAATAGAACAGGAACAGCAGCACCAGGGCGATGCCAATGCCGATGGAGGATTCCTTCCGGTGGGAGCGGATGCCCAGGGGGATGGCCAGCAGGGTAAAGGAGAAGCACGAGAGCGACAGGGCCAGCCGCTTGTTGGCCTCCACCGCCAGCTTGGTGCGCATCCG
The DNA here is from genome assembly GCA_964567795.1 of uncultured Verrucomicrobiota bacterium. Taxonomy (GTDB): domain Bacteria; phylum Verrucomicrobiota; class Kiritimatiellia; order CAIQIC01; family Lenti-01; genus Lenti-01. The sequence continues at coordinate 2,213 of CAZMOR010000193.1, forward strand.
CCGCACGCCCTTCTCCTGGATGTCCGGAAACACCTGGCGAACATTCCGGATCGCGTCCAGCAGTTCGGGATAGGTCATGGAAGCGGGCTTCTTGTTGATCTTGCCTTTTTTAAGCATCTGCCGGAGATCCAGCGTCACGGGATAGCTGTCCGCGCTGAGTTCGCGCTGCTTGTTGAAATCGGTCGGATCGTCCTTGCTATATTCCGTCAGGCGCACCTTGTGCAGCACCAGCTCCATGATGCGGGTGGCCCGGTCGAACTTTACTTCGCCGTACTCCGCCATCACCTGGGCCTTGGCCCCTTTTTCGCCGAACTGGATGATGGTGATGTCCTCCAACCGGCCGGCCGTCTTCTTGCCGATATAGATCTGCACGCCGGGAAAGTCGCGGACGAAACGGCCTTCGTCCAGGAGCGCCAGCGGATCCTCCTCCCCCAGATCGCGTAGCATCTGCCGGCGCATCATGTGGCTCCGCGGCGCCAGTTCCGCGTTGATGTACAGGCAGATACCCGAGAGCACCACCGCGCACAGCAGGATCGGCGCAGCCACCTGCCACAGGCTGACCCCGCACGATTTCATCGCCGTGATCTCCCCATCCGCCGACAGGCGCCCGAAATGCAGCAGCACGGTCGTCAGCACGCTCATCGGAATCACAAACGACAGGGTAAAGGGAATGTTCAGTGCGAAAATCTTCAAGATCAACGGGCCGGAGATGCCGCGCGACATGTAATCAATCGCCTGCACGACCGCACCCACGTACATCACGAAGGTCAGCATGACCAGCGTGAGCACGAAGCTCTTGAGAAAGTCGCCCAGCAGGTAGCGGTTGAACACCCGGATCATGCGCCGGCGGGCCTCCGGCGGCGCGCCGCCTCGACGGTGTTCCGCAGCAGCATGGTGATGGTCAGCGGGCCGACGCCGCCCGGCACCGGCGTGATGGCGGCGGCCTTGGCCGCCACGGCTTCGAAATCCACGTCGCCCACCAGCCGGTGGCCCGCGGCCTTGGTGGCATCCGGAATGCGGTTGACGCCTACATCGATCACCACGACGCCCGCCCGGACCATGTAGGCCCGGAGCGTGCCCGGCCGGCCGGCGGCCACCACCACGATGTCCGCCTCGCGCGTGAAGCGCGCCAGGTCCCGGGTCCGCGTGTGGCACAGCGTGACCGTGGCATCCACGCCCTTCTGCGACATCAGGATGGACAGCGGCCGGCCCACCAGCTGGCTGCGGCCGATGATGGTCACCGCGGCGCCGGACAGCGGAATGCCGGCGCGCCGCAGCATTTCCAGCACACCGTTCGGCGTGCAGGGCACGAAAGCCGGCAGCCCCTGCACCATCCGCCCGATATTGGTCGGATGGAACCCGTCCACGTCCTTGGCCGGATCGATCGCCTCGATGATTTCCCGTTCAATGGCGGCATCCGGCAGCGGCAACTGCACGAGAATCCCGTCGATCGCCGCATCCGCATTCAGGGCGCGCACCACCCCCAGGATTTCCTCCCGGCCGGCGGAGGCCGGCAGGTCGATCTGGCGGGAATAGATGCCGGCCGCGGCACAGGCCTTGCCCTTGCCGGTGACATAGGACCGCGAAGCCGGATCGTCGCCCACCAGCACCACGGCCAGGCCGGGAACACGCCCCGTGGCGGCCTTCATGGCAGCCACCTCGGCGGCGATCTCCCCGCGCAGATCGGCGGCCAGGCTTTTTCCATCCAGGATGCGGGCGCTCATGGGCAATCTTTCTCCGCCTAGAAGCGGTACAGCACGTTCAACACCAGGCTGGTGCCGTCGAACCAGTCGGCCTGTGCGCCGAAGCTCAGGTTTTCCAGCAGCCACAGGTTGGCCCCGCCCACCACCCCGAAGGCCTGGGTTTCCTCGAAGTCGCGTTCGATGCCTCCGCGGGTCCAGGTGCCATCCAGCTTGGAATAGGCCGGACCGGCATACAGTTCGAAGCTTTGGAATTCGCCGGCGTAGACATTGCGGAAGGAGCGTGCGAACGTGAGGTGATAGTTCACCGGCAGCATGACCAGGGCTTCGCCCCATTCCAGTTTGCCTTCGCCGTCGTCCGCACTGGTGCGGTAGGCATACTGCCCGGCCAGCTGCAGGGTGGCACGCCAGGCCGTCCGGTGCACGCCCTCGTAGATCTGCCACACATTCACGCGCAGGCCCAGCAGGCCGCCGGCCCCGCCATCGCCGTCTTCGCTCATCCGGCCGTCCAGGCGCGCCTGGGAAACACCCGCCTGGCCATAGCAGAGCAACCACGGCCAGGGCTGCACGCCCACTTCGCCTTCCACGACATCGCCTTTCAGGTCCAGGTCCGCACCGTCGAGATCCACGGGCCGCGACAGGCTCATATAGTTGACTCCGACCTGCCAGGGCACCGGGTTTTCCCACGTCAGCAGCGCGGGATCCGCGCTGGGATCCTCTTCCACGTTCAACGAGGCCCAGGCGGCCGGCGCGGCCAGCACCATCATCAGCATCCAACAAGCGGCCTTTTTCATGCGTTCTCCCTTCAGGGGTTGGTTCCCGGCGCCGCCGGAGCGGAACCGGCGGCGGCCGGGCCCGCCTCCTCGTTCTCCTCCGGTTCCACCGGCGTCGCGCTCATCACCACGTCATCCTCGTCCAGATCGATCAGCTTCACGCCCTGGGCCGAACGGCCGGTGACGCGCACGCCGTCCACCGGCATGCGGATCATCGTGCCCTTCTTGGTCACGATCATGATGGCATCGCTCGCATGCACGCTCAGGGCCGTCACTAGGTCGCCGGTCTTTTCGGTCAGGTCGTTGGCGATCATGCCCTTGCCGCCGCGCTTCTGCGTGCGGTATTCGTCGAACGGCGTCCGCTTGCCGTAGCCGTTTTCCGTCACCGTCAGCAGCATGGCGTCCGCATGCACCACCTCGACGCCCTCGACCACGTCGCCGGCTTCCAGCGTGATGCCGCGCACTCCGCCGGTGGCGCGGCCCATCGGCCGCGCATCGGCCTCGTGGAAGCGGATGCCCATGCCCTTGCGCGTCACCAGCAGGAGTTCGTCCTGCCCGCCCGTCAGCTCCACGCCGATCAGCCGGTCGCCGTCCTCGATGTTGATCGCAATGATGCCCGACGCGCGCACGTTCTGGTAGGCGTCCAGCGCCGTTTTCTTGACCGTGCCGCGCTCCGTCGCGAAGAACAGGTGCTTGCCGGCGGCGAAGCCCCGCACGGGAATGATCGCCGCGATCTTCTCCGCGCCCTGCATGTCGAGCAGGTTCACCAGCGCCTTGCCGCGGGAATCGCGCGCGCCCTCGGGAATCTCGTAGGCCATTTTGAAGTACATCCGGCCCTGCTCGGTGAAGAACAGCATCCAGTCGTGGGCGGAACAGTTGAACACGTGCTCGACGTAGTCCTCGTCCTTCGTGTCCATGCCCACCACGCCCTTGCCGCCGCGCTTCTGTTCGCGGTACACGCTCGTCGGCGTGCGCTTCACGTAGCCGGCGTGCGACAGCGAAATCACGCAGTCCTCGTCCGCGACCAGGTCCTTGATGTCGATGTCGCCCTCGTCGGCGACGATCTCCGTGCGCCGCTCGTCGGCGTACTGCTTGCGGACCGCCAGCAGGTCGTCCTTCATCACGCCGAAGAGCTTGCGGTCGTCGGCCAGCAGTTCCTTCAGGTAGGCGATGCGCTCCTGCAGGGCCTGGTATTCGGCCTCGATCTTGTCGCGCTCCAGCCCCGTCAGCTGGTAGAGCCGCATGTCGAGGATCGCGTTGGCCTGGATTTCGGTGAAGCCGAACCGGCCCATCAACTGGACCTTGGCCGCGTCGCGGTTGGGCGCGGCGCGGATGATCCGCACCACCTCGTCGAGGTTGTCCAGCGCCTTCAGCAGGCCTTCCAGGATGTGCGCCCGGGCCTCCGCCTCGCACAGCTCGAACTTCGTCCGCCGCGTCAGCACCTCGAAGCGGTGGTCGATGAAGCACTTCAGCAGGTCCTTGAGGTTCATCACCCGCGGCCGGCCGTGGTCGATCGCCAGCAGGATCGCCCCGAACGTGCCCCCGAGCTGCGTCTGCTTGAAGAGGTTGTTCAGCACCACCTGGCCGATTTCGCCCTTCTTGAGCTCCACCACCACCCGGATGCCGTCCTTGTCGGATTCGTCGCGCAGGTCGCTGATGCCTTCGATCTTCTTCTCGTGCACCAGTTCGGCGATCTTCTCGATTAGCGCGGCCTTGTTCACCGCGTAGGGGATTTCCGTGATGATGATCCGCTCGCGGTCGGACTTCCACGGCTCCACGGCCGCCTTGCCCCGCAGCCGCAGGTGCCCGCGCCCGGTCTCGTACATCTCGCGGATCGGCGCCAGCCCGCACAGCGTGCCGCCGGTCGGGAAATCCGGCCCCTTCACGAACTGCATCAGGTCCGCCACCTTCGCGTCGGGATGGTCGATCAGGTGGATCGTCCCGTCGATGATTTCGCCCAGGTGGTGCGGGGGGATGTTCGTCGCCATGCCGACGGCGATGCCCGTCGAGCCGTTGACCAGCAGGTTCGGGATGCGCGCCGGCAGCACCGTCGGCTCGTCCAGGGATTCGTCGAAATTCTTCTGCATTTCGACGGTGTCCTTGTCGATGTCCGCCAGCAGGTCCTCCGCCAGCTGGTCGAGCTTGCACTCGGTGTAGCGGTAGGCCGCGGCGGGATCGCCGTCGATGCTGCCGAAATTGCCCTGCCCCTTGATGAGCAGGTAGCGCATGGAGAAATCCTGCGCCATGCGCACCAGCGTGTCATAGACCGCCGCGTCGCCGTGGGGGTGGTAGTTGCCGATGACTTCGCCGACGACCTTCGCGCACTTCACGAACGCCTTGGCGTGCGTCCAGCCGCGCTCGCGCATGGCGAACAGGATGCGCCGGTTGCCCGGCTTCATGCCGTCGCGCGCGTCCGGCAGGGCGCGG
>CAZMOR010000194.1:0-5136 GCA_964567795.1 uncultured Verrucomicrobiota bacterium
GGCACCCTGCCGCAGCCCGGTGCGCACCGGAATGCGGAGGATTTGTCGTCGCATCCGCCGCCGGCGGCGCTGCCGAAGGACAGCCCGCACATCGTCAAGACGATCCAGCCCACGAAACGGACGATCCGCTGCTTCAAATGCGGCTACGAGTTCCAGCTCTCCGGCACGACCAAGACCATCTACTGTTCGAAATGCCGCGAGAAGATCGACATGGGCGATTACGTGATCGACCGCCCGTGGAGCGAGGAGATCAAGACGGGAGGAAGCGTCATCATCCGGCCGACTGGGCGGCTGGAGAATGTGCGCATCTGGGCCGGCAACGTGATCCTCGAAGGCGGAATGGACGAGAATTCGTCCATCGAATGCACGCAATGGCTGGAACTGGGCGGGGCGGCGAAGCCGCACCCGCGGCAGCTGACGATGCGCAACCTGCGCATTGCGGCGGGGGCGGAGATGGCGTTCAAGTACAAGCTGCAGGTGCACCATCTGGAGCTGCTGGGCACGCTGGAGGCGGACGTGGAAGCCGCGGGGCTGGTTTCGATCCGTCCCGGCGGGCACTTGAAGGGGACGGTGCGCGGGGCGCATCTGCAGGTGGAGGAGGGCGGCGGCCTGTCCGCCCGGGTGTTCATCTGGCCGCAGGGCAATCCGCTGGAAACGGGCACGTGACCGGCGCCATGGGCGGACACATCCACGTGGCGGGGGTGGCGGGGGTCGGCATGAGCGCGCTGGCGCAGGCGCTGCGCTGGACGCATGACCGCGTGACGGGGTCCGACCGCTTTTTCGACCAGGGACAGGACCTGCCGGTTTTCGCCGCGCTGCGGGCGGCGGGCGTGGAGCTCGTGAAGCAGGACGGTGCGGCGGTGACCGCGCGCACGGAAGCGGTCGTCTACAGCACGGCCATCGAGCAGGACAATCCGGAATTCACCGCGGCGCAGCGGGCGGGGGTGCCGCTGCGGCACCGCGCGGACATGCTGGCGGAACTCGCGCGGGGGCACACGGTCCTCGCGGTCGCCGGCACGGCCGGCAAGACGACGACGACGGGCATGCTGGGCTGGACGCTGGAGCAGCTCGGCGCCGAACCGACGGTTGTCAACGGCGGGGCGCTGGTGGACTGGGCGGGTACAGGGCAGGTCGGCAACGTGCGGCGCGGGGCGGCGCACGCGCCGTGGGTGGTGGAAGTGGACGAAAGTGACCGGTCGCTGCTGAATTTCCGGCCGCAGTGGTCGATTCTGACCAACATTTCGCAGGATCATTTCACGCTTGCCGAGGTGCAGGAGCTGTTTCGCGCCTACGCGGCGCAGGTGCAGACGGGGATCGTCTGCGGCGCGGGCGTGGCGGCGGTGCTCGGCGCGCCGCCGGCGAAGCTGGTTGAAGTCGCGGCGGTGCCGGAACGGACGGCGGAAGGCTTTGCCGTGGCGTGGCGCGGTTTGCGGTTGGCGGTCCCGCAGCCGGGGGCGCACAACGCGCTGAACGCGCTGCTGGCCGCGGAACTGTGCGCGCAGCTGGGCCACGCGCCGGAGAAAATCGCGGCGGCGCTGGGGCGGTTCGGCGGCATCCAGCGGCGACTGGAGCGCGTGGACAGGGGCGGCGGCGTGCGCGTAGTGGACGACTACGGGCACAATCCCGCCAAGCTGGCGGCGGCGTGGGCGGCGGTCTCCGCGCCGGCCAACCGCGTGCTGGGCGTATGGCGGCCGCACGGCTACGGGCCGCTGCGGGCGATGTTGGAACCGCTGGCGGAGGCCTTCGCGTCCGTCTGCCGGAAGGACGACCGGCTGTGGCTGCTGCCGGTGTACGACGCGGGCGGCACGGCGAACCGCACGGTCAGCTCCGGCGAACTGGCGGAAAAACTGCAGGCGCGCGGCGTGAACGCGGCGGTGGCGGAGACCTACGAAGCTTTGGAAAACGACCTGGCGCGCGCGGCGCGCGCCGGCGACACGATCTTGATCATGGGTGCGCGCGACCCGCAACTGCCGGTCTTTGCGCGCGAAATGGCCGCCCGGACGGCGGCGACATAAGGAGCACGAACATGGACGCCAACATTCCGGCAACCCCGGGCGAAGAACAGCCGGTTTTCGAACTGAAGCCCGCGTGGCGGGCGCACCTCGGGCTGCTGTTCTGGGGCTTCGGGCTCCTGGTGGTGTTCGGAGTAGGGCTGTTGTTCCTGCTCCGGGCGTGGTACCTGGTGGCGGCGACGCGCTACCGGCTGACGACGCAGCGGCTGTTCCGGCAGACGGGCCTGGTCGCGAAGCACGTGGAGGAGATCGAGCTCTTCCGCGTGAAGGACGTCACGCTGGACCAGGGGTTCCTCGACCGGCTGCTCGGGACGGGGACGGTGGTGGTGCTGTCGACCGACGATTCCACGCCGCGGCTGGAGATCCGGGGCATCTTGAACCCGCTGGACGCGAAGGAGAAGATCCGCACCGCGTTCCGGGCCGCGCGCCAGCGCGAAGGCGTGCGCATGGCGGAATTCATTCCGTCCTGAACCGGCGGCCCGGATACGGGGGCTCGCGGTTCGGGATTTTTCCATAGTGTGGAAAACTTTTTTCCACACTGTGGAAAAATTCCTCAAAGTTTTTCCATTGTATGGAAAAATCGCTGAAAGTTTTTCCATTGTGTGGAAAAACGGGGTTTCCGGCCATGAGCCGCGATTCCCCGCATGGGGGGGACGGGGCTAGCGGACGAGGAGCACGGGCAGCTGGCCGCTGGAGACGACGTGGGCGGCCACGCTGCCGATCAGCTTGTCGTAGATCCAGCCGTGGCCGTGGGAGCCGAGGACGACGAGGTCGCATTCCGTTTCGCCGGCCTTCTGCATGAGGCAGGTGGCGGGCGGGCCGACGGCGACCAGGGCGGCGGCGGCGCAGTTGTGGGCGCGGACGATGCTGTGGGCTTCGAGATTCGCCTGCTGGGCGCGGGGCAGGTCGGCGTCCGTTTCGGCGACGCTGAGAATGACGAGGGGGCACTTCAGCGCGTTGGCGAGTTCGATGGCTTCGCGCAGGGCGCGGCCGGCGGAGGGGGAGCCGTCGACGCCGACAAGAATCTTGCCGACGGGCTTGAAGGCGGCGGGGGTGACGAGGCAGGGGCGGTCGGCGCGGCGGATGAAGCGCTCCATGGTGGAGCCGGTGATGTCCGGCGCGGTCTTGGAGTGTTCGCCCTGGCGGCCGAGGATAACGAGTTCGGTGCGGGACTGGATGTCGGCGAAAACCTGGGCGGGATGGCCGAATTCCAAGGCAGTGGTGATGTGGATGCCGGCCTTTTCGGCGATGGCGGAGGTTTCGGCGAGCAGGGCCTCGCCGCGGGCGCGCAGGGCCTGCTGGAGGCCGTTGACCGCGGCGGGGTTCCAGCCGATAACGCCGGCCTGCGGGGCGATGACGGGGAATTCCAGCATGCGGGAATCGACGACGTGGACGGCTTCGAGGCGGGCATCGAGGCGGAGGGCGAGATCGATGGCGTAGTCGCGGGCGGTGTTGCCGCCGGGGGAGCCGTCAACGCCGAAGAGGATGTTCTTGATCATGGGGGCACCTCGTTTCTCTCAACAGGAGCAAGGATGGTCCTTCCGGCGCCGGATGGCAAGAACGGAGGTTAGAAGAGGTGGACGAGGACGCGGCGAAGGGCGTCGGGCGGCCAGGCGCGGTAGAGGAAGTCGGCGCGCGGCAGGAGCGGCAGGCCGGGCGGCACAGGGAGAGCGGCCGGCTTTTCGAACAGGGTGTAGAAGCGGCAGTTGCGGTTGACGGTTTTGACGGCTTCGCCGGCCTTGGAGGTGAAGGATTGCTCGGTGAAATCGCAGTTCTTCGGGCCGGGGCAGCGGCCCATCTGGGCGGCGCGGGGGCAGGACTCGGAAATGAACAGCGGCGGATCGCGGTGGACGGGCCAGACCAGGGCGAACGGCTGGCGCGCGGCGAGCGCGGAGATGTTTTCGGCGGTGTCTTCGGGCGATACGGTGAAACGGGAGAGGCCGCGTTCGCGCAGTTCGGCCAGGGCGGCGGAATTGAGCGTATAGAGCGGCCAGTCGGCGGAGAGGTCGAGGTCGTCGGCGCGCGGGATGAAATCCAGTGCGGAGAGGTTGGCGGCCTCCCAGCGGCGGTGGCCGGCATCGAAGAAATGGCGGATCTGCGCGAGGAGGTCTTCGCGGTCCCACGCGCGGGTGATCATCGGCAGGGCGAGGCGCACGGCGATGCGCGGCGGCAGCTGCGCGAGGACGGAATCGATCGCGTCCGTGGATTCGCGGCCGAGTTCGATGATCAGTTCGGTGAGGCGCGGGACGTCGCCGCCGGGGAAGGCGGCGAGGAGCGCGGAGGGCTGGTCGGTCTTCAGCAGAAACGCGGGCGTTTTTGTTCCGGGAGACAGGGGGCGGGGTTCAGGATTCAGGAGGGAAAGGGAGGAAATGGCCTGTTCCACGTGCTTTTCGCGCGCCTCCCGGAGCTGTTGTTCAAGCGCGGAAGTGAGGTCGCGGCGGAGGACGTTGAGCTGCGAGACCGGAACGAACAGTGGCGGGCCGGCGTGGTCCAGCTGGCGCAGTTCGAAAGGGGTGTCGCCCAGCTTGGAGAAGGCGGTTTGGAGCGTGGCCGGGACGCCCGCGGCATTCTTGGCGGGCGCGAACGGGCCCTTGAGGGCGGCAGCGGCGGACAGGGCCTGGCCATCGGCCTGAACCGTTGCGGCGGCCTCGATGCGGGTTGCGGCGAGGGTCAGCTGGATGTCCACGGGGAAGCGCCGGCGCAGGTCGCGGGGATTGGGGAGGTCGAAGCGGTAGCGGCGCTTGACCGCCTGCGAGGAGGCCAGGAACAGTTCGGTGCCCTTGGCGAGGCGCGGCGACTCGGGCGGCAGCGGCACCTGGAGCAGCGTGCCGGGCGGGGCTTCGAAGACGCGCCGGCCATTGGACAGGAGGATTTCCTCGACGGCGAAGCCGAAGGGCCGGGTCTCGCCGGGAAGTTCGACCTGGAGGCCGTCGTGGACTTCGAGCGGCAGGGTGGGGCGGAACTGGATGAAATCGCGGCTGGAATTCTCGACGCGGCCGACGGGCGTGCCGCGGTGGCCGGTGGCGTCGGGATCGATGACATCGCGGTTGGCCTTGGACTTGAGATAGAGGCCGGTCCAGGGGCGCGAGAAGATGGTGCGCAGGTCGTTGGCGCACTGCTCCTG
>CAZMOR010000195.1:0-3849 GCA_964567795.1 uncultured Verrucomicrobiota bacterium
GCCGGCGGCCTCGCCGCCTGGCGCTCGGACCGGTTCCTGTTTGAAATCCCCGCCTGGCGCACCCAGCGCTGCTTCGACAAGATCGGCCACGCCTTGGCCAAGCACCAAGGCTTGTGCTTCCTGATGACCTTTGACGAAGCGCGGCCCGTCGAATGGATCGGGCGCGGCATGGTGCAGTATCCGGGCACCGAGCGCGTCGCGGGCCGGCTGGGATTCGCCCGTCGTTTCAACGGCAAGGCCAGCACGCTGCTGGAAACCTCGGCCGTCTGGCCGGCGCTGGGATCGAACTACACCCTTTCGCTGTGGGTGAAGGTGGAAGCCACGGGCATGGATCAGGAGATCTGGTACACCTTCATCCAGGAACGCCGCACGGGCTTCCGGCTGTGCAACGGCCAGATGACCTTTTTCGTGCCGGGCGGCGAAGCCCGGCCGCCCGCGGCGTATCCGTTTGAAGCCTATGGCCGGTTCGTGCATCTGGCCGGCGTGGTGGACGCCGCCCACGGCGAAGCCCGGCTGTATGAGAACGGCGCGCTGAAAGCCACGATTCCGGTCGGGGAAGTCGTCCATCCCAACCAAAACCTGGAATTCAGCAAAACCCGGCTGTATGCCGTCACCGCGCCGTTCTGCGGCGACCTCGACGAAGCCGCGGCCTGGACACGCTGCCTGCCGGCGGCCGAAATCAAGCGCCTGGCCCGCGCGCGCCGGTCCCTGCCGTTCCTGCTGGAGCCGCTGCCCTGCTGGCGCTGGAAGCTGTTCCGGGCCATCCGGGACGCCATTCCCGCCACCCTGAAAACGCTCGACCGCTTCAATCCCTGGCTGCATGAAGGCCGCGTGGAGGCGGCCGATTTGCCGGAGATCCAGTTCCATTTCAGCGCGCGCGACGCCCGGCATTACATCCACGCGCATGACGACAGCCTGGCCTCGGGCCGCCGGACCGCCGACGCGGCGAATCCGCGCAAGATCTACGCGGAATACAACCACCGCACGGTCGAAGCGCAACTGTGGCTGGACGGATCGGACACGGCTTATCCGGCGGAGAAGCGTCCCGGCTACATCCTGGAGGTGCCCCCCGAGGCCCCGGCCTTCGGCGCGCGGCTGCTGCGACTCGTGCCGCCGGAACACCTGGCCGGCGACTTGAACCTGCTGGGACGGGCCTTTGCGCGGACCGCGGACGGCGGCGCCCCGGCGCCCGGCTTGTGCCGCCTGGCGATCGACGGCCAGTCCAAAGGCATCTATGTCTTTGAACCCTATGAAGAGCGCGGCCTGAATCCCGGCGAGCGCACCTGGGTCGCCAACGGAGCCAAAACCCAGGTGGATTGGCTGTCGCTCTTCCGGGGCGCCGCCCAGAACGCGGGCGAGAATCCACCGCCCGATGCCGAAACCGGCACGCGGCTGATCCAGGCGCGGCGCCTGCTGGCCAACGACATTTTCAACCCGTGGAGCGCCCGCGAATGGGATTGGCGCATCCGGCAATGGCAGGCGGTGGCGGCCGCCGCCGGTCCCCAGGTCCTGACCCCCTACGCCATCCTCGGCAGCAATTCCGCCCCGTACTACATCACGGGCGACTTGAATCTCGCCGCCGGCGCGGCGCACGGCCTGACCTGTAGCAGTTCGCGCCCGAACGTGATCGACCCCTGCGGAAAAGTCGCCCGGCCGGCCGGTGATCTGCCGGTCGGCGTGACCCTCACGGCCACCGGACCGGCGGGAAACTGTGAACTGAACTTCCGGGTGATGCCCCTCCAACCCCGGCTGCCGGCCCTGATGCTGTACATCGACGAACCGCTGGCCGGCACCCACCGGGCGGATTTCAGCGCCCGGTTTATCCCCGCCGGCGATGCCCCCGCCTGGCTGCTGCGCGGAGGACAAGCCACCGGCGGCGGCATCAAGCATCATGGCAACACCAGCTATTGGCGCGGCGCCAAGAAGCCGTTCTCGCTCCGCTTCGACGCCCCGCACCACCTGGTCGGGCGCAGCGCCTCCTGCCATCTCTATCTGCTCAATGGCTACGTCGACGCCACCAAGCTGAAGAACAAGTTCGCCTATGACCTGTTCCGCGCCGGCGGCGCGCCGGACCGGCCGCGGTATGCGCCGGAAATCGACTGGACCGAGGTGTTCGTGAACGGCGCGTATTTCGGCATTTACGAAATGTGCACGCGCGTGGACGAAACCCTGCTGGGCTTCCGGGAAGATCCGGCGAATCCGGCGGCCGGCGGGGTCATCTACAAGATCCGGCCGTCCAACTTCCTCTTCGTCCGGCCGGATCCGGATTCATTCGAACAGGTCTTTCCCGCTCCCGGCAAGGCCCGCTGCGAACAGCCGCTGCAGGATCTGGTCGCCTTCACCGGTCCGGCCGATCCCGCCACCTTCGCGGACGGCATCGCCGACCGCATCGACCTGGACAACGCCATCGATTTCCTGATCCTGCTGAATTTCGCCCAGAACGTGGATGGTCGCACCACCAACTTCTTCCTGGCCCGCGGTCCGGAATCCGGCGCCCGCTTCTTCTTTGTGCCCTGGGACTACGATCACACCTTCGAAAAATCCGGCTTGTGGCTTACCAACCACCTGTTCGAGCGGCTGTACCGCGAATGCCCGGATTTCCCGGCGCGGCTCGCCCGGCGCTGGACCGAACTGCGGCAGGGGCCGCTGGCGGATGCCGCCCTGACGGCGCGGATCGCCCCCATGGCTGCGCGCCTGAACGGCTACATGGACTGGGAAGATGCCCAGTTCCCGCGGGAAGGCGTGCCGACCTACCTGGAGCGCGTGGAACAGTTCCGGCAGGCGGCTTTGGCCGAAGCCCGGGTCCTGGATGAACGCTTCGGCGCGCCGGCGGCGGCCGGCGGACCGACCCCGTGACGCACGCGCTTAGCGCGCCGCTTCTTCAACCAATTGGGTTTTGCGGGGTTCCGCGTCGGGGAACACCACGTGCACGGCCTGCGCGCCAAAGCTTTTCGCCAGCATTTCCATGGTCTGCCGCGCGGAGGTCTGCACCTCGGAACTCAGGCGCCGGGCCAGGTTCTGGGCCAGTTTTTCGGCCTGCGCGCGGGCCTCGTCCATCAGCTTGTTGCGGTCCTCTTCGTTGAACCCGCCGCCCAGAATCTTGTTGATTACGTCCGGCAGGATGATCGGCAGCAGCTTGCCGCCCTGTTCATCGTAGAAGGTCACGTTCCGCACGTGCACGACGTAGTCGCAGCGCGGCATCTGCAGGCGGAAACGGCCGGCCGCCTCCTCCTGCACGGCAAAATCGGGGTCGCGCAAGTCGTACTGGAAGTCGATGTCGAACTCGAAGATCATCGCCATCTTCCGGGAGGTGATGAGCCACTCGAGGTAGCGCCGGCCCAGGTCGCCCAGCGAATGGTCGCGGGCCGTCACGATCTCCTTGGTCACGGCCTTGAAAACCGACAGCACGCCGATGGCCTTCAGCTCCTCGATGGCCGCCGTGGCGCGCACGGCCAGGCCGCCGTCGGCGCCTTTCCGGCGCCACAGCAGGATCAAACCCGCGAACAATGCGCCGCACAGCAGGCTCAACGCTACCATGGTCAGGGACTGGCTCATCGATCCACCTTGCCTCTCGGCCGGGAACATACCACAGCGTTCCGTGCCCTGGCAACGAACCGGCAGCGGCCCCGCGCACTTGCGCTTGATTTTATGCCGCGCTCCACCCATCATCCGCCCAAATATCCGACTTGGGATGGGAGACCTTTGGGCATGAACAACGCGAACACATTCAACGTCCTGGACAGTTTCCGGCAGGTGCGCGAGCAGCTGGACCCGGGGCTGTTCCTGGTAGCCCTGCTGGCGTCGCTGGCGGCGGCCTACGTGGCGGCGGGCTTCTACCGGTTCTTCTAC
>CAZMOR010000196.1:0-8506 GCA_964567795.1 uncultured Verrucomicrobiota bacterium
GCGTAGGCCTTGATCGGCACCTTCACCGGCCATTCCTGCACCATCGTCACGGAAACCATTTCCCCGCGCTCGCCGCGCAGCTTGGCCACCACCTGGTCCACGGTGTAGGAGCCCGCCGCCGCCGTTTCCTCGACCTTCCACTTGCCGGTGAGGCGGAACGGCACCATGATGCGGTGCTCGAAAATCCCTTCGGGGACGGAGCCGAGCGTGTCGCCGGCGGTCACTTCGTCGCCCTTGCGCGCCTTGGGCGTATAGGCCCACTTCGTCGCGCGTTCCAGCGCCTTCAGGTAGGTGCCGCGCTGCAGGAAGAACCCGCACTTCTCCGCCAGCTTCGGCAGCGGATTCTGCAGGCCGTCGTACACCTGCGCCAGCAGGCCCGGGCCCAGTTCCACCGCCAGCAGGTTCCCGCTGAATTCGACCGGATCGCCGACCTTCAGGCCCGTCGTATCCTCGAACACCTGCAACTCCGCGTTCTCGCCGCGGATACGGATGACTTCCGCCTTCAGGGCGATCTCGCCCATGCGCGCATAGCCCACTTCGCTCTGCGTCACCGGCTTGTCGAACCGCACCGTGATCAGGTTGCCGTTGATGCCTACGATTTTTCCGATGTTTTCACTCATCTTCGCCCGCCTTCGCTATTTGAAACTCGCCGCGCCGCTCTGGGCCGCGTTCTCTTCCAGCTGGGAAACCAGTGTTTCGAGCCGCTCGCGGCCCGCCTCTTCCTTCATCGCCGCCCAGCGCGCCGCCAGCATCAGCCGCACGGCGAACGCCAGCACCGCCGGCAGCCCCGACGCATCCTGCCGCGCCAGGTCCCCGGCCAGCTTCCACCGCGCCAGGTCCAGGCCCATTTCGCGCGCCAGGGGGCTCGCCTTGGCCAGCGCATCGGACACTTCCTTGTCCAGCCACACGGCATAGCCCGGATGGCTCTTCAGGAACGGCTTTGCTTCGACGCCCAGCTTCGCCCCGCGCATTTTCGCCGCCGTGTTGCGGATCTGCGCATCGCCGCCCGCCCACGCTTTCGCGAACGCCGTCCGCCCCTGCGCCGCCCGTCCGGTCAGCACCAGGTCCAGCTCCGCCAGGTCGTTCTTGGCCAGGGCGCCCTGGCACTTGAACCGGAACTCCTCCGGCGAGAACGGCGGCGGCGCCTCCAGCGACAGCGCCGGCAGCGACGAAACCAGATATTGATACAGCCCCATCGGCCGGCCTTATTCCGCCGCCTGCTTCACGATCTGCGCCAGTTCCGGCCGCAGGAAGCTGGCCAGCGAGTCCGCGATCGCCTCCTTGGTGAAGTCATGGAAGACCTGGCCGCCCTTGGCACCCACGCGGAACCCCTTGAAAATCTCCTTGTCGCTTTCGATCTGGATACCCGCCGCCAGCTTGTTCTGGTACTCCTTCGCAAAGTACGCCTTCACCGCCGCCGCGTCGGCCTCCCCCAGCATCGCCACGATCCCGCCTTCGGCCCCGCTCTTGGCATACGCTTCCGCCAGCTTGAGCAGCATCTGTGCCACCAGCTCCGGCCCCAGTGCCGCGCCGACCTTCGCATCCACGATCCCCGCCACCACGTCGCCGACCGAACCGCCGATGCTGATCAACAGGTCCCGCGCCGCCTGCTGCAAGGTCGCCTTGCCGCGCGCGGCGAACGCCGCCGCGTCCTTCTCGGCCTTCTCGACCAAGTCCTTGGCCTGCTTCTGCGCGTCGGCCACGATGCCCGCCGCCTTTTTCTTAGCCTCGGCCACCAGCGCATCCGCCGCCTTTTCCCCGGATTCGACCCCTTCCTTGCGGATACGTTCGATCAGATGTTGCAGTTCTTCAGCCATGGCTATTCCTTTGCTCCATAGAAATACAAAAACGCAAGGTCAGGATACCTGCAACCCCGCCGCGCTTCAACCCCAAAAACCCCGGGTTCCGGACAAATAGTTGTCCAATGCGCCGAATGGCGGTTGCCTGCCGTCCGCCCTCCCGCTACAGTGTTTCCAATGCCTGCCACCAGCCATCGTGTCGGCCGTTTCACCGAGTCGGTCATCCGCCGGATGACCCGCGTCGCGCTGGAATGCAATGCGGTCAATCTCTCGCAGGGCTTCCCCGATTTCGACCCGCCCGAGGAACTCCGCCGCGCCCTCGAAAAAACCGCGCACGCCGGCCCCCACCAGTACGCCGTCACCTGGGGCGCCCCGAACTTCCGCCGCGCCCTCGCCCGCAAGCAGGCGCATTTCACCGGCCTCCCCATCGACCCCGACGCCCACATCGTCGTCACCTGCGGCAGCACCGAAGCCATGATGGCGGCCATGATGACCGCCTGCAATCCGGGCGACAAGGTCGTCGTCTTCTCCCCCTTCTACGAAAACTATGTCGCCGACACCATCCTCTCCGGCGCCGAGCCGATCTACGTGCCCCTGCGCCCGCCGGATTTCTCGTTCGATCCCGCCGATCTGCGCCGCGCCTTCGAACAGCGCCCCAAGGCGCTGATCCTCTGCAATCCCTCCAACCCCACCGGCAAGGTCTTCACCCGCGCCGAACTCCTGCAAATCGCCGCCCTCGCCGAGGAGTTCGACACCTTCGTCATCACCGACGAGGTCTACGAGCACATCCTCTACGCCCCGCACCGGCACACCTACTTCTCCGCCCTCCCCGGCATGTTCAACCGCACCGTCTCGTGCAGCTCGCTTTCGAAAACCTACTCCATCACCGGCTGGCGGCTGGGCTACATCATCGCCTCGCCCCAATTCATCGATGGCGCGCGCAAGGTGCACGACTTCCTGACCGTCGGCGCTGCCGCGCCCCTGCAGGAGGCCGCCATTGCCGGGCTGGACATGCCGGATTCCTACTACGCCGCCCTCGCCGCCCTCTACACGCAGAAGCGCGACCTCTTCCTCGGCGGCCTGCGCGCCGCCGGCCTCTCGTTCACCGAACCCGACGGCGCCTACTACGTCATGGTGGATGTCTCCGAATTCGGCGTGACGGACGACACCGCCTTCTGCGAATGGCTCGCGCGCGAGGTCGGCGTGGCGGCCGTCCCCGGCTCCAGTTTCTTCCGCGAGCCCGTGAACCATCTCATCCGCTTCCATTTCGCCAAGCAGGAAAGCACCCTGCGGGAGGCCATCGCCCGCCTGGCCCGCCTGCGGGAAAAAGCCCGCGCCCGGAGCCAACCATGAAAACCACGCGCGCCCACCCTTCGCTTTCAACCATCCCCGGGGGCGCGTTGATCACCATGCTGGCCCTCGCCGGCTGCGGCCGGCCGGATGCCGCCGCCCCCTCCCGCTTCTCCGCCCAAACCCTGCCACCGGGCATCTCCATCCAGGTCGTCCCGGGCATTCCGCCCGGCGTGGCCGCCGGCCTGCGGCCCTATGAAAGTTTTGCCATCCTGATCAACGGCGCCGGCCTCGCCGGCGCGCCGCTGGGCGAAAGCATCGCCCTCGCCCCCGCCTCCCGCCGCGATGGCCAGCCGCTGCCGGCGGCGGCGCTTGCCGATCTCCAGCTCAACGGCGTTTCCGACGGCGGCTGGCGCTCGTTCCGGATCTTCCCGGCTTTCGCGCCGGGACAGTTGCTGCCGCGCCAGCCCGGAACCTGCCGTTTCGATTTCATCCTGAAATCCGACACCGGCACGTGGTCCTGCCCGCCGGTCGACGTCCCCGTCTCCGCCACGGAAAGCGAAACCCGGCTGCTCGCGGAATTCGTGCAGTCGGGCGCCAGCCAATTTCTGGATCATCCGCTGGGCGCCCGCCGGGCCGCGGGAACCAACGTCCCCCCGCTGCCCTACGACGCCCTGGCCGCCTTCGCCGCGCAGCACCCCGGCACGTACCTCATCGACGTGATCGCCGCCCGCCTGCGCAGCCTGCACCTGGAAGACATCAATTCCTGCGGCCCCTACAGCCCCGGCCCGCTGCTCGCCGCCGACCGCCAGGCCTGCGCCGCCCTCCTCGGCCGCCTCGACGAAAACTTCGCGGCCTCCGCCATGGAAGTGCGCGAAGACCTCCTGCGCTCGCTCGCCACCTCGGAAAAACCGGATCAGCTCCAGCAGCAGATCGCCATCAACGAAGAATGGTTCCGCTGCGCCACCGCCACCACCCCCGCAGAAAAGGACGCCGCCCCATGAAACACCTCGCCGCCCTGCTCGCCGCCAGCCTCCTGTTAACCGCCGCCGCCGGCCGCGCGGCCGACGCCGGCCTGGAACAGGTCAATCCCGTGGCGCACCGCACGCTCTCCGCGCCCGACTATCCCCGCTTCACGCCCTGCGCCGAACCGCTGACGGGCTATTTCGTGCCCGCCTACTCCGGCACCTCCGAACTGTTCCTGAAAGGCGTCCTGGGCAATCTCGCGCAGCTCCATCCCGGCGTCGTCTGGAACCAAAAGCGCCAGTTCGACTGCAGCGCCGGCGTCCTCGCCATGCTCCTCGACGGCTCGGCCACCCTCGGCATCAGCAGCATCCCCATGACCTCCGCCCAGCGCGAAGCCTTCACCCGCCGCTTCGGCCACCCCGTCCTCGAAACCCGCATCGCCCTCGACGCCATCCAAATCCTGGTGAATCCCCAGAATCCGGTGGACAGCCTCACCGTGCCCCAGCTCGACGCCATCTACGGCTCCGAACTCCGCGCCGGCGCGCTCCAGCCGGTCCGCACCTGGGATGAAGCCGGCGCCGTCGGCTGGGGCGACGGCCTGCCCATCCACGCCTTCGCCGGCTGGCTGCACTACGGCACCTCGAAATTCTTCCAGGAAACCGTCCTCGAAGACGGCCCCTGGCGCGAAGACATCCAGACCCTCGGCGTCATCCAGCTCCCCGAAGACACCATCGCCGCCGACCCGCAGGCGATCGTCTTCAGCAACTTCCGCCCGCGCGACGACCGCGTGAAAGTCCTCGCCATCGCCCGCCAGACGGACGAAATCCCCTACCCGCCGCTCCCCCGCCACATCTACGGCGAGGAATATCCCCTCGTCCGCTTCTTCTACGTCTACGCCAACGCGGCCTTCGTCGAAGACCTCCCGCCCGTCACGCGCGAATTCCTCAACTACATCCTCAGCTACGAAGGCCAGGCCGAAATCGCCAAGACCGGCAGCCTGCCCCTCGACCGCACCATGCTCCTGCGCGCCCGCAAGCGCCTCGAACTCCCGTAGCCCCCCGCCCCGCAAGCCCCTCCGGGGCCCCCCATGCGCTTGCTCGCGGCTCATCGCCTGGCACCCACCAACGCGCAAGCCTTGCACAAACTTTTCTTGCGCGGCCCCGCCCCTCTCCGCTTGCTCCCCCCGCCCCGTCTTCGCTATCCTTAACCCCGGAAGTCGGGCATTCCCCCCTCCCGGGAAATGTAAACCTTGGTCTAGTAGACGTTGGCTAAATACATTATGAGCATTCACACAGACGACAATGATAAGGTGTCAAAATGGATACGGGCAGTTAGGCGCAATAAGCCAATTGCCGCATTTATATTTCTTTGCATATTGTTGATCGGCGCTGCAACAGTGACGGACTCTGCAAACAAGTTGGCTTCAACATTCCGCGCGATATTTAGAAATTCCGATACGCCAATAGCCCAATCCGCCAATCTTTTTAGAGAATTAAAGAAAGGAAATGCCGAAGACATTAGGTGGATGGTAGAGAGATTGATAAGAGAAAAGGCTATTACCGGTTTTGTATGGGGAGATTACCAAATAAATATGACCATGAATATTATTACACCCGCCCCTAACACAATCGCATTTACAGGCCTACTCACTAATATCAAAGGTCCGCAATTTAGCAGCTCGGATTCCTATGAATTAACCTACGATTTAACGCCAACAAATAGATCGACTAGATTCTCATTTCAGGGCCCCGGGGTTCCGGGGGCAGGAATGGATAATATGAGATTAAGCGAGGCCGCATATTATCAGGAACAATGGGATGCGGTTCGATTGATGATTTTAACTCAAATGGAAAGCAACATGACAGTAAATATAAACGAAGCCATGCGTACTTCAAAAAAGAAATGAATGCCAACTATGGGTTCCTGGCTGTCGGTGCCAAAGTGCGCCTTAGCCAGAACCCTGACGTTCGCCGAAATAATGGCTTAACAAAAATATGCCGCTAAATGCTCTAGTTCTCCCAACAAAAAGGATGTTTGCACCAATGAAGATTCTAACATTATTCATATTGCTTGTTTTTGTCTTCCTCGGCCATCCCTCCTATGGAGGACCAAATCAATTTCTCGCAAAAATAGATGCTTTTAAGATCACGGATATTGTACTCCCACCAAATACCGATGGGACGGGGGTCTCAGAATCATCAATTCGCACCTGTCTCGAATTAACTTTGCGTCGCAATAATATCCCGTTGTCCACTGCCGATTACTCTGACTATATTGAGCCGCGCATTATGATTCAGGATATTGGGGACGGAACATATGTCTTTGTTGCTAATCTTCGTGTTTGGCAACCCGTAATTATTCCTTTCACATTCGGGCCAGATGCAGAGTTTTCTAGGGCTATAACCTGGGATTCTCACCTCGCGCTCGGCTCTTCTAGTGATCGTTCCCGCGTCGGAGCAATGTTAAATGAAATTCTTGAAGGGCTTGCTTCTGATCTCGCTAACGACTGGCTCGCGGCCCAGCCGCCTAAACGCTCTTCATCTTCATCCTCCAGCCTTCGCCCGCCTGAATCAGTTACGCATGCTGGCAATGATAACAGCAATCCCCTATATGATATTAGCGGCGTACAATTGGATCCGGGGCACTCTCCGCAAGGTGTCGGGTCCCCTGAACCGTGACGTTGAGATTATTAACCTATGACAGAAGGTGCCATCGGAATCTTTATTCTCCTCGCCATCAGCGGCATCACCGCCGTTGGCGCGCATCTCCTGCTGCGCCGCTACTTCATCGCCGCGTTTCTCTCCGCCGTTCTTTCAACTGTCGTATTTCAGATTGCCGCCTACCTGCAGGCCGGATATCTCGATCCATTCTGGCCTCTTTCCATCCCCGCAAGCGGGGTTTTGACATTCGCCGTTGCCTTGCTTGTCGGCCTCATTATTCGCCTGTATCGCACGCCCCCGAAATCAGGATGAAAATGGAGCCATGCAAGGCCGTGCCGGCGATCGACACAGAAAAAACACGCCACCGCCTGAACGCTGACGTTCTCTTTTCCCGCCCGCCATGCAGCGAGGCTTTGAGAGTTGAATCCGGCTTGGGCGCAGGGGCGTCCATTTGCGGCCGGAAAACGCCGCGAAAGTGCCCTTTTTGAGCCTTTTCAGGCATTTTGCGGCTTGAGCCCCCCCCTTCGGGCTCGAGCCGCGATTCCCCGCATGGGGGGGGGCCTAGGGCGGCGGCGGCGAGTACGGCGCCACCACGCGGTAGTAGCGCAAGCGCTCCGCCGCATTGGTGTCAACCTGCGTGTTGGCCGGTCCGGTGACATACCCGCCCCACGCGTTCCAGATCAGATCCGTGGCGCTGAGCTGGTTCGTGGTGAACTGCGCTTCGTAGACCACGGCGGTTTCCGCCGTCCACCAGATCGACATCTGGTTCGAGGCGGTGTGCACGATGTTGGTGATGAAGAACGCATTGGTGTCGGGCGAGTTCTGGTAGATGGTGAACTCGTGATCCTCCACCTCGCCGTCCGCGGCCCGCCCGGTGTAGGTCAGGCCCCGCACGCTGGCGAAACGGTAACGGCTCAGCACGGGCCCGACCTGCGCATTGGTGGGAATGAAGAACGGCACCGGACTGGTGCCGGGCGCCAGCGACAGGTTCGTGGCGATCTGCTCGCCGGTGTCGGCCCAGTCGCCATCGGCGTTGAAATCCATCCAGGCGTTCAGGTAGCCGTTGGTGGATGCCTGACCGACAGCGTGCCCGTGGCACCTTTGATCAGCGTGGCCGCCGGGGTCACGCCGTCCTCGTCGTCGGTGCCGTCGCTGTCGTCGCCCGCGGCGGCGGCCGCCGGCTGGCCGTCGGGTTCATCGTCCGGGGCGACCACCCCGAGATAGTAGGCCGACGGAATCAGGTGCCGGGCGCCATCGCTGGCCAGCAGGGTCGGATAGGACGGATCGGCCGCGTCGCCGAAATCCAGCACTTCCAGTTGGACTTCGTAGTCCTCCACTTCCCCGTTGGTTTCCGCGCCGGTATAGGCCGGAGCCGCGACAAAGTAGGTGGTGAAGCGCCAGCGCGACTGCGGCCCGCCCGACGCCGTGGCGGGCGGCGGCGGCACGACAAAGGCGGTGGTGTTGGTGCCGGCGGCCAGCAGCAGGTTGGCAAACACCTGCTCGCCGGGGTCGGCCCAGTCGCCGTCGGAATTGAAATCGATCCAGGCATTGAGATAGCCGCCGGTCGAGGCGATGATCTGCACCGGTTCCAGCGCGCCCGCCACCAGCACACCGGGCAGGAACACGCCGTCCTCGTCGTCCAGTCCGGCGGGCGGATTCAAGTCGTCGCCGTCCGCGTTCAGCGTCGGCTGGCCGTCGCCTTCCGGATCGATCCGCTGACCCAAAAAGATGCCCGGAACCAGCGTATGCCGCGCGCCGTTGTTGATCAGCAGCGTCGGATAGCCCGCCGCC
>CAZMOR010000197.1:0-13781 GCA_964567795.1 uncultured Verrucomicrobiota bacterium
CTGCTGCTGTTCGCCGTGTTCCAGACCCTGACGGCGGCCTATGCCACGATCATCCTGTTCGGCCTGACGGAAAGCCTGCTCTTCAACCAGGGCCTTTCGTATTATTCCTCGCTGCCGGTCGTGCGCCGCTTCGGCGCGGACAAGGCCATGGGCGTCTACAATGTCTTTGAATCCGGCGGCGAAGCCCTGGGCCCGATGGCCTTCGGCCTGGCCGCCAGCCTGAGCCTGGGCCTGGGCATTGCCGTCATCGCCGGCGCGCTGGGAATCTGCGCCGGCCTCTTCTGGGCTTTCGGGCCGCGCACCGCAGGAGACCGGCCGTGAAGCTGCTGAGCTGGTATCGCCGCCAGACGGTCCGCCGCAAGATCTTCATCCCCTTCTTCGCCATCACGCTCTTTTCCTCGACGATTTTCACCATCTACGGGTTCATCCAGAACACCCGGGCCATCGTCGGCGAGATCGACAAGCGCCTGCTCATCGCGGCGTATACCATGCCCCAGCTGCTGCCCCCGGACTACTTCGACCGCGTCCAGACATCCAGCAGCATTGCCGCGGACGAGCATTGGGCCAATACGCGGCGCCTTTGCACCTTCCTGGAACACGTCGGCGGCACCTATCTCTACGCGTTGCACCAGGAGAGCAACCATTATTACTTCGTCGCCTCCGCCGCCACGGACACGGTGTATTGGGCGGAATACACGAATCCGGCGCCGAACATCTACGAGGTCCAGAAGACCTGGGACGTCAACATCTCGACCACCCCCGATCCGGATTACGGCCTGCTGCGGTCCGTCGTCATGGGCTACAAGGATTCGTCCGGCCGCCGCTTCATCATCGGCGCCGACATCAACGCCTCCGAGGTGGCCGCGCTCAAGCGGCGCGCGTTCCTGAATTTCTTCCTGATGGGCTTCGCCAGCTTCCTGCTGGCCGTCGTGTTCAGCTATATCGCCAGTTACACCATCACGCAGCCGCTGATCCGCCTGTCGAGCTTCACCCGTCGCCTCGTGGAGGGTGAATTCTCCTCCGCCATCCGCCTGGACGGCACCCTGTTCCCGGACGGCAACCAGACCAAAGCTGAAACCGCGATCCTCGCCTACGATTTCGACCGGATGCAGGCGAACCTGGCCGAACACATCACGCAACTGAAGCTCACGCAATCCGCCCGCGAGCGCGCGGAAAGCGAACTGCGGATCGCCGGCCAGATCCAGGAAACCTTCCTGCCCGGCCCGTTCGATCCGGCGGCGTTCGGCGGCCGCGTGCAGTTGCACGCCATGATGAAAACCGCCAAGCAGGCCGGCGGCGACCTGTTCGATTTCTTCGCGCTCGGCGATCACCACCTGTTTTTCGCCGTGGGCGATGTCTCGGGCAAGGGCATGCCGGCCGCCATGTTCATGTCGGCCGTGGTGGTCCTGCTGCGCTCCGCGGCCATCCAGCTGCGCGAGCCCGCGGAAATCCTGCGCCGGGTGAACGAAGACCTGGCGATCCGCAACGAGAGCTGCACCTTCGTGACGCTGTTCATCGGCATCCTGGATCTCCGGACGGGCTCCGTGGCTTTGGCCAACGGCGGCCACAACCCGCCGCGGCGCATCGCCGCGGGCGGCGCGGTCGCGGTCGTGCCGGCCAGGACCAACGTCGTCGTGGGCGCCATGGGCGGCCGGACCTTTGCCCCGGAGACCCTGGTGCTGCCGCCCGGCGACGCGCTGTTTCTCTATACGGACGGCGTCACCGAGGCGTTCAACGAGACCGACCAACTCTACGGCGAGGAACGCCTGGACCGGCGGCTGGCCACCCTGCCGGCCGGGGCGCCGGCGGCGGACATCATCCGGAGCGTCGCGGAGGACGTGGCGGCCTTCAGCGGCACGCGGGAACAATCGGACGACATCACCATGCTGGCGCTGCGGTTCACCCCCGGCCAAACGGATAAAACTTGAACCGGCATGGAACGATGCCGCAGGATGAAGATGTGACGGAGCTTCGAGAAAGGCGGTGGCGACATGGAACTCTCCATTGAAAAACAGACGGGAACGGCAATCGTGGCGGCGGGCGGACGGCTGGATGCGTCCGGCGCGCCGGATTTCGAGTCGCGCTGCAAGACGCTGATCCAGGAGGGCACGAGCCGGCTTTTGCTGGACTTCGCCAAGGTGGACTACATCAGCAGCGCCGGCCTGCGCAGCCTGCTCGTTCTCGCCAAGGCCGTGAAATCCGCCGGCGGCGCACTGGTGCTGTGCTGCCTGGCGCCCGCGGTGCGCGATGTCATGACGATTTCCGGCTTTGACAACATCCTGCCGCTGGCCGCCGACCGGGCCGCCGCGCTGCAACTATTGAAATAGCCGCCCGCCGGTCCGTCCCATGCTCGAATGGTCCATGGTCAACGCCCCCGCCGATCTGGAACGGGTCATGGACGAGGTCGATGCCCGCCTGGCGGCGCTCCCGGTTTCCGCCAAGCGGAAATATGCGGTGCGCCTGGCCCTGGATGAACTCTTGTCCAATGTCATCCGCTACGCCTACGACGACGACGCGGTCCACCGGATCCACCTCACGCTTGAAACAGGCCAGCCCTTCGCCCTGACGATCGAGGACGACGGCAAGCCTTTCGATCCCCTGACCGATGCCCCCCCGCCCGTGCTCGACGGCCCGGTGGAAGACCGCCCCATCGGCGGGCTGGGCCTGCACATCCTCAAACAGATGGGCCTGCAGCTTCGGTATCGCCGCGACGGCGGCCGCAACATCCTGCGCGTCGATTTTCCCGAAGAGTAGTTCCGATGGCCAACATGCTGTACATGAGCAGTCCGATCAATGCCCTGCTGGAGGGCTTCTACCGCGACGACATCACGATCGCCACGCTGCGGACCAAGGGGGACTTCGGCATCGGCACGTTCAACAACCTTGACGGCGAAATGCTCGCGCTGGGCGGACGCTTCTTCCAACTGGACCTCGACGGCAACGCCCGCCAGGTGGCTGACGACATGAAAACCCCGTTCTCCACCGTCTGCCATTTCCAGCCCGCCTTGACGGAGGAAATCGCCGCCCCGCTGTCGTGGGCGGCCTTCACGGCGCAACTGAAGGGCATCCTGCCGTCCGACAACATGTTCTACGCGCTCCACATGGAGGGGCGTTTCCGGTCGGTCCAGACGCGTTCCGTCCCCCATACCGAAAACTACCGGCCGTTGTCCGAGGCGACCGATCACCAGAAACTGCGCTCTTTTGCAAACGTGGACGGGCATCTGGTGGGTTTTTACACGCCGTCCTTCGTGCCCTCGATCAACGTGCCGGGCTATCACTTTCATTTCATCGACAAGGATTTCACCGCCGGCGGGCACCTGCTGAACTGCGAGCCGGAACATCTGGACGTCCGCCTGCAGGTGTTTTTCAGCATGGAATTGACGCTGCCCAAGACGCTCGACTACCTGACGGCCACGTTCACCCGCGACGCCAAGAAGGACCTCGAAAAGGCCGAGCGCTAGGCGCCCTAGGTCTTCGGCCGGAAGCCGGCCAGGCAGCCGGCCAGCGCGGCGTTCATGAGCCACAACACCGCCAGATCGAAGCCATAGGTGCGGAAGACCATCCCGCCCAGGCGCTTTTCACCGGCCATGAACGGAGCGCGGCCCCAGACCGATTCCGGCGCCTGGTACACCGGGTCCGCCAGCCGGACCAGGCGTCCGCCCTGTTCGCGCAACGGATCCGCCAAGCCCCGGCGGCGGACCAGTTCAACGAGCTTCCGGTTGGTCTGCGCTTTCACGAAAGCGGCCAGGCCGGCTTCCCCATGTTGAGCCAGCAGGGTTTCCTGGATGGCGTTGCGGCGTTCCTGCGCCGCTTGGCGCGCAGCCTGTTCCGAACGGGACAGATCGCGCAATGTGGCTTTGAGCGCATCGAATCCGGTCCGGTCCGGGGGGCGTAGACCGGTCACCGCGAGATCGGCGCCGGACAGGCGCTCCGCGTCGCCCGCCAACGCGCGGAATTCGCGGATCAGCAGTTGGCGGATGTCTTCGCGGCGGGCCGGTGCCGCCAGATACAGCGCGTCGAGCCGCCCTTGCACGGCGGGGATCCAGTCATGCACCAGGTAATCCCGCGCCGAAAGTTCCCGGTCCACTGCTTCGAAGTGCCGTTGATAGGCGTTGGACTGGTATTGCTCGACCGCCAGCGCCTCGAACGCCCAGCGGGAAGCCGTCCATTCGCCGATCCAGGGCGGATAGGCATTCGGGGCGCGGTGCGAATGCAAATCGTCGAAGGCGATCATGAGCCCCCCCAGCAGCATCTGCGGCAGCAGCAGCAGCGGCAGCAGGATGTACACGGTGACGGCGGACTTGAACCGGGCAGAGACATTCAAACCCAGGATGCCGCCAAAAACCGCGGCCGAGAACAACACCAGCCACAACTTGGCGAAAAATCCGGGCAGGCGCAGCCCGCCGGCGCCCAGCGCCGCACACACCGCTGTCTGCAGCAAGGCCAGGCCGGCGATGTGCAGCACTTTCGCGCCGGCATACGCGCTCCAGCTCAGATGCAGGAACCGTTCGCGGCGGAGCATGCGGCGATCGCTGACGATCTCCTCCGCGCTGATGCTCAACCCCAGGAAAATCGCCACGATGACCGCCATGAACAAATACACCGGCAGGTACGGATTGTCGCCCAGCGTGTACACCCCGCCGGGAGCCGCATGGCACAACCAGGCGGTGAGAAACGCCAGCACCGGAGGCTCCAGCAGGTTCACCAGCAGATATCCCCGGTTGGCCGTCCGGGCCCGCACCGTGCGGGCCAGGAACACCCGGAGCTGGCCCAGCCAGCCGGGCCGCGCCAACTGGCGCGGCGGCGGCACGGCCGGCGCCGGGGCGTCCGCGGCCGGCGCGGGGCGGCGCTTCCGCCAGGCGTCGTGCCAGAACTCCGGCGGAAACTGCCGCGCGCGGGTGAACCGGCCGTCGGCATCGATGGCTTTGGATTCAATGAGCGCGAAGATCTGCTCCGGATTGACATTCCCGCATTCCGGACAAACGCTGCGGTCCGTGCCCGCCAACTGGGCGGCCTCGCGGAAATAGCGGGCGGCCTCCAGGGGATGGCCCTGGTAGATGGGCACCCCGCCCTTGTCCAGGATCCACAACGCATCGAACATCCGGAACACATTGGAGGAGGGCTGATGGATGATCGCGATCACCAGCCGGCCGCGCGCGGCCTGCGCCTTCAGCAGGCCCATCACAATGTCGGAATCCGCGGAGGAGAGGCCGGAGGTCGGTTCGTCGACAAAGAGCACGGACGGTTCGCGGATCAATTCCAGGGCGATGTTCAGCCGCTTGCGCTGCCCGCCGCTGATGGTTTTCGACAGGGGCCCGCCCACCTTGAGATCCGCGATCTCCTCCTGGTTCAACTCGGCCAGCATGCGGCGGACGCGTTCGCGGCGCTCGGCGTCCGGCAATCCGGCCAGGCACAGCCGCGCGTTGTAATCGAGGTTTTCCCGGACTGTCAGGTCTTCAAACAGCAGATCATCCTGCGGCACGGTGCCGATCACGACTTCCAGCGCCGCGGGGTTCCGGTGCAGGTCGATGCCGTTCAGGACAACCCGGCCGGAATCGGGCCGCAAACTGCCGTTGAGCAGCTGAACCAGCGTGGACTTTCCCACGCCGCTGCCGCCCATGACGGCCACCAGCCGGCCGCCGGTTTCGGCGAATGAGAATCCCCGCACGCCGCCCTCCCCGCCCGGAAAACGGTATTCAAGCCCTTCCGCTTCGAACCGGAGCGCCGCCGCGGAAGTGCCGCCGCCAAACAACTGCGCGATTTCGCACAGATAAACCGCCTGGCCGCCGGCATCGCGTAGAATCGCGCCCGGTTCCAGCGGAAGAAACCGGCCGGCGGCAACGGGATTGTCGTCAATGGATACTTCGCCCCGCAAGACCCGCACGAAAAACCGCCCGGTCCAGGGGCTGCCGAGGACCGCCAATTCCGCGCGCCAGCCCGCGCGGCGGAAACGCCGGCAGGCGGCGGTGTCGGGCGTGTCCGGCCCGGAAGTGATGAATTGCCGTCCGGCCTCCCGTTCGGCGGCCGGAACCTGCAAGGCATCCGCCGCGCGTTCCAGCAGCTGATCGGCGCGCACGCCCGCCGCCGGCAACGCCTGGCGGATATGCCATGCATGCAACAGGAACAACTGCTTGTCCGCGGGCGATAACAACGCTCCAAGCCGCACGCAAACCCCGTCGATCGCGTGTTCAGGCGCGGCTTTCTCCGCCTGGCCCGTGTAGAGCTCCAGCAAGTCCCTGAAAATGCCGAAGCTGGGATCCGCCGGCCGCAACCCCAGCGCACGCACCAGATAGTCCTCCGCCAGGCGGGCGGCCGCGCCGGTGGGGTCCCCCGCCAGCGCGGACAATGCCGCGACCACGTGAACGATCCCGTTCAGCGCGTGTTCATGCATGGGGAGGACCGGCCCCGCCGTCAGCGGACGATCTGCTGCCGGGCTTTTTCAATGGCTGGCCGCAGGGCGTCCAGCTGCGCCGGCGTGACGACCGGCTTGTCTCCCAGGATGACGAGGATGGAGGCCAGGAAATTCATCCGGTCATGGCCTTCCATCCAGGAGGCGAATTCCCGGCTTTCGCCCAGCCGGTTCAGCAGCTTGTTGTATTCCTCGAACGAATCGCGCAGGTACCCGACGTAGGACATGGCGGACGCGTCGTAGTTGGACAGGAAGCACTGCTCCGAGGTGAGATACAATCCCTCCAGCAGGAATCCGTACAGGTTATCCGCCACGAATTCCACGCCTTCGCTGGTCTGCAATTTGTCCTGCCAAAGCTGGTTTTGATCGTGCTCCTTGACCAGCTGCTGCAGCCGCTCATCGCCTCCGGGCTGATCGATTTGCTCCAGCGCCTCGCGGTACCGGCGTTCCATCTCGGGCTGCGGATACCCGACCTGTTCCAGCAGCCGGTAGACGGCTTCGCCATCCCGGGCGGCATCCGCCTGCCGGCCGAAGGTCGAGGCATAGGTCATGTCCATCGCATAGATGCCCGTCATGATCCGGCGCATCATCATGCCTTGGTAATGGTCCACATCGACAGGGGCGACCAATTCGGGAACATAGGCGGCCCCGGCTTCGCGCAAGGCGGCCATCACCTCGCCCATGGGCGGGCTTTGCTTCTCGATGGATTCAACATCGCCTTGGATGGCCAGGCGCAGGGCTTCGGAAATTTCAACGGCGGAAGCCGAGGCCACCGCCCCCAGCAGCACCCATCCCAACGCCATCCCGATGGCTCTCGTTCTCATGCGTCACCTCTTGTCGGAAGCGGTTCCGAACCCCGGCACCCGCTTGAACCGAATGCTCTACCTTTCATGCTGTCGCGTCAATCGGTTTTGTATTCTCCGGAGGTTTTCGCTACGCTCCGGACCAGGCTGGATTCCGCCGCGCCCCGATGCTGCCGGATCCCGCCGGAGCACGCATGGAAAACCGCACATGGCAGCCGATTCCGGAGATAGCGGGCGCATTTGTCTACCCCTATATCCGCGCCCCGGACGTGCTTTCCGCCAATTCCTACCTCATTGAATTCCCGGACCGCAGGCTCTTGATCGATCCCGGGGCCCTGCCGCAACAAACCCAGGAGTTGCACCGCATCCTGGCCGCCCGGGAGGGCCCTGGCATCCGGCCGTTGCTGGCGTGCATCACCCATTGCCATCTGGACCACAGCCGGGAAGCGAAGGCCTGGCTGGACAATGCCCGCCGCCCGGCGTGGCTTTCGGCCCAGGAGCACGGCGCCCGGGCGCTGGCGGCCGGGGATTCCCGCTTGACGGCCGCCGAACTCTACGGACTGGACATGCCGTGCACGCCGGCGCACATCCCGTTGATGACCGCCGCGGATGTCCGGGAACGCCAATCCCGCTGCATCCGCCTGGCCGATGGCTGCGAAACCTGCATTTGCACCACGGCCCATGGCGATGCCTTGCGGCAAACCCTAACCTGGGGCGGCGGCACCCTCGAGATTCTGCCGTGTGCCGGTCACAGCCCGGACAGCCTCTGTTTCCGGGTCGGAGACCTGCTGTTCATCGGCGATTTATTAAGCGCCAGCCGCCCGCTGGTGGCCGGACTGCACGGCTGGAATCCCGGGCAGCTCAAGCAATCGCTGGCCGGAATCATCCGGCTGCTGGAAGGGGGTTCCATCCACTGGTGCTGTCCCGGGCACGGACATCCGCTGCCGGCCGGGAAAACCCTGGAACTCCTGCGCCGGCAACAGGGCCAGCTGGATCTCGCCGGCGAAATCGAAGAAATGAATCTCCTGCGGCTCTTCCGGACGGTGGATTGCGCCTTGGAACTGGTTGCGGAAGCCGAAGAGGTCTTTTCCGCCATTGCCGGCCGCGTGCTGTACGTGGCCGACCGGCTGGACATGCTGGGCGAACCGGAGATGGCCCGGCGCTGCCGGAAAACCCTGGATCTGGATGTGGTGGATGCCCTGCTCCAGGCCTTCCGCGACCGCTGCCAGGCCTTGTCTGCCGGGCACATCCCGCAAGTGGCCTTCGCGCTCGAGGCGGTTTCCCTGGTGGAGAAGATCCGGGCCTGTTTCCAACCGGAACCGCTTCAGGCCTTTCTCCCGGCCTCATTGATCAACCGGGCGCAACGGCTGCTACTCGACTTCATGGGCATTGCCCGCGGCACGCGCAACCTCGAGGAGTTCATTCCCGTGGATATCGGCGCCCTGCTGGTCGAAGCGGAACGCACCTGGAATTCCAGTCCGCATCTGGATGAAACCATTCTCAACCGGACGGAGAATCCCGAACAATTTGCGGCGGAACTGGCCCGGCGCATCGGGCATCCCCCGCCGGCGCAACGCATGCCGGTGGCTTTTGATTGCGGCCCTGGCGCGCCGCTCGTCCCGGTGGCCGCCGTCCGTTTCAACGAAACTCTGGTCCAATTTCTGGAATGGCTGGCCCTGTCCGGCGCACCTTCCGCCCAGGTGGCGGACCGCCGGGGGACCTGCCCGCCCGTCGTGGAAATCCGGTATGGCGGCCGGTTGCCGCCGGAATCCCCGCGCCAACGGACCAAGCAGCAGTCGTTTGCACGCCGCTTCGCCCTGGCCGGTTTCGAGCTGCGCCATGATCCGGGGCTTTTCCGGCTGGTTCACAGCCCGGATTGCACGCCGGCGCAGTGAACCGGTCCCGGCTCGTTTTCTTGCCTCGCCAGGGCCGGTATGCTACAAGGTCTCTACAAGAAAGGCGGTTAACATGGCGCTGACGATCAAGGTGGTTGAAAACAAGCCGCGCGTGTTCGTGGTTGCACTGGCCGGGTCGCTCGACAGCACAACCGCCCCCGCATTGGAAACCAAACTCGCCTACCTGCTGGCGGAGGGCGGCGCCAAGATCCTCACGCTGGATCTGGCTGCGCTGGAATTCATCAGCAGCATGGGCATCCGCAT
Organism: uncultured Verrucomicrobiota bacterium; assembly: GCA_964567795.1. Lineage (GTDB taxonomy): Bacteria > Verrucomicrobiota > Kiritimatiellia > CAIQIC01 > Lenti-01 > Lenti-01. The sequence continues at coordinate 9,372 of CAZMOR010000197.1, forward strand.
CATTTTCAAAACCCGCAAGGATCTGGCCCGCAGCGGTGGCTCCCTCTGCCTGGCACGGATTCCAGCGCCCATCCAAAAGGCCCTTGAAATCATCGATGCCCTGCCTTCCATGCAGGTGTTCTCGAGCATCCAGGAAATGGACGACTACCTGGCCAAGATGCAGGGCTTGTAGGTTTTTCCAGCCGGCCGCGGCCCGCGCGCTACCGGTCCATCGGCGAACCGCCGGGCTCGGTTGAAAGCCCGATCGTCACGTGGCTGTTCCGGATCTGGCTCTCGATCTTGTGCCGCAGGCTAGCCGCCACGGCCTGGATCTCGCCGGCCTTCTTGTCCGGATCGAACTCCAGCAGGATGTCGATGTATACCTCCGCGCCGGCCCGCCGCGAGCGAATGCCATGGAGATGTTCGTAATCATGGAAGTGGCGCGCCAGTTCCCGCAGGATCAGCAGCTGGTCCGATTCCTCCAAGGTCCGGTCCAGCAAGTCGCCCACCGAAGTGGAGAAAATGCCCAGCGCGGCCATCAGGATGGACCCGGCGATCACCAGGGAGGCGGCCGGATCGACATACCGCACCCAGTCGTAGCGCGCCAGCAGCAGGCTCAGCCCCAGGGAGAGCAGGATGAAGACATTGGCGGCGGCGCGGGTGAAATGCAACCGCGCCTGGGCCGCCTGCAGCGGCGAGTTCTCCGCCTGCGCCGACTGCCGGCAGCGCCGGGCCACCCGGCTGTTGATCACGGCATACACCGCCTGGGAAGCCAGGCTGATCTGGACTCCGATTCCGGCGACATGGGCCGGATGCACGATATTCCGCAGCGCATTCCCGACGATGATGAACAAACAGACGGCCATCAGCATGCCCACGACCAGGCTGGCCAGGTTCTCCATCTTGCCCAGTCCGTAATCAAAGCCCCCGCCGGGGCCGCGCGCCATCCGCCGGATTGCCCACCACGAGAGGAACACCGCCACGAATTCAAGGAATGTCTTGCAAAAATCGGCCAGGATCACCGCGGAATGGGCCGCGATCATGGCCCCAAACGTAATCAGGACGTCCGCCAGCGCCATGAGCGTCGCCTGCCGGGCTCCACGCTCCCGGGCCAGCCCCCCCGTGCCAGCGGCAGAAAGCTCCATGTCCTTACCCTTCCCCAACCAGAATGAACGCCCGATCTTTCATGAAGTCAGGATAGTCCGCCGGCCGGCGCGCGCCAAGCGGGAACTATTCCCCGTAATCGCTTGCCCGCTCGCGGCGTTTCTTCGCCCGGAACAAACCGCCCGGCCCCGCCGCATCGCCGGCAACGGCCACCCCATGTCTCCGCTCTCCAGTTGACCCCCCTCCCCGGCCCGGCGTATTCTCGCCCCATGGACTTTGCACCCGAGATCGCCCGCTTCATCACCCAGGCCATTGGCGGCATTTACATCGTCGCCGAAGACACCCGCAAAATCGCATTTGCCGATGCGTTCGTCGAACGGCTGTATGGCCCCGGACTGGCCGGCCAGAACGCCCGCGATGTTTTCCCGTGGGAGGCGCGCAGCCTCCATGCCCCGCTGGCCCGCGGCGAAGCCACGGAATGGGAATGCGTCGACCGGGAACGCAAGATCTACTGGCGCCTGCATCACGGCCTGTTCGACAAGGACGGGACCACCTACAAAATCGGCATGTTGACCAACACCACCGAATTCATGCTCTTGAGCCAGGAGGTCACGGAGTACTCCGTCCTGTCCGAAAAAGTGTCGGCGTTCCAGTCCGCCATGCTGGAGAAGATCTCCGCCTCCCATTCCGCCCTGCTGCCGGTCATTGCCGGATTTTTCAAGACGCCCCGGTTGTTTTTCCTGCTGGACCGGCATGGCCAGCTCGAAGTTGCCGCCTGCGGGACCGGAGCCGGCCCGGTTACGCAGGACCGCCGGCCCCTCGATCCGGGTTTCGATTGCGCGTTCGGCGTTCCGGGGCGGACCGAAATGCCGGCCGACCAGCTTGGCAGCGGCTTCCGCGAAATCATCCGCGCCCGCGGCGGCCATCCGGACAACCGCTACGTCCGTTTCTGCGCCGGAACCTTTTCCGGCCAGCGTTACGCCCTCTGGCTGGAACTGGACGCCCAGACCGACCGGAAGGCCCTGGATCTCGGCATCCTGGCCGCCATCATCGCCCTGTGCGTGGAAAACAGCCTCCTGCGGGAGGAGATCATCTTCGAAAGCGAGCATGACAAGCTCACCGGGCTCTACAACAAGGGCAAATACCTTGCCCGCCTCGCCCGCGAATATCCGCACCTCGATTCCGTGGCCATTTTCAATTTCGACGTCAATTACCTGAAGCAAACCAATGACCACTACGGGCACGAAGCCGGCGACCGGCTCCTGATGAAGGCCGCCGCCAGCATCCGCAACGTCACCGCGGAGAACATCCACGGCTACCGGCTTGGCGGCGACGAATACCTCATGATCGCCTGCAACGGCAGCGCCGCGGATGTCGAGGTATTGAAAGCGCGCTGGGAGGAGTCCCTGGCGGAGGTCAACCGCACGGTGGACAACGGCATCCCGTGCATCATCGCCGTCGGCACGGCGTTTGCCGAAAAACCCTACGACTTCGCCGAATTGATGAAACTCGCGGATGCCCGCATGTACGAAGATAAACGCCGCAAGAAAAAACCCGGTGAAGAAATCCGGTGACCCGGCGCCGCGGTTTCAGCGGGCGCGATCCGTTTCCGCCGCGGCATCCACAACCGCCCCGGATTTCAACAGATATTGAACGATGCTCAGTCGGCCCGAAACCGCCGCCTTCAAAAGCAACGTCTCGCCCTGGTTGTTCCGGGCGTTGACATCCGCTCCGTGTTCGACCAGGAATTTCACCACGTCCAGGTTCCGGGTTGCCTGCATCAACGGGGTTTCGCCCCGTTCATTCCGGACATTCACATCCGCGCCTTTTGCCGCCAGATATTCCACGACGTCCAACTGCCCCAGAAACGCGGCCTTCATCAACGGGGTCTCCCCTTCGTTGTCGCGCGCGTTCACGTCCGCGCCCTTTTCCACCAGATATTGAACGTTGTCCAGTTTGGTCAGGGTATACATCAGGGGCGTCCGGCCATAGCGATCCCGGACATCCACCGCCACGCCCTTCTGCAGGAATTGCTTCACCACGGTCAGGTTGCCCCGGTCGGCGGCCTTATGGATGCTCATGCACCCGCAGAAAGCCGCCAGGCAAGCGGCCAGCAGCCAGATGCGGATGAGATGGCAGATTTGAACGGATGGCTTTGTCATCACGCGCCCCTTTTCGGTTCCCATTCCATGATACGGCCGGGCTCAGTGCCTGCCGCGATTCTCCTGACATCGAGATGCTCCCAAATCATCCGCCCGGCGGTCAAGAAACGATTGACCCGGCGGTGACGAAATCGGCGTTTTTGGCGGTTTATAAAATATGCCACAATAAATCAGTTGGATGACCGTTATCTGTCAGATAGGAAGCATCAGACAATCTATCCGCTTCCCGGTGATGCGGATGAACCAGAGATAAAGACAGGATATACCAATGAAAAATACCATGCTGATGATGGCCGTTGCCGTCCTTGTGGCTGGCAGTGCCATTGCAAAAGACGACAACAATCCACAGAAACGCCAACATGGCAAGGACCTGAACGGCGCGGCCGACCGATCCTGTTGCTCGCAAATGGATAAATGCAATAATCCTGACGCCGGCTGCCCGCTGGCGCCGGCCATGGGCAAACATATGCGCTCAGGCCCTGCGTTCTCTGCCGATCTTCGAGACCCGTCGGACCGTACGCGCCAGCAAGGCGAATTCCGCAAGTCCGGCCGGGACGGCCAGGATCGCGGCGATGGCGAATTCCGCGGCCAAGGCCGTGGTGAACGCGGCCAGGGCAAGGGTGAGTTCCGTGGCCGGGACCGTGGCGAGCGCGGTCAGGGCAAGGGCGAATTCCGCAAGTCCAGTCGTGGCGGCCGGGATCGCGGCGATGGTGAATTCCGCGGCCAAGGCCGTGGCGAACGCGGCCAAGGCAAGGGTGAGTTCCGTGGCCCGCCCCGTGGCGAGCGGGGTCAGAGCCAAGGCGAATTCCGCAAGTCCGGCCGGGACGGCCAGGACCGCGGCGATGGCGAATTCCGCGGCCAAGGCCGTGGCGAGCGCGGCCAAGGCAAGGGTGAGTTCCGTGGCCAAGGCCGTGGCGAACGTGGTCAGGGCAAGGGCGAATTCCGCAAGTCCGGCCGGGACGGCCAGGACCGCGGTGATGGCGAATTCCGCGGTCAGGGCAAGGGTGAGTTCCGTGGTCCGCCCCGCGGCGAACGCGGCCAGGGCCAAGGCGAATTCCGCAAGTCCGGCCGGGACGGCCAAGACCGCGGCGACCGCGAATTCCGCGGCCAAGGCCGTGGTGAGCGTGGTCAGAGCCAAGGCGAGTTCCGCAAGTCACTTGCGGAA
>CAZMOR010000198.1:0-3363 GCA_964567795.1 uncultured Verrucomicrobiota bacterium
GTCCAGCGTGCCGCCGTAAAACCGCGGATCGCTCCGGGCCGGGAACCGGCCGCCTTCGCGGCCGCGGCGCTTCGGCTCCAGCGGCCAGCGCTGGCCCGTCGCCACGTCCTCCAGTTCCATGACCAGTTTCGCGGACTGGTGTTCCAGCATGAACAGCGGTTCGAATTCGGGACTGTCGGCGAAAATCAGCGACCATCGGCGCGAGCGCACCACCGAGTCGAACCGCACGCACAGCGACCGCACCACGCATTCGCCAAAGCCATTGCGTTCCATGGGCAGCGCCACGGCCGGCGCGGGCGGCGCCGTGGCCCCCGCCACGGGCAGCGCCATGCCGCCCCAGCTCACGTTGGCCGCGCCGGCGGGAATCCGCCCGATCCAGGCGCCGTCCTGGAAGCTCCAGTCCGCCGCCGGCGGCTTGTCCGCGGCCGTGCCCCCGGCCACCGCGGCCCAGCCGTCCCCGTTCGTGTACAACGCCGGCGCGCCCTGCGCCGCCGGAATCGCCGCGCAAACGGCCAGCAACATCCCGATGGCGGCGCGCCGGTTCAATTCGGATTCTCCCGGCCGCCCGGACGGCCGCGCTTCTTGCCGCTGCGCGACTCCAGGCCCTTCAGGGACTTCAACTGGTCGCGCAAAAACGCGGCTTTCTCGTAGTTCTCGAGTTCGACGGCCCGGGCCAGCTCCGCGCGCAGCGTTTCCGCTTCGCTCCGCGGCCGGCGCCGGTCGATCTGCGCCAGTAGTTCGCGCAGGGTCTCCAGTTCCGGCGGCGGCGGCACCGGCGAACCGTCGGCGTTCGTCGGCTCGTAGTTTTCGGCGTAGAACGTCTCGAGGTCCTTGATGCCTTCGCGCACGGTCTTCTCCGCCTCGTCGAAGCGGGCGGCGGCCAATGCCACCTCCGCCTGCGCGCGGGCCAGCATCATGCGCATGTACGGATACAACTGCAGGAACTGCCATGCCACCTCGTCGTCCACCGCGTATTCCGACACGATGTCGATCAAATCCAGGTTGTGGTTGCAGTCGCCCACCACGCCCTTGAAATGCCCCAGCGCATGGAATGCCATGATGCGGTAGTAGTACTGCATCACCTCCTGCTGCAGTTCCGAGCAGGCCTCGAAATCCAGCTTGTGCGGCAGCACGTTGCCGGGCGCGGCCCGCTCCTCGTCGATGTAGAAATCGCACAGCGAGACCGCCCCGCGCGGGCGCGTCCCGTCCGGCCGGCCCTCCGGCTCCATCTGGAACAGGCCGAGATCCAGGCGCAACTGCACTTTCCGCTGCCCGTCGGCGGTTTCGATCCAGCGCGCGCGCACTTCGCCGGGCTCGTAGGGCCAGCCTTCCACCAGTCTGGAGATGTCCTTGCTCATCGTCGCCATCCTTCTATACCTAAAAATCACCCGGCCGGAAAGCCCGGCCGGGGATTTTCTTCGCCATCCTGGAATCCGGCGCTATTGGGGCGCGGCTTCCGGGGCCGGGGCGGCGTCCGCCGGAGCGGTTTCGGCCGGGGCCGGTTCCGCCGCCGGAGCTTGTTCCGCGGCCGCCGCGGCTGCGGCTTCCGCCGCTTTTTTCTCGGCTTTCTTGGCTTTCTTTTCCGACTTTTTGGCTTTCTTATCCGCCTGCTTGGCTTCGTGCTTGGCCTTCTTTTCCGCTTTCTTGGCCTCGCATTGCGCCTTCTTCTCGGCTTTCTTGGCCTGGCACGCGGCCTTTTCCTCGTCGGTCTTGGCCTTGCACTTCGCCTGGCACGCGGCCTTGTCGTCCGCGCTCTTCATCGGACACCCCTGGCCCTTCATCGCGGCCATGGGGCAACCGGCCGGAGCGGCGTCCGTGGCCGGAGCCGCGGGCGCGCTTTCGTCCACCGCGGCCGCCGCCGGCGGCTCCGCCGGCGCTTCCGCCTTCTTGCCGAAAATCCACCAGGCCTGCGAACTCAGCGCCAGCGCAAACAGAACCGCCAGCGTGATCAGAATCAGTTTTTTCATCGTTTTATCCTCCGGTTGGTTGGGTTGAACAGATTGTTCTCCAGTATACCGCTGGATAAGCCGTTCGGCAAACCGCAACCTAGCCCTTGTAGAATTCGGCGATGACCTCGACCACCCGCGCGGCCATGTCGTCCGTCAGCTCCGGATAAATCGGCAGCGCCAGCGTTTCCTTGGCCGCCTTCTCGCTTTCCGGGAAATCGCCGGCCTTGTGGCCCAGCGAGCGGAAGCACTCCTGCAGGTGCAGCGGCACCGGATAATAGACTTCCGTGCCCACGTCGCGGCTGCGCAGGTGCGCGATCAGCCCGTCGCGGTTCTGCGCGCGGATCACAAACTGGTTGTAGATGTGCCGGTTCGTCTTCGCCGCCGGCAGCACCACCTTGCCCGACTTCACCAGGTCCGTCTGCGCAAACAGCTTCCCGTAGCGCGCCGCATTCGCCTGCCGCGCCGCCGTCCAGCCGTCGAGATACTTCAGCTTGATCGTCACCACCGCCGCCTGCAGCGCGTCGAGGCGGAAATTCCCGCCCACCAGCTTGTGGTAGTACTTCGGATCCGACCCGTGGTTGCGCAGGATCGCCGCCTTCTTGGCCTTCGCCGCGTCCTGCATCGTCAGCATGCCGCCGTCGCCGAAGCACCCGAGGTTCTTCGACGGGAAGAACGAGAAGCACCCGTAGTCGCCGATGCTCCCCGCGCGCTGGCCCTTCCATTCCGAGCCGATCGCCTGCGCCGCGTCCTCGATGACCGCCAGCTTGTGCTTCTTCGCCACCGCCATCACCGCGTCCATGTCCGCCATCTGCCCGTACAGGTGCACCGGGATAATCGCCTTCGTCTTCGGCGTCACCGCCGCCTCCAGCTTGGCCCCGTCGAGGTTGAACGTCACCGGATCGATGTCCACGAACCGCGCCCGCGCCCCCAGCCGCGCGATCGCCCCCACCGTCGCGAAAAACGAATACGGCGTCGTGAGCACCTCGTCGCCCGGCCCGATGCCCTCCGTCATCAGCGCCACGATCAGCGCATCCGAGCCCGACGACATCCCCACGCCGTGCGCCGCGCCGGAATACTTCGCCACCGCCGCCTCGCACTCCTGGACCTTCGGCCCCAGGATGAACACCTGCGATTTGCAGAGTTCCAGGATCGCCGGCTCCACTTCGGCCCGGATCTGTTCATATTGCGGCTTCAAATCCAACAGCGGCACTTTCATCGTATCTCCTTGCCTTTGAATAAGGTTGCGTGAAATATGCCACACCAGCCCCCAAAAATCACGCAAAAAATGAGCTGGCGGAAGCCCCGCGGTCATCCCGAGCTTGTCGAGGGATCTCGGCCCGGCTCCAACCGCTGTCCTACCTCGGTAAACTGGAGATGTTTCGACTTCGGCGCGCTGCGCCTGCGCTCAACATGA
>CAZMOR010000199.1:0-5183 GCA_964567795.1 uncultured Verrucomicrobiota bacterium
GCCTGGCCCGCCTCCATCGCCGAGGCCCGCCGCCCCCTCGTCCAAAAGTATTTCGAACAGTTGCGCGACCTTGAAGGCCCCAAATGGGGCAGCATCGGCGCCGTCCTCGAAACCCTCGCCACCATCCAGTACAACTCCCGCAACGACCCCAAGAATTCGCATGCGTATTGCAACCTGACCTACCACGATGCCACCAACCAGTGCCTCGGCGAAATCGACGTCGTCATCTGGAACGTGCCCGAAAACCGGGCCGAAACCGTATATGAAGCCGTGGTCTCCGATCAGCTCAACCGCAAGGGCACGTCCAGCCGCAACCAGATCCGACGCTTCATCGAGGGCATCCAGGCCGGCAAGGTCGCCAAAATCCTCTACCCCTACGACCCCGCGCTCAAATTCGAACCCGCGCAGTTCGCGCAGGCCAAGGCGGCCATCATGGGCAACCAGGGCGCCCTCGCCGCCGGCTTCGAATACGAAGTGGACATCACCCGCTTCGAAACCGATTACCTTCAACGCAAGCTCATCGATTGGCGCAAGGCCAAACAGGCCGCCAAAACCGATAAGAAGAAATAGGCGTTGCCGCCCGCATGAAACACGCTCATTCCCGCAAGGCCGAATTTGATTTCCACTGGCCCGTCCCGCCCTTGAACGTGGTGCTTGTCAGTCCCGAAATCCCCCCCAATACCGGTAACATCGCCCGCCTCTGCGCGGCGACCGGCACCCGTCTCCACCTGGTCGAACCCCTCGGGTTCAAGATCACCGATGCCCAGCTCCGCCGCGCCGGCCTGGATTACTGGGATGCCGTTCAGGTCCAGGTCCATCCGTCCTGGGAAGCCTGCCTGCAAGCCCTCCAGCCCGCCCGCCTCTTCCTATACAGCACCGGCAGTTCCCGCCGCTACGATCAGGCCGAGTACCGCCCCGGCGACACCCTTGTCTTCGGCTGCGAAACCAAGGGCCTGCCGGATTCCCTGCTCGCGGCTCATTCCGGCTCGGTCTGCGGCATCCCCATCCAGACCCAGCATGTGCGCTCACTCAATCTCTCCAGCGCCGTCGCCGTCGTCGTCTACGAGGCGTTGCGCCAAATCGATTCCCGGTCTTGACTCATATACCCCCCCCGCCGATCTCCCCCCCGTTACTTCCACGCGTCCGTGTCCAGCAGCAGCGTCACCGGCCCGTCGTTGACCAGCTCCACCTGCATCATCGTGCGGAACACGCCGGTTTCCACCGTGAAGCCCATTCCCCGCAGGCACTCCACGAATTTCTCATACAACGGCTCCGCCAGTTCCGGCGGCGCCGCGTCAATGTAGCTCGGCCGGTTCCCCTTCTCCGTGTTCCCCAGCAGCGTGAACTGGCTCACCACGATGAACTTCGCGCCCGGCACCGCCGATATCGCCAGGTTCATCTTCCCCTCGGCATCGTCGAACACCCGCAGCTTGGCCACCTTGTCGGCCAGCTTGGCCGCCTCGGCTTCGGTATCCGTCCGTCCCACGCCCAGCAGCACCACCGCCCCCGGCCCGATGCGCCCCGTCATCCGCCCCTCGCTGCGCACCTCTGCGCTCGCGACGCGCTGGAAAACGGCCTTCATCCCCCGCTCAGTTCGCGGACTTCACCAGCAGTTCGATCGAACCGTCGTTGATCGAGGCGCCGTCCAGGTGCCGCACGATCCGCGACTCGTTCTTGAACTGCCGGAACAGCCCCGCCTGCGTGTTGGCGTAAAGCTTTCCGAGAATGCCCGGCAGCGGCAGATGCCCGGCTTTCGCGCCGGTCACCACCAGCTCCGAATCCTTGACCTTGGCGTAAAACGTGCCCGTGAACGTAAACGGCCCCCGCCCGATGGCCACGTACACCTCCGCCCGCCCCGGGAAGAACCGCGCGCCGATGTCCTCGAGGGACGCCGCAAAGAATCCCGTGGCTTTCGGCTGCGCCGCCAGCATTTCACGCATGAATGCGTTGATTTCCTTCTCCTCGACGACTTGCGAAGCCGGTAAACCCTGGTTCAGGGCGTTGATCAGCAGTTCGCCCTTGAGCCGGTAGCGCTTGGCGTCGATCTCCTCGCCATAGGTCCGCGTCATCTTCGCCGGCCAGATCAGCAGCAGCAGAACCACCAGCAGGATCAGCATCACCGCCAACCGGGCCGCCGCCCGGAGTTGCTGCTGAAGCGTCGGCTGGCTGGCTTCCTGCATGTGCTTCTCGGCCGTCTCGAAGTCCAGCTTCGCCCCGCATCGCTTGCAGTGCACCACCGGCAGCTGGTTCATCTCGCCGCACTTCGTGCAGCGCATCATCAAAACATTCTCTCCCATGATCGCTCTCCCTATTTCGCGGGCTTGTCCGCTTTGGTTTCGCTCTTGGTTCCGGCTTTCGTTTCCCCGGTCTTGTCCGCCTTGTGCGACGTGTGGCTCGTCTTCTTGTAGTCCGTCTGGTAGAAGCCGGACCCCTTGAAAATGATCCCCGCCCCGCCCGACACCAGCCGCGCCACCTTGCCCTTGCACTTCGGACAGGTTTTCACCGGCGCTGCCGTGATGGACTGGAATTGCTCGAATGTGTGGCCGCATTTGCGGCATTCGTATTCATACGTCGGCATGGCTCAGCCCTCCCGGATCTCGGCCGGCAACTGCGCCTTCAAGGCCGCGTTCACCTTTTCCTGGAACCCGTTCGCCGCTTCGTCGGTCAGCGTCCCGGTCTTGGAGCGGTACGTGAACGCATAGGCCATGCTCTTGCGGCCTTCGCCCAGGTTCTTGCCCGCGTAGATGTCGAACAGCTCGATCTTTTCCAGCTCCGCCGGGGCGGCCTGGCGCGCGACGTCCACCACCCGCTCGTGCCGCACGTCCGCGGCCACGATCAGCGCCGCGTCGCGCCGGATGCTCGGATAGCTCGGCGGTGGCACCAGCGGCTGCATCGCCTCCACGTCCTTCACCAGCGGCTTCACCGCCGCTTCCAGCAGTCCGACGGGCTCGTGAATGCGCCACTCCTTCGCAATTTCTGCCTTCAGCAGGCCCAGCCAGCCAGCCACCGCACCGGCCACCACGATTTCCATCCCGCGGCCCGGTTCGCTCCACGGCCGGTCCGCCGGCCGCAACGCCGCCCCGCGCAGGTTCAGCGCGGCGGCCGCCTGCTCCCACAGGCCCTTGATCCACAGGAACATCTCCAACTCGTCCACGGGCTTGAACTTGTCCAGACCCGTACGGCCCGCCGGGCCCGATAGCCCGATGGCCACATGATCCGCTTCCGTCGGCTTGCCGTCCGTCCCCAACCGGAACACCCGCCCGGTCTCGAAGAACGCCGTCTCCGTCACCTGCCGCGAGAAATTCAGGCCGATGGTCTCCGTCATCTGCGGCAGCAGCGCGTCGCGCATGACCGTGTGGTCCGCCGTCAGCGGATTCGCCAGCTTCACGCGGTTCGGCGTGTTGTCCTTGTCGAACAGGTCCAGCAGCCCCTCCGCCAGGAAGCTGTAGTTCATGATCTGCTGCAGGCCCAGCCCTGCCAGCACCTCGCGCAGCCGCGCCGCGGCCTGCGCGGGCTTGTCGTCCGCGCCGGGCACGATGGTCGCCATCGATCGCACCGGCGGCAGCTTCTTCAGCCCGTGGATCCGGGCGAATTCCTCGATCAGGTCCGCTTCGCGCGTCAGATCCTCGCGGAACGTCGGCACCTGCACCTCGATGGCGTCCGGTCCGCACTTCAGCACCTTCAGCTCCAGCGCCTTGAAAACGGCGGCGATCTCCTCCGGCCGGGCCTTCAAGCCCAGAAGGGCCTCCAGCCGTTCCGGCCGGCACGTCACCGTCCACGGCTGCTTCGGCGCTGAACGGACATCCACCGCGTTCATCAGCAGCTTCGCGCCCGCCAGTTCGCACATCAGCTTCGCCGCGCGCCGGCTGCCGAATTCCGCCAGCTCTGCGTCCACGCCGCGCATGAACCGGTGCGCCGATTCCGACAGCATCCCCAGTTTCTTGCTCGTCGCCCGGATCGCCGCCGGCCGGAAATTCGCGCTCTCCAGCAGCACCTCGGTCGTGCTCTCGTTGATGCCGCTGTGCTCGCCGCCCATCACGCCGGCCACCGCCATCGGTTTCTGCGCGTCCGCGATCACCAGCATCTGCGGTTCCAGCGCCCGCTCCACGCCGTCCAGCGTCAGGATCTTCTCGCCCGGCCGCGGATGCCGCACCACGATGCGCCCCTCCGCCAGCAGCTTCTGGTCGAACGCGTGCAGCGGCTGCCCGCACTCCAGCATCACGTAGTTCGTGATGTCCACGATGTTGTTGATCGCCCGCACCCCCGCGGCCTCCAGCCGCTGCTTCATCCAGTCGGGACTCGGGCCCACCTTCACGTTCTGCAAAATCCGCGCCGTGTACCGCGGGCAGTCGTTCAAGTCCTCGACCACCACGCTCGTCGCCTTCTCCACCGCGGGCGCCGCTTCCTGCAGTGTCGCGTCCGGCACCTTGACCTGCGTGCCGTACAGCGCCGCCACTTCGCGCGCGATGCCCAGCAGGCTCAGGCAGTCCGGCCGGTTCGGCGTGATTTCGACTTCGATCACTGTCTCCGGCGGGCCCATGACTTCGGCCAGCGGCGTCCCCGGCGCCCACTTGGCGTCCAGCACCATCAGCCCCGTATGGTCGTCGGAAAATCCCAGTTCGTCCTCGGCGCAGAGCATGCCCTCGCTGAAGACCCCGCGCACCTTGCGCTTCTCGATCGTGATCCCGCACGGCAGCGCCGTGCCCAGCGGCGCGAACGGATACTTCCCGCCCACGGCCACGTTCGGCGCGCCGCACACCACCGTCATCTCCGCCGCCCCGCCGAAATTCACCTTGCACAGCGTCAGCTTGTCCGCGTTCGGATGCTTCTCGATCGCCAGCACTTCGCCGACCACCACGCCCGGCACGCCCCCGCCGATGCGTTCGATGCCCTCGACCTCCACGCCCGAGAACGTCAGCTTGTCCGCCAACCCCGCGACCGTGTCCTCGAAGGCAACGTATTCTTTCAACCAGCTCAACGGTATCTTCATGATCGTGTCCTAAAATTGCGCCAAATAGCGGGCGTCGTTTTCGTACAACCGCCGGATGTCGTCGATCCCGAACAGGATCATCGCCAGCCGCTCGATGCCCATGCCGAACGCATAGCCAGTGACCTTTTCCGGATCGTAGCCCGCCAGCTTGAACACGTTGGGATCCACCATGCCGGCGCCCATGATCTCGATC
>CAZMOR010000200.1:0-10227 GCA_964567795.1 uncultured Verrucomicrobiota bacterium
TCGTAGTCGAGCGCCACGTTCAGGTTTTCCTTCGGGATGCAGCCGCCCGACGGCCCGCCGATCTGCGCGGCCTTGTAGGCCTTGCCGCCGCGGATGCCGCCGCCGATGTCGTAGATCAGTTCGCCCAGCGACGTGCCCACCGGCACCTCGACCAGCCCCGTGTTCTGCACGCAGCCGGCCAGCGCGAACACCTTCGTGCCCTTGCTCTTCGCTGTGCCCCACTTCGCGTACCACGCGGCGCCGTGGAGCAGGATCGCCGGCACGTTGGCGTAGGTTTCGACATTGTTCAGCACCGTCGGCTTGCCCCACAGCCCCTTCTGTGCCGGGAACGGCGGCCGCGGCCGCGGCTCGCCGCGCAGGCCCTCGATCGAGGCGATCAGCGCGGTTTCCTCGCCGCACACGAACGCGCCGGAGCCCATCCGGATGTCCAGGTCGAACGCAAACCCGCTGCCCAGAATGTCGTTTCCCAGCAGGCCGCACGCGCGCGCCTGCTCGATCGCCTTTTTCAGCCGCGCCACCGCCAGCGGATACTCCGCCCGCACGTAGACATAGCCCTGCGCCGCCCCGATGGTGAAGGCCGCGATGGCCAGGCCCTCGATCACGCTGTGCGGATCACCCTCCAGCACGCTGCGGTCCATGTAGGCGCCCGGATCGCCCTCGTCGGCGTTGCACAGCACGTACTTCGTCTCGCCCGGCGCCCGCCGGGTGAATTCCCACTTCAGGAAGGTCGGGAACCCGGCGCCGCCCCGGCCGCGCAGGCCCGAGCCTTTCATTTCCTCGATCACCTGCTCGGGCGTCAGGCCCGCCAGCACCTGCGCCAGCGCCGCGTAGCCGTCGCGCTCCACGTACTCCTCGATCCTTTCCGGATCGATCCAGCCGCAGTTGCGCAGCACGATCTGCGTCTGCCGCGTGAAGAACGGGATATCCCCGGCCCGCGGCTGGGGTTTGTGCGTCTGCGCGTCGTGCTCGACCAGCCGGTCCACGGTGCGCCCCGCACCCAGATGCTCGCGCACGATCTCCGCCGCGTCCGCCGGCTTGACGCCCTGGTAGAACGTGCCGTCGCCCATGCGCAGCACGGGCCCGCGCACGCACGGCCCCATGCAGCCCGCCGCGCGCACCACCACCTTGTCCGCCAGCCCGGCCTGCTGCAGTTCCGTTTTCAGCGCCGCGGCGATCTCCGGCGCACCGGAGGCCAGGCAGCTCCCGCCCATGCACACGCGGATTTCCTGCGGACCCTGCGCCGCCTCGGCGCGCAGCTGTTCCCGCCACGCCGCCAGCGCCGCCCCGGTCCCCACCTTCCTGAACCGCGCCGCGCTCATGTCCGCTCCTCCGGCGCCGCCCCGGCCTGCGCCCGGTACTGATCCAGCAGTTCGCCCAGTTTCGCCGGCTTCACGCGCTGGTGCAGATCGTCGTTGACCATCAGCACCGGCGCCATGCCGCAGGCCCCGAAACACCGCCCCACCGCCAGCGAGAACAGCCGGTCCGGCGTCGTTTCGCCCACGTCGATTCCCAGCTTGTCCTTCATCGCCCGCAGCACCTCGTTGCCGCCGCGCACGTAGCACGCCGTGCCCAGGCAGACGCGCACGACGAACTTTCCGCGCGGCACCGTCGAGAAGAACGAATAGAACGACACCACCCCCGCCACTTCGCTGTACGACTTGTCGAACGCCTGCGCGATGCGCCGCAGCACCGGCTCGGGCAGGTAGCCGAAAATCCCCTGCGCCGTCTGCAACGCCGGAATCAGCCCGCCCGGCTTGTCTTTCTGCTCGGCCAGCACCTCTTCCAGCCGTCCCATCAAGGCCGCCTCGTCCGCCGCGGTAGCCGCGCCGGCGCAGGTACACGTTTTCGCCATGGTTCCCTTCCTGGCGAACGGCGGCACGGGCCGCCGCCGCCTAGAACGTTCCGGTAATGTATTTTTCCAAGCTCTGGATCGTCGCCTGCTGGGAATCCAGCATGAATTTCACGACGTCGCCGATGGAAATCAATCCGGCCAGCTTCCCGTCTTCCAGCACGGGCAGGTGGCGGTGCCGCTTGCCGGTGATCAGCGCCATGCACTCCTCCACCGTCTGCGCCGGCGTCACCGTGTCCATCTGCGCGATGGGCGTCATGGCGTCCTTGACCGTGTTCGTCTTCGGGGACTTGCCCGCGGCCACCACCTTCCACAGGATGTCGCGCTCCGAGAGGATGCCCGACAGCTTGCCGGCCTTGGTCACCACCGCGAGGCACCCGATATGCTTTTCGCTCATGCGCCGGATGCCTTCCAAGATCGTCTCCGACGCGGTGATGGTCTCCACCGCCTTGCCCTTGATTTGCAACAGATCGCCGACCGTGGTGCTCATGCTGGACTCTCCTTCTGCGGGTTCGCGGACACACGCATTACGAAAAAAGTGTAGGCCCCGGCCCGGCCCCCGTCAACGTCCCAGACGCCCCCGGCTGCATTTTCTTCCCGTCCCGCCGCTCCCCCATGCGGGGACTCGCGGCTCGGGCCGCGCGCCGCGGTTTGCCGCCCCGCAAGCGGAACAACTTAAACGTGTTCTGGGGTCTGGCAAAACCGGGCCGTTTTTTCCATACTGTGGAAAACGTTCCTCCATCCCATGGAAAATCCCGTCCAACATGCAATAAAACGGTTCGCCCGGCCGTTATCCGTCGTGAAGGATCACGTGGAAACCAAACCGGCAATGGATGGCAAAGATGCAAAACTCCTGGCAGCCTACCGCCGCGGCGACGCGGAAGCCCTCGGGCGCCTGGTCGAAAAATACCAGCGGCCGCTGTTCGCCTTCCTCGGCCGCTTTGCCGCCAACCCCGGCGAGGCCGACGAGTGGTTCCAGGAAACCTGGGTCCGGGCCATTGAACACATGAATATCTTCCGTCAACAGAACCTGCTCGGCTGGTTGTTCCGCATCGCGCACAACCTCGCGATCGATGCCGCCCGGCGCCGCAAGCCCGACTGCTCCCTCGACGCCCCCCTCCCGGGCGGCGAGACGACCCTCGCCGAACTCGTCCCCGCCCCCGCCCTCTCCCCGGCCGACGAAGCCGCCGGCCGCGATCTCGGCCGCCACATCGCCGCCGCCGTCCAGCTTCTGCCCGTCGAACAGCGCGAAGTCTTCTGGCTCCGCATGGATGCCGGCCTGCCCTTCAAGGAGATTGCCCGCATCCAGCGCTGCTCCATCAACACCGCCCTCGCCCGCATGCAGTATGCCCTGGCCAAGTTGCGCTCCGCCCTCGGCCCCGCCTACCGCGAACTCAAGGAGATCCGCCCATGAAACCGGAACAACTCGAACAATGGCTGCTCCTCGAGCAGTCCGGCGAGCTCACCCCGAGGCAGAAGCTCCGGCTCGACGCCGAACTCGCCGCCTCGGAGGCCGCCCGCCGGCTCCGCGACCAGCTGCGCACCATCGCCGGCGCCGTTTCGGCCCCGGCCGCCCGGCCCGCCGCCGATGCCGCCGCGCGCATCGCCGCGCGCCTTCGCCCGGCCGCCCGGCCCGCGTTCACTTTCGTCGCCGCCTGGAAGCCCACCCTCGCGTTCGCCGCGGCCCTGGCCCTGATTGTCGGCGTCCGCACCTTCCAGGCCCCCCGCCCGGCGGGAACCGTCGAAACGGCGGCGGTCACGACCGCCGCCGAAGAGGAGGAATGGTCCGATCCCCTTGATTCCGAATTCACCGAACTTGAATCCCTGCTGGCGTCCATTGCCTCGGAAAACTCGCTCGAAACCACGGAACTTTAAAAATAACAAAACCCAGGAGACTCCCATGAAAAAGATCATGATCCTCACCACCCTGGCCGCCCTTGCGGCCGGCACGGCCTTCGCGCAGGAAGGCGACGACCGCGGCAGCAGCAACGACCGCGACTGGAACCGCGACAGCGGCGGCCAGCACAACAGCTGGAACCAGCGCGATGAACGCAACGACCGGCAGGGCTGGAACCAGGACCGGCGCGGCTGGGACCAGAACCGGCGCGGCGATGAACAACGCCCCGGCGGCCCGGTCGATCCGGCCCTGATGCAGCAGATGCGGGACCTCAACAAGGCCATCCGTACGCTCGGCGAATCCGCCCGCGCGGAAACCAACGAAACCGCCAAGGCGGAACTCGTCACGCAGCTCAAAGCCAAGCTCGGTGAAGTCGCCAACCTCATCCAGTCCGGCCAGGAGAAGCGCATCGCGCAGGCCGAGGAACGCCTCGCCAGCCTCAAGGCCAAGATCGAGGATTCCAAGAAGAACCGTGACAGCCTGATCGATGAACAGGTCCAGCGGATCCTCTCCGGCGAAAAGCCCCAACGCCACGGCGGTTATCCGGGCTTCCCCAACGCCAAGGGCGGACACCCGGAAGGCGGCTCGGAATACGGCGAGATGCCGCCGCCGGCCGGCGATGAAATGGCCCCGCCGCCTGCGGAAGGTAGCGAAGTGCCCCCGCCACCCGCGGAAGAAGGCGCGCCGGCCGAAGCGGCGCCTGCCCCCGCCGAATAAGTCCGGTTCAACCGGCTACCGGAAACCCCGCCCCCTGGCGGGGTTTCTTTTTTTGCAAAATGTCTTTCTTCGCGTCCGGCGTCGGCCATACTCCTGCGCCATGATCTACCTCGTCATCGTCTCGCTGGTCTGGGCCTTTTCATTCGGGCTCATCGGCAAGTTCCTCCCCGGGATCTCTCCCGCGTGGCTGGGCTGGGTGCGCCTGGCCTTGTCCGCTCTCGTGTTTCTGCCCTTCGTCCGCCGCCTGCCGTGGAAGACCGCGCTCGCGCTTTTCGCCACCGGCGCCGTCCAGTTTGGCCTCATGTATCTCGCCTATCTCACTGCCTTCCGTTACCTCAAGTCCCACGAGATCGCGCTGTTCACGGTAATGACCCCCATTCTGGTCGCCGGGCTGGACGATCTCGGCGGTCGAAAATTCCGCCCCCTCAACCTGCTCGCCGCCTCGCTGGCCGTGGCCGGCGCCGCCGTCATCAAGTGGGCCGAACTGGAATCCGCGGCGCCGCTGATCGGCTTCCTGCTGGTGCAGGCGTCCAACCTCTGCTTCGCCGCCGGCCAGCTGGCCTACCGCGCCATCATGGCCAGCCTGCCGCAGCCCGTGCCCGACCGGAACGTTTTCTTCTGGCTTCATTTCGGCGGTTTCGTCGTTTTGACGCCCATGGTTTTGCCGCTGTTCCGGCAGCACGCGGCGCCGGTGCTTTCGCTGGTGCAATGGGGCACGCTCGTCTACCTCGGCGTCGTCGCCTCCGGCGTCTGCTTCTTCCTCTGGAATCGCGGCGCGCGCCTCGTCTCCACCGGCCAGCTCGCCGTCATGAACAACCTCAAGATCCCGCTCGCCGTCGCCGCGTCCCTCTTTGTCTTCCGCGAACCCGCCAACCTCTTCACCCTGCTGATCGGCGCCCTCCTCATCGGCGCCGCCCTCCTGCCCGTCCGCCGCAAAGCCTAGGCCCCCCCATGCGCTTGCTCGCGGCTCATGGCCGCGAGGGGGGGGTCTCAAGGTCCCAAAGGCCCCAAAAGGCTCAAAAAGGGCGCTTTTGCGGCGTTTTTCGGCCACGAAACGGCGAAAAATCCATATACAGGGCATGAGCCGCGAGCCCCCGCATGGGGGGCCGCCGTGCGGCGGATTTTGCTCGCCAGCCGCCGCGCCCCGGCCGATAGTGGTTTCGGCGGAGGCGCCCGCGCCCCGCCGCCGGAGTGCGTCCATGACGGAATTCATCCTCGCCCTCGACCAAGGCACGACCAGCTCGCGCGCGCTGCTGTTCGACCGGGC
Source organism: uncultured Verrucomicrobiota bacterium (assembly GCA_964567795.1). GTDB lineage: Bacteria > Verrucomicrobiota > Kiritimatiellia > CAIQIC01 > Lenti-01 > Lenti-01. Next base: position 5,731 of record CAZMOR010000200.1, read on the forward strand.
CCTGCAGCCCGTCGCCGCCGCCCAGCGCGAATTTCCCCAGATCTATCCGCAGCCGGGCTGGGTCGAGCACGAGCCCGAGGCGATCTGGCAATCGCAGCTCGCGGTGATGCTCGAAGTGGTCGAGCGCGCGGGCTGCGGACCCGAGGCCGTCGCCGCGCTGGCCGTGGCCAACCAACGCGAAACCGTTGTCGTGTGGGACCGGCGCACGGGCCAGCCGGTCCACAACGCCATTGTCTGGCAGTGCCGCCGCACCGCCTCCGCGTGCGAGGCGCTCCGGAACCGGGGCCTTGCCGACCGCCTCCGCGAAAAAACCGGCCTGGTGCTCGATGCCTATTTCTCCGCCACGAAAATCCAATGGGTCCTCGAACACGTTCCCGGCGCGCGCGATGCCGCCCGCCGCGGCGACCTGCTCTGCGGCACCATCGATACCTGGCTGATCTGGAAGCTGTCCGGCGGGAAGCGCCACGTCACCGATTTCACCAATGCCTCACGCACGCTGCTGTTCAACATCCATACGCTGAAGTGGGACAAGGAACTGCTGGACCTGTTCGGCATCCCCGCCGGCATGCTGCCGGAGGTCGTGCCCTCCTCCGGCGCCGCGGCCGTCTGCGCGCTGCCGGGCTGGAGCCTGCGGCCGGTGCCGGTCGCGGGCATCGCGGGCGACCAGCAGGCCGCGCTCTTCGGCCAAGGCTGCTTTGAGCCCGGCCAGGCCAAGAATACCTACGGCACCGGCTGCTTCCTGCTCATGAACACCGGCAACAGGCCGGTCGCCTCCCGCAACGGCCTGCTGACCACGCTCAACGCCCAGACCCGCCCGGGCACCCCGGCCTACGCGCTCGAAGGCAGCGTCTTCATCGGCGGGGCCGTCCTGCAGTGGCTGCGCGATGAATTGAAAATCCTGACCCACGCCGCCGATTCAGAGCCGGTCGCGGCCTCGATCCCCGACACGGGCGGGGTCTACCTGGTGCCCGCCTTCGCAGGCCTCGGCGCGCCGCACTGGGACATGTACGCGCGCGGCGCGCTGGTCGGCCTCACCCGCGGCACCGGCCGGGCCCAGATCATCCGCGCGGCGCTTGAATCCATCGCCTACCAGAGCGGCGAGGTCGTCGCCGCCATGCAGGCGGACGACGGCCGGCCGCTGGCGGTCCTGCGCGTGGACGGCGGGGCTTCCGCCAATAATTTCCTCATGCAGTTCCAGGCGGATCTGCTGGACTGCCGCATCGAACGCCCGGCCTGCATGGAAACCACCGCACAGGGCGCGGCCGCGCTGGCCGCGCTCGCCCTCGGCTGGCAGTCGCCGGCCAGCCTCGCCGCCCGCCCCGCCGAACGCGTGTTCACGCCGGCGATGCCGGCCGCGCGCCGCGAGCAGCTGCTCTTCGGCTGGCGCAAGGCCGTGTCCCGCGCCGCTCGCTGGGAAGAACCGACCGACGGGCCGGACTCCTGACGGATTTTTACGATTGGGGCTGAAAATCCGCCTATATAAGGTAATGTGTCCTTGTGCCGGAACCAACCCGGCCCGGAGGTTGCCATGAAAAAGATTCTCGGTCCCGCCTCTCTCCTGTTTTGCCTGCTCGCCGCCGGCTGCGTCGTCCGCTCCCTCCAGCCCTGGCTGTCCGACGAAAGCCGCGTCAAAGATCCCTCCCTCACCGGCGCGTGGCACGATGCCAAGGAAAAGTGCACGGCGTTCTTCAGCGAATCGGACGATTCCCACTTCGACTACAACGTCCTGATGGTGACGGACAACAAGGATACCACCCGCTTCACCGCCAGCCTCCACAAACTGGATGACCAATACGTGTTGGCCGTTGGGCCGGGCGATCCGGACAACCTGAATGGTATCGTGCTGTTGCCGGGCTATCTCCTGCTGAAGGCCGAAACGGCCGGCGATTCCCTCAAGCTTTACGGCATCAACCTGGATACGTTCCGCGAGCGCGCGGAAAAGGCGCAGGTCGCGCTCGTACCTGATGGCTCGAAGAATGACGGCTATACCCTCGGGGGCGATACCGCCGCGGTGGAAGCCTTCGTCCGCACCCAGTTGGCCGATCCGGAATTCTTCGACGCGGAGCCGCTCTATGCCTTCCAGAAGCTGCCCGCCGCCCCCTAGAAATATTGTCATATTTCGTTATTGACATATATCTGTAATGATATATGTTCAGGGGCATGAAAGCGAACATCCAGCCCTGCCCCCAGAATCTTTCGATCGACGACCTGGCCCGGATGGCCAAGGTCCTGAAGCTCCTCGCCCATCCCTACCGCCTCAAGATCGTGGATATCCTGGAAACCGAGGATGCCGTCCCCGTCCACGCGCTGATGGAGCGCCTCGACCTGCCCCAGGCGGTCGTCTCCAACCACCTCCAGAAGATGCTGCGCGCCGGCCTCGTCGCCTGCCAGCGCCGCGGCAAGGAGGTCTGGTACTCCGTCGGCGACCGCCGGTCCCTTACGATTTTAAACTGCATGCGCACCAAGAAAGGAGCTGCTTGATGAAAACCCTCCGCCTGATCCCCCTCGCCCTAACGGCCGTCCTGCTGGCCGCGGCCCCCGCCCGCGCCGTCACGCTGGACGCCGCCGTCCACGCCGCCCTGGCCAACTCCCCCACGCTCCAGGCGGCGGAAAGCCGCATCGATTCCGCCCAGGCCATGCTGCGCCAGGCGAAATCCTATTATTATCCCTCCGTCGGGGTTTCGGCCAACTACGCCATGAGCGACAACCCGCCCCAGGCGTTCATGATGACGCTCAACCAGCGCAGCCTGAACATGATGGACCCGGCGTTCAACCCGAACGAACCCGACGACACCGACAACCTGCGCGCCAGCCTCGGCGCCCAGTGGCGGATTTTCGACCGCCAGCGCGACGCGGGCAAGCACATGGCCCGCTTCGGCGCCCAGGACAGCCAGGAGGCCTTCAACGCCGCCCGCAACCAGCTGGTGCATGAAATCACCCGCGGTTTCTACGGCGTCCTGCAGGCCCGGGCCTTCGCCGCCGTGCAGGAAAAATCCGTTGCCAGCATCGGGGAAAGCCTGCGCGTGGCCCAGGAGCGCTTCGCGGCCGGCGGCGCCGTCAAGACCGATGTCCTGAACCTCGAAACCCAGCTCGCCCAGGCCAACGAGGACCTGATCCGGGCACGCAACGGCGCCCAGCTCGCGGTGGCCGCCCTCAACGCCGGCATCGGCGATGATCTGGTCACGGTCGAGAACATCGAGGCGCCCGCCGGGTCCGCCCTCGATGCGCCGCCGCCGGAGTGCAAGGATCCCGCGGCGTTTGAAAACCGCCCCGAGATGCGCGCGGCCACCCTCATGCGCCAGGTCAAGGAACAGGATCTGAAGAAAGCCAAGGGCGGCTACGCCCCCACCGTCAGCGCGTTCGCCTCCCTCGACGAGGACAGCGGCAATGCCAGCGACTACGAGCACAGCTATATGGCCGGCGTCATGGCGGAAATCAATATTTTCGACGGCGCCCGCACCCGCGCCGCCGTCCAGGCCGCCGCGGCCGAACTGAAAGCGGCGCAGGCCGACGAAGAAAAGGCGCGGCTCAACCTGCGCCTGGACCTGCAGCAGGCCTTCCTCGGCGTGCGCGAAGCGTGGGAGCGCCTCGACGTCACCCGCAAGAGCCTCGAAACCGCCGAAGAAGCCCGGCGCATTGTCCAGGAGCAGTACCAGCAGGGCGCGGCCGATATTTCCATCCTGCTCCAGACCGAAGTCGGCGTCACCGCCATGCAGACACGCAACGCCGCCGCCCAGTACGACTACCTGACCGCCCTCTCGAATCTCCAGCGCGCCAAGGGCGAACTGGTGGACTGATTTCAAACCCGCAACCGGAGAAAAGAACATGAGCAAAATCGCGAATATCCTGAAGAAGAACACCAAGCTGGTCGCCGGCATCGTCGGCCTGGCCGTTGTCATCGCCTGGTCCGGCGGGTTCTTGGCCCAGAAGGTCAAGCCCGGCAAGCTGGAAAGCCAGCCCGGCCTGGCCCTGCCCGCCGGCGCCGAAACCATCGCGGTGCAGGCCGAAACCGCCCCCGTGCGCGTCGAAGTGGTCGGCACCACCGCCTCCGAGGAGAAAATCAACCTCAGCGCCCGCATCCCGGCCTATGTCGGTGAAATCTTCGCCTCCGCGGGCAACCGCGTCCAGAAGGGCCAGAAGCTGATCGCCCTCGACGACCGCGACATCCGCCAGAAACTGGCCGCGGCCGAAGCCCAGCTCAACCAGGCCAGGACCGAATACGAGCGCGCCAAGCAGCTCTTCGAGAAGCAGGCCACCACCGACCAGGCGCTGACCGCGGCCGAATCGATGTTCAACGCCGCCAAGGCGCAGGTCGAAGAGGTCAAGGTCATGCTGACCTACGCGCAGGTCGAGTCCCCCATCGACGGCATCGTCACCGACCGCCGCGTCGAAACGGGCGATCTCGCCAATCCCGGCATGCTGCTGCTCGCGGTCTACGACCCGCTGCGCATGCGCCTCGAGGCGCCCGTGCCCGTCCGTCTGATCGACCGTCTCGCC
>CAZMOR010000201.1:0-5277 GCA_964567795.1 uncultured Verrucomicrobiota bacterium
TCCATCCAGGCGGTTTCCACCTGCGTGCGCGTCCCCGTGGTCAACGGGCACAGCGAGGCCATCCACGTCGAGTTCCACCATCCGATCACCCCCGAGCGCGCCCGCGAGATCCTTTCGAAGACCCCCGGCGTGCAGGTCGTCGACGACTTGTCCAAGTCGGTTTTCCCGATGCCCATCGAGGCTTCGGGCAAGTACGACACCCTCGTCGGCCGCATCCGCAAGGATGCCACGGTCCCGAACGGCCTCTCGCTGTTCGTCGCCGGCGACAACATCTGGAAGGGCGCGGCCCAGAACGCCATCCAGATCGCCGAAAAGATGATCGAGATGGGCCTCAAGTAACGCGGCGGATTTCCCCGCCCCTGCGCCCACGGACGGCTCCGCCGCCCGGGGGTTTTTCGCGCCCAGGATCCCCCGGCGCCTATTTCTCGTCGCGCGTGTCGATGTCGATCTGGGAGTGCAGGTGCTCCGGCGCCTCCGGAGTCACCACGACCTTCCGCACGCACCACAGCAGCAGTCCGGTGAAGCCGCCGCATGCCAGCACCATGATGATCCAGCCCGCGGTCGTCATGACGGTTCCTCCTCTTGGTCCCAGACCCGGTTGGCGCGATGGACGACCCCGGCGAAAAACGCCCCGACCGCCAGGATCAACACCACCGAAAACAGCACCACGGGCGGCCCGTCCGCCGGCGGCGACACGATGGCGTGCCAGCGTTCCGGCAGGTTCCGCCACGCCCACAGACCGAATATCGCCAGCAGGTAGACGGGCGACACGTACTTCAGCATGAACGGCAGCACCCGCGGCAACCGGATCTCCGCCCCGCGCCGCAGCTCCGCCATGCCGCGCTCGATCCCCAGCACCCACGCGAACACGATCGACTGGAACGTGGCGAAGATGAAGATGAAGAAATTCGCCATCCAGAAATCCAGCGTGTCCAGGGCCGTGAACCCCTTCGAGAAATAGGCCACGAACAGGCACCCCGCGCCCGCGATGGCGGCCAGGATCGACACCGACGCCTTGCGGCCGATTTTCAGCCCCTCCTCCAGCAGCGCAATCGACGGCTGCAGCATGGACAGCGAACTGGTGATGGCCGCCAAAAACAGCAGGAAGAAGAAGAGGAATCCGAACAACGATCCGAACGGCATCTGGTTGAACACGTTCGGCAGCGTGACGAATCCCATGCCGAAGGTCCCCGGCGGGTTCTGCACCACCGTCGGCCCCAGGAACACGAACGCCGCCGGCACCGCGATCATGCCGCCCAGCACCACTTCGCAGAATTCGTTGCCGGCGCAGGCCGTGAGACCGCTCAGGGCCACGTCGTCGTCCGGCCGGAGATAGCTCGCGTAGGTCAGGATCAAGCCGAAGCCGACCGACAAGCTGAAGAAAATCTGCCCCGTCGCCGCCAGCCAGACTTCCGGGTTCGCCAGCACGCCCCACAGGGTTTGGCCCGGCTTGACCGGGTTCCACATGTAGCCCAACCCGTTCGCCACCGTCTGGTCCGGATGCGCCGGATTCGGCGGCAGGGTCAGCACGCGCGCCAGCACGATCAGCGCGCACACCACCAGCAGCGGCATGGCCAGGTTGCAGAATTTCTCGATCCCCCGGTTCACCCCCCCGATAGATCAGCACCGTGTTCGCCAGGAAGCAAACCCCCAGGAACAGCAGCGCCCGCGCCGCCCCAGCGCTGCCGAACAGAACGCCGTTTCCACCGGCCCCGACAAAGCTCGCAAAATGGTTTTCGATCGCCGCCACATCCGTGCCCAGCCGCGCGAAATGGCCGGTCAGGTAGTCCCACGCATACGCCAGGCACCACGCCTCGACGAACAGGTAGTACATGAAAATCATCAGCGGCATCAGCGTGCCGAGCATCCCCAGGTACGCCCCCTTGCGCGACCCCAGCAGCACCCGGAAAATGCCCGGCGACGAATTGTGCCCGCGCGCGCCGCCGTAGCGCCCCAGCGACCACTCCGCCCACGCCATCGGCAGGCCGACCACGAGAAACGCCACCAGGTACGGAATCAGGAATGCCCCGCCGCCGTACTTGGCCGCCTGCCCCGGGAAGCGCACGAAATTCCCCAGCCCCACCGCGCTGCCTGTCACCGCCAGAATGGCGCCGACCCGGCTGCCCCAGTATTCGCGTTTGCCTCCTGCCATGCGCGCGTCCTCCTGCGGCTCCACTATGCCTGCCGGCCTCCGCCGTGTCAAAACCCCTTCTGCCCCCATGCGGGGAATCGCGGCTCAAGTTCCCGCTCCCCGTTTTTCCACACAATGGAAAAAGTTTCAGCGATTTTTCCACACAATGGAAAAAGTTTGAGGAAGTTTTCCACACTGTGGAAAACTTTTTTCCACAGTGTGGAAAAATCAATGAGCCGCGAGCCCCCGCATGTGGGCAACCCGGAAGGCCGCCACGCCGACCTTGCCAACCCCGCCCCCCACCGCTTACCATCCTTTCCACCATGACAGCGCCCCAGTCCCTCACCATTCTTGGCGCCGGCCCGGCCGGCTATCCCGCCGCGTTCCTCGCCGCCGACCTCAGCCTGCCGGTCACGCTGATCGATGCCGCCCCAGCCCTCGGCGGTACCTGCCTCCACCGCGGCTGCATCCCGTCTAAATCCCTGCTGCACGCCGCCCGGCTCCTGGCCGATGCCCGCGAAGCCGCCGCCCTCGGCCTTGAATTCGCGCCGCCTGCCATCCGCCTCGAAAAACTCCGCGACTGGAAGCAATCCGTCACCGACCGCCTGGCCCAAGGGCTTGCCCAGCTGGCGAAATCACGCGGTGTGCGCGTCGTGGAGGCGCGCGCAACCTTTGCGGCGCCGTCCCAACTCCGCCTGACGGCACCCGATGGCGACACCCGGCCGATGGATTTCGACGTGCTGCTGTTGGCTACCGGCTCCGTGCCCGTCCTGCCCGCGGCTTTCCCGGCCGGCCATCCGCATCTGTGGGACTCCACCGCGGCGCTGGAACTGGCCGAAATCCCCGAGACCCTGCTGGTCGTAGGTGGCGGCTACATCGGCCTTGAACTCGGCTCCGTTTATGCCGCCCTGGGCGCGCGCGTCACCGTGGTTGAAATGACCGACGGCCTGCTGCCCGGCGTCGACCGCGATTTGATCGTGCCCCTGGCCAAGCGCTTGCGCGGACTATTTCACGCCATTCATCTCAACACCCGCGTCGCCGGCATCGCCGACGATCCCGCCGGCCTGCGCGTCACGCTTGAGAACCTCAAAACCGGCGAAACCCGCGAAGAAATCGCCGCCAAGGTGCTCGTCGCCATCGGCCGGCAGCCGTACACCGACGGTCTCGAACTGGACAAGGCCGGCCTGGCGCTGACCGACCGCGGGTTCATCGCCGTGGATGAGGCCGGCTGCACCGCGAATCCGCGCGTGTTCGCCGCCGGCGATGTCGCGGGGAACCCCATGCTCGCCCACAAGGCCACGCACGAAGCCTGCGCGCTGGTGGATCGCCTGCTGGGCCGAGAAGCCCGCCTGTCGGCGCACATCCCGGCCGTGGTCTTCACCGATCCGGAAATCGCCTGGGTCGGCCTCACCGAAGCCCAGGCCGCGGAAAAAGGCCTTGCCGTCAAGGTGTCCAAGTTTCACTGGGCCGCCAGCGGCCGGGCATTGACTCTCGAGCGGGGCGATGGCGTCACCAAGATCCTGGCCGATCCCGACACCGGCAGGCTTCTGGGCGCGGCCATTGTTGGTCCTGGCGCGGGCGATTTGATCTCCGAAGCCACCCTCGCGCTGGAAACCGGCGCCACGGTCGCCGATCTGGCCCGCGTGATTCACCCGCACCCTACGCTCGCGGAAACCCTCGGGGAGGCCGCCGAATTGCACGCTGGCCTCTGCACTCACCTTTACCGGCCCCCCAAGCCTACAAAATAGTATCCCGCCCAAAGGGATACGTCATAATTGGCTCCGGAATACCCTCCAGCCATCCCCTTTTTGAATCCGTAAAAATGCAAAAAATCAACGAGTAAAGCGTTTTTCTCTTCCCTATTCCCCCCCCATGCCCTATATTCGGCCCCCTTTGATGGAGCCCTCATGTATAAAAACGCCCTGAAACGTGTCATCGCCCGCCTCGAGGAACGCCTTGCGTGCTCCCCGTCGCCGGCCCATCGTATTCCCGGGCTATGGATCCATCCCGACGGACCGCTCGCCGCCCAGACAGTCGTGCCGGAGCAATTCTTCCTGGACAGTCTGCGCGGCATCCTGGCTTCGCCCCGCCGGAAGCGCGTCACCGATGGCGACGTTCCCGGCGACTGGGGCAAAAACGCCATCGCCTACAATCTCCTCGTGCGCTACGGCGCCGCCTTCGATCACGACGGCAATGGCAAGATCTCCCGCGACCCCCTCGCCTCCGGTTGGCGCGAAACCGGCACCTTCCTCAAGGCGATCACGCTGCTGCCGTTCATCCGCTCGCTCGGCTGCAACACCATCCATCTCCTGCCCATCACCTCCATCGGCCAGGACGGCAACAAGGGCGACATGGGCAGCGCCTTCGCCATCCGCGACCCCTATGCGCTCGACGAAACCCTTGCCGAACCCGCCCTTGGCCTCGATGTCGAAATCGAATTCGCGGCCTTCGTCCAGGCCGCGCACCACCTCGGCATCCGCATCGTCGTCGAATTCGTCTTCCGCACCGCGGCCAAGGATGCCGCCTGGGCGAAGGACCACCCCGAGTGGTTCTATTGGATCCGCGCCGACGTGCCCGACCGCCGGAACGGCGAGAAATCCGAGGACACCTACGGCGCCCCGCTCTTCACCCCCGACGAGCTGCGCCGCATCTACGACGCCGTCGGCCAGGGCCGCTTCCATGAGCTGACTCCGCCGCATCAGGTTTACCGCGACATGTTCACCGCGCCGCCCAAGCCCGAAACCATCCGCCTGGAAAACGGCTGCTGGCGCGGCACCGCGCCCGATCCCCGCAATGGCCAGCCCGTCACCGTCCGCATCCCCGGCGCCTTCTGCGACTGGGCCCCGGACTCGCAGCAGCCGCCCTGGACCGACGTCACCTATCTGCGGCTCTACGACCACCCCGATTTCAATTACATGGCCTACAACACGCTGCGCATGTATGCCGCCCAGCTCGCGCGCCCCGAAAACATCGTGCGGCCGCTCTGGGACAAGATCACCGAGGTCATCCCCCACTACCAGACGCACTTCAAGGTCGATGGCGTCATGATCGACATGGGCCATGCCCTGCCCGGCGACCTCAAGCGGGGCCTCGTCGCCCGCGCCCGCCAGGTGGATCCCGACTTCGCCCTGTGGGCCGAGGAATTC
>CAZMOR010000202.1:0-4370 GCA_964567795.1 uncultured Verrucomicrobiota bacterium
GCCCACTGGCTGGAAAAAGCGTTTTTGCGCCGGGCACACATTTCACTTGGGAACCGGCGGGGGGTGCCGTATTCTTGCCAGTCCCCATACAGACTGGACCGATGGAGACAGGCATGAATAAACAATTTTTACGTACGGCCCTGCCGGTCCTGCTGGCCGGCTTGCTGGCGGCTTGTTCGCCGAAGCACCCGGCGCCGGCGCCGGTGGTGGTGACTTCCTCATCCGAACTGGCGGCTCTCCGGGGCGCGATCCCTTCACGGGATCCGGCGCTGCGCCAGATCGGCGCGGGAACCGAGGATTCCGCACTTCTCGCAAAGATCGCCGCCTGCCGCGCCAAGCTGCCCGAGGAATACCAGAAGCGCAACAATTATGCCTGGGCCTGGGCCCGGATCGACGGGATGGAGAAGGCCGAGTTCTTCGCCCATAGCAGCATCCAGGATTTATCGGAGTTCTCCAGCGAGGCCGCGGATGCCATGGTGGGCATTTCGTTGAAGCCACCGGAACCGGCGCACTTTCACACCCTGTGTGTCAACCAGGCCGGTGTCGTGGACGGCAACGACTGCTGGGCGCGCAACGTGGATACGGAATTCAAGATCCTCGAAGACATCGCCGGGCGGCTGCCGGACACGTCCGTGAAAGGACACGTCCAGCTGTTCACAGAGTTGTATCCCTGTCCGAGCTGCTGGAACGTGATGAAACAGTTTCTAGCGGCGTACAGCAACGTGGAGATGGAGGTCCTTTACCGGACGCCATAGGGAGGGGAGGCGCAACATGCGCGGACAAGGATCGGGACCGGAGCGCCGCCGCGGGCCCGCGGAGACGGCGGAATATTTCGAGTTGCGCTGCGCGGTGGTGGAGATGTTTTACGAGACCATGCGGACGGAAAACTACACCGTCGGCCAGGCGGCGAGCCGTTGCCTGGTGGAATTCCGGCGCGAGATCCTGGGCGGCGGGCGGGAGGCACTGGTGGTGCTCAGCGTGATCCTGTCCCGGGTGGCGCATCATGATCCGGCCGCGCTGCTCCGGTTTGCTTCGGAAATGGGCAACATGTTGAATCTGGTGCAAGCGGCGCAAGCGTGGGAAGGCCTTGGCCGCAGCGCCAAGGCGCGGCTCCAGGAAGACGTCCGCTTTTCGCAGGAGAAACTTCGCCAGCAACGGTCTCCCGGATAGCGGAAAATCCAGTTTTCAGACATCATATTTTAGGTTTTACGCATATTTTTTAAGCTCATAAATTCCAAAATTTGCCAATAAGAATCGTTTTACCTGTCTGAATCATCCGTTTTTGAGGTATTGCTTTTCGGCAGGGGAACAGGGTCGGTGAACGTCGATACCACCAGTAACATAGTGGGAATGTGGCGGAAAATCCCGCCTTCGAAAAAGAGATTGCGCACAAAATATTAAGATTATATTAATTCTCTATATTTATATGTTTATAGCCTTGCGAAGTCTTTTACAAATTATACAGTTCTGATTAGTAAAGGTGCACTCGGTACCATCACGTTTGCGTTCGAACAGAATCGGGACAATGGTTCCAGTTGCCCCAGGATGAAGAAGACAGCAAGCACTTGAGCGAGAGATCATCGATGTGCGAGAGGCAAAATAGGTCAAGGATTTGGTTGCGGGCCATCGGGGTCGTGCTGGGGTGCATGACGGCGGTGGGCGCATCCGGTCAGAACGCGCAAGGGATTGACCAGCCTCTATATGCCGGCAACCTCGTTCCGATTGTGGATGAATATGGACGAGTCATGCGCGGCTCGCCATATTCTCCCAACAGCCGGCCGCTGGTCGAGGTGCGTGTGGCCACGAACGGCATCATTCGCCCGCCGGACACCAACGGCATCGCCCATCCCTACCATCCCTTGGTGACCAGCAATAGCGTTGGCGGCGTGGGGCAGAATGCGGCCGCGACGAATTCGGGGCTGTTCTGCCTGGCCTTTCCCAAGCGTCCCGCGGCCGGCACGCGGATTTTCGCCCGGGTGTTCAATGCGCCGACGGCGGCGGACGCCACGTTCTATGCGGACTCGGTCGCCGAGACGGTTCCGACGAATGGCAATGCCGTGGTGTTCACCTTCGGCGCCATGCAGGCGCTGAATCCAGCCGATTCAGATGGGGACGGCTTGAATGACTCGTGGGAGGAACTGCTGGGCATCAACGACCGGCCGACCGCGGATTACGATGGCGACGGGATGAGCGATCTGCACGAAATGCTGGCGGGAACGGCGCCGGATGATCCGAATTCGAAGCTGGCTTTCCGGTCGGTTTCCCGGGCTCTCGCTCCGCAGGTCGCGGCCACGGGCGAGCCGGCAACCCGGCCCGTCAACGTGAAATGGCAATCGGTGCCGGGCAAGAAATACCAGCTGGAATACGTGTTGCAACTGGTGCCGGACCCTGCGACCGGGGAGTCGCATGAGGTCATTCCCGTCGGCGACGTTGTCACCGCCGGCGAGGGCGAATATGACATCGAAATGGTCGTGGACCTGCCGGAGGACGCGCTCACGGGCGTATTCCGCGTGAAACTGGTGCCCTAGGCGGGCGGCCGGATATGGCCGCGCCAATCCGACAGCTGAATCCCCGCCATGGATAAGTCCGCATCAACGCTGTCGGGGGTGGAGGGCTGGTTTTCTTCGCAAAAGCGGCGGACAATCGTTGCGGGCATCACGGCGGTTGTCCTGGTTTTTCTGATTTACAGTCCCAGCCTCGGCCATGGCTTTTGTCCGGTCGACGATGCCTATTTCGTGCTGGAGAATCCACTGGTGCAGGGGGGGCTGACATGGACCGGAATCCAGGCGGCCTGGACCAGCGTGCACGCCAGCTATTGGGCCCCGCTGCTGTGGATGAGTTTCATGGTCGACCAAACGATTTCCGGCGGCGCCGCGTGGAGCTTTCACCTGACGAACAATTTGCTTTTTGCCCTGTCCACCGGGTTGTTGTTTGCCCTGGTCCGGCGCTGGACCGGCCGGACCGGGGTGGCCTTCGCAACGGCCATGCTGTGGGCGCTTCATCCGGCGCGCGTGGAAAGCGTGGCGTGGATCACGGAACGCAAAGACGTGCTCAGCGGTTTGTTTTTTCTACTGGGCCTGTGGTTTTACACGCTCGGGCGGGGACAGCCGCCGCGCTCAGCGAGCGCAGCTACAGGAAAGCCCTGGAACGTAGGCGTCCCGGCTCCGCCGAGCCCCATTCGCCAGCGTTCCAGCCTGATCGTGCTCGCCTGGCTTTGCATGCTCTGCGGTGGCATGGCGAAACAGGTTGTCGTCGTGATGCCCTTGGCCCTGGTTCTGCTGGATGCATGGCCGCTGGACCGGACGAACTGGGGTCGGCTCTGGAAAGACATCTGGAAACTGGCCGTGGAGAAGTGGGCGTTCTGGCTGCTGGCCATCGCCCTGGCGTCGATCCCCATCTGGACGCACGTGGAAGAGCAGGCCATCATGGATGTGCCCGCCAGGTATCGGCTCGCGATGATCCCCGTGCACTATCTGTTCTACCTGCAGAAAATTTTTTGGCCGATGAATCTGGCCCCCTTGCAGGACGATTTGCTTTGGAACCGCGGGATGATCGGTGCCGGACTGGTCCTGCTGGCGGGCGTGACGGCGGGGTTGTGGTATTTCCGGCGCAAAGCCCCTTGGGCGTTATGGGGTTGGTTGTGGTTTGCGGGTTTGCTGTTCCCTTTGAGCGGCGTGGTCTGGGCCGGGTCGGAACGCATCGCCGTACGTTTCCTGTATCTGCCGCAAATCGGATTGACCTTGTCCATGGTTCTGGCCGTGGCCACTTGGGGGCGAATGTGCGGATCGGGCGCACGACCGGTCGGAATCCTGGCCGCGGTGGTGCTCCTGCTCTGGAGCGGCGCCACCCTGCGGACCTTGTCGCATTGGCGCGATCCGAACTCATTCGGGCTCTGGATTTATGAGTGCCATCCGCAGCAAGGCGGCGCCTGTGCGATGGGGGGGGACACGTTGATGGCCATGGGCGATTGGACCAAGGCGATGGCGGCCTTTGAACAGGGGGTCACGCTGGACGACAAAGCCTGTTTTGCCCGCCTGTGCATGGTGTGGAACCAGCTTGGCCATACCGAACGCACGGCGGACGCCTGGGACAAATTTGAAAAACAATTGGGGCGGCCGCTGGTGCAGTTTGCCGAGTGGGAACGGCCGCAGGAACGGGAACTCCTCTGGCGCGTACGGGGGCAAGCCTTGCGCGCACAGGGCGATTACGACAGCGCCATCCAGGCGTTAAAAGAGGCGGTCCGGTGGGAGGCGGATCCCGGGGCGTTTGTCCTGGCGGAATACGTGCGGGTCTGCCACGAAGGCGGGCGGCCGGAGGAAGGCGCGGCGGTGGCGGACATCATGGCCGAGGCGACCGGCATTCGCGTCCGG
>CAZMOR010000203.1:0-13919 GCA_964567795.1 uncultured Verrucomicrobiota bacterium
ACCGCCTTGGGCGCCGCCAGCTCCTGGAGCGGAATCCGCTCGTGCAGCAGGCTCATCAATTCCTCGTGGTGCGCCGGCATTTCCTCGCGCGTGCGGCGGTAGATCACCGTCACGTCGCCGCCCAGGCGCTTCGCCACGCGCGCGCAGTCCATCGCCACGTCGCCGCCGCCGATCACGCCCACGCGACCCTTCAGTGACTTCACCTCGCCGTCCCACACCTGCCGCAGCAGGGTGATGCCGTCCAGCACGCCCTGCGCGTTCTCGCCCTCGATGCCCAGCGCCACGCCCTTCTGCGCGCCCGCCGCCACCACGATGTAGGCGAAGCCCTGCTGTTTCAGGTCCGCCAGCGAGAAATCGCGCCCGGCGGTCTGGCCGAACTGGAACTTCACGCCCGCGGCCTCGAGCCGCTTCACGTCCTGCTGCACCACCGGGGGCATGAGCCGGTACGTCGGCAGCGTCATCGTCGCCATGCCGCCCGCCTGCTGGCGCGAATCGAAAATCGTCACGTCGATGCCGCCCTGGCGCAGGAAGCCCGCCGTCGAGATGCCGCACGGGCCCGCACCGATCACCGCCACCTTGCCCTTGCGCGCCGGTCCGACCGGGATCGCCGGATCCTTCCCGGTTTCCATGATGAACCGCTTCATTTCGCGGATCGCCAGCGGGAGATCGTAATGCACCCGCGTGCACGGCAGCTCGCAGGCGTGGTCGCACGCGCGGCCCAGCGAGGCGCCCATCATGTTGTCGCGCCGCACGATCTGCGCCGCCTCGTCGAATTTCCCGTCCTTGACCGCCTGCATGTAGGCCGGCACGTCCTGGCTGATCGGGCAGATGTCCACGCACGGCGCCTTCACGCAGTCGAAGAACCCCAGCGGGCGCGACGTCTTCGTGTCCTGCCGCACGTAGGTGTCGCGCTGGTACAGCGCGCTTTTCTTCACTTCGCCCGCGTACTTCACCAGGTTCGCCAGCGCCGCGGCCTTCACGTCGCCGCCTTTCGCGCCCGCCTTCGCGAGGATGAACGCCGGCAGGTCCTTCGCGCCGGCCTTCTGCATCGCCGCCGCGGTTTCGGAAATGTACTGTAGCGTCCGCGTGTAGCCACCCGGCCGCAGCAGGTCGGAGCTCGTCGTCACCGTCGTCATGCCGCACGCCAGCAGCTCCGCCACGTTCCAGCAGTCCGCCCCGCCCGCGTAGGACATCATCAGGTCGCCTTTGAACTCCTGCGCCAGCTTCGCCGCCAGGTTCACGGTCACCGCCTGCAGCGGCCGCCCCGACAGGTACATCATCTTTTCCTTCTTCGAGAACGCGTCGCGGTGGTTGATCACCTCCAGCGTGTTCGACAGCTTCACGCCGAACAGCACGCCCTTCTTCTGCGCCCGCGCCCGCAGGTCGTTCAGGATGTTCAGCGCGTCCGGATACTTCAAGTCATGCCCGAACGCCTCGTCCGGCACCGTCACCTGGCGGAAGCCCAGGTCGCCGTTCAGGATGCCGCGCAGCCCCTCCGGCCCCAGCAGCGTCGGGTTCAGCTTCACGTTCGTGTGCAGCCCGCGCTCCTCGATCAGGTACGCCGCGATCCGCCCGATCTCGGCCGGCGGGCACCCGTGCATCGTCGACAGCGTCACGTTGTCCGAAAGCCGCGCCGGAATCTGCACGTCCTTCACCGCCGGGTACACCTTCGCCACCGCGGCCACCGCCGCCGCCAGCGCCTCGCCCGCGTTGTCCATCCGCTTCAGGAAGCTCTGCACGTTGGGCTTGAGGATGCCCTCGAGGTTGTAGCCCACGCTCATGTTAAAGATCATCCCCGGCGCGCCCTTGAACCCCAGCTTGTGCTGCAGCGCATGGATCAGCACCCACGCCATCAGGTACTCGTTGAACGACTGGTCGATCTTCAGCTCCTGCGACCACTCCACGTTGTAGCCTTCGTCCTGGATATCGATGCAGGGCTTCGACACCTCCAGCTCGTCCAGCGTCTGGATCGTCTTCAGTTCGATGAACCGCGAGCCCGTCAGCCACGCCGCCAGGATGTTCTGCGCCATCTGCGAATGCGGCCCCGCCGCCACGCCGAACGGCGTCTCCAGCGCCTGCCCGTAGAGCGAAGTCTTGAACGCATCGCCCGCCGCCGGTCGGAAGAACAGCTCCTTGGGAATCCCGAAGATGCTCCCGCGCTTCTCCAGCTCCGTAAAGACCCACGGGGCGATTTCATTCATGCTCATCGGCTGAAAACGGTCGGACATGGCATTTCTCCTCTACACAAACATATTCACCGCGCCCGGCTCCTCCGGACACGCGAACCCGCATATTTGCACACATCCGCCACCCCCCGCAAGCGCCCATCCCCCCGAACCGGAAAATCGGTTGAACCGCTTAACCTCCGCCGGGCCCGCCGTGCCCGGCTACAACCGATCCGGCCATGCTGTAGCCGGGAGCGCCGACCCCGGCCTGCAAGCGACCTGCCAACCTGTAGGCCACCGCGCTGAGGTGGCCGGCGGCTGCCCTCCGTCATGTCGAGCGCAGTCGAGACATCTCCGCCTCACCCCCGCGGCCCGCCTGCGAAACCCCGCCCGAGATCCCTCGGCAAGCTCGGGATGACCGCCCCCCGCCCCCAACAGCCCTCATTTATTAATCGAAGAAGCGACTAATAGCTAAATATTCTTTTTATGCGCAGTGTAATAATATATTGTTATCACAATGAACCCGCCAATATACGCCTCAAAATATTCAGACAGCCACGCACTTATAATTGGCATCGATAAATATTCTAAAATATCGCAGCTAGATTACGCCGCAAGTGACGCAAAGAGCATTGCAGATATTTTAGTCACCAAACTCAACTTTCCACGTGATCACGTTACCGTTCTTCTTGATCAAGAGGCTACCAAAGAAAATATTCTGGCTGCGTACTTCAAGCTTGTCCCCAACACCCATCCTGATGATCGTGTGGTAATTTTTTTTTGCGGGCCATGGCCACACGCTGCCGGGCAGAATGCGCGATGTGGGATTTCTTATACCAGTCGACGGCCAGATAGATAATCTCGCTAGTCTTATTCGTTGGGACGATCTGACAAAAAACGCCGAGTTAATTTCCGCTAAACATATGTTGTTTTTAATGGATGCCTGCTATGGCGGACTCGCATTCACCAGAAGTGCTCCGGCGGGAAGCTACCGTTTTATCAGCGACATGTTGCGAAGATATGGCCGCCAAGTAATTACGGCAGGCAAAGCCAACGAAGTTGTCGCTGACGCCGGAGGACCGCTACCCAAACACTCCCTTTTTACTGGCCATCTTTTAGAGGCCCTTAACGGCAACGCCAAAACCCCAGATGGATTTCTGACTGGGTCTAGTATCATGGCATATGTTTATGAGCGGGTCGGAAAAGATCCGCAATCTAATCAAACACCACATTACGGATTTCTTGAGGGAGATGGTGATATTATCTTCTCTGAACTACCTGTGCCAAAAGAACCCCCTCAAGATACCTCGGGGGAAACATTGGTTGTTTTACCGCCAGCATCAACCTCAACGGCAACAGATAGCCTTTATGAATTAACCAAGACAGCTAAGGCGTTACTTTCCGACACTCGAAGCACAATTGACTTGCATGATCTTGCCATGGTTGAGGCCCAACGATTTCTCACGGACTCAAGTGATGAATTTTTCAACATAAAACATGAATGGAACGATGATACATTTCGAACATCAGTAAAACGCTACGAAGAAATATCCGCGCGCCTTTGCTCGCTAGGTATATGTATTGCTCACTGGGGCAAGAAAGAGCACTTGCTTACTTTGCAGAAAACCATCCTGAGAATGGCTGATAGACTGCCTCATATGTCAAGCCAACCGGGACTGGCTGAATTTAAATGGTATCCAATTCTATTGTTCTCATATTCATCAGGTATATCCGCTATTTCCAGCAATAATTACGAAGCCCTTTTCTCCATCATAAATACAAAAGTCCAAGGATTTTCGCCCCCCAATAAACCGATATCGATTGCATATTCTATTGCTAGACTAATAGCAGGTTTCTCTGGTTGGTTTAAGAAGTTTCCCGGATACGAAAGGTACTATGTACCAGCTAGCGAATATCTGCTCAAATTCCTACAACCAAAAATCGATGAACTAATTTTCACCGGTCGCCAGTACGAAGAATTCTTTGACCGCTTTGAAACAATGCTGGCTATTAGCTCTTCCTGGGAAATGTTCAATGATGTAGGCCAAATATTTTGTTTTGGACGATACGCATATAAATTTAAACATGGTCCTCGGGATGACAATCCTCTTGGCAACATTTTACAAGAAGCTCGAACAATGAAAAATGCATGGCCACCCTTGCAGTATGGTTTACCCATTACTTCATATGAACAATTTGAAGAAATGGCACAAAAAATCGAAACGGCAGCCGAGGGATTTCCTCGGATTTAAGTTGAACGCACAATGTGGTCTATTTCATAAATTAATCTTCCCGGCAATTCTTCCCGCTTGTTGATGATTTGAGCGAAAAATGAGCCGCGAGCCCCCGCATCGGGGGCAAAATTCCGGATTTTCCGGTCCCAAACCACTCCAAATGCCAAAACAGGCCATTTTCAGGCCTTTTTAAGCCATTTTTCGATCGTTTTGCCGTCCCAGGCCCCCTCACGACCCGTTTCTCCCCCCTTTCAGGCCAAATGAGTTTGTTCACATTAATGCTAACATCGCCCGATTCCCCTTTCGTGCATTTCGTGTGATTCGTTGTTACTCCCTCTTGGCGATCTTGGCGTCCTTGGCGAGAGAAAATGAGCCGCGAGCCCCCGCACCGGGGCAAAGTCGGGATTCATAGTTCCACATCCCGCCGCCCCGGCCGGTGACTCGTCAGTCCGGCAGTTTGGAATTGCCGCAGGTGCCTGCTTCCTCCATACTCATGGCCAAATTCAACTTTCTACTTTTTTTGGGGGGATTATGATCGAAGTACGATACCGAACCATCTGGCGGCGCTTCTGCGCCGGTGTTGTGGATGCTCTCATTCTTTCACCCGTCACCCTAGGTTCTGTATGGATTTGGAAGCATCACGCCAACCTCCCGCCCGCCGTGCTGGTTGGCGTCTATCTGTGCAGCAGCCTTGCGGGTTTTGCCTACAGCATCTTTTTCCTGGGCCGGTACGGCAAGACGATCGGCAAGATGGCGCTGCATGTCACCGTGATGGATATCGGCGAGCGGGTCCACATTGATTATGTCCAGGCGCTCAAGCGCAATATCGTGCCCCTGGGCATCACGGTCTTGCTCATCCTCCCCGGGCATCTCTACCTGATCCTGACCGGCAATGCGGCGCTCATGCAGACGGGCCAATCCTTCACCCCTTACAATTTGATCCTGAGTTTCATCAATTTGGGCTGGTTCCTGGCGGAGATCTTTTCCGTCCTGGTCACCGCCAAGCGCCGGGCGATCCACGACTTCATCGCCGGATCGGTTGTTGTCCGCGACTAGGCCGGACATTTTACGGGACACAGGATGAGCCGCGAGCCCCCGCATCGGGAGCAAAATCCGGATTTCGGCCTCCAATCGGCCGTTTCAGGTCAAAATTCACGCAACTTTGCGGCGATTGTCAGATAAAATTGCCGCTTATTGTTCAGCATTTGCCATATTTTCTCCAACACCGGATCCGCTTTGCCATTGCTGTGTCTGCGCCTCGGGATTAATATATGTGCAGTTGGGCGGATGTCCGGGAGGTGTTGGACTATGTTGGGTCGGCTTCATTCAGGCGGTTGCGGGGCCATGGCCGCTCTTCTGATGCTGGTTGCGCGGACCCACGCGGTCACCATTGGCTTCGAACCGCTCCGGATCGACGACGATCAGCTGCATAATTGGGGCGCCGTTGAAGAATCCGGCTTCCGCATCACGGGTTCGCCAAATGCTGGTATGTATACCTTGGGAACGTCGAACGCCGACTTCAAAGGTTCAACCGCCCTAATGAATGGCGAAAACGGGCGGGCCTCGAATTCCTACACCCGCCTGACGCTGGTCTCCGCCGATAACGTCCCTTTTGATTTGGAATCGTTGGATATTGCACCCTCAAGCCCATTCTCCGGCTTAGCTCCGCAACTCTACATTGTCGTAAGCAATGCGTATGGATTCACGGCCACCTGCCGGATCGCCATCACGAACACCGGCACCAACTTCATCACGCTCCCCCTCGGCTTGAGGAATCTCATGTCCGCCAGCTGGTGTGCAGACCGGTTATCGGGCCCCGGCTACGTCAACCGCTATACGTACACCACGCTGTCGGACAACATTGTCCTGGATGAAGTCCGCCATAAGGAAAACCGGTGCTATCGCATCGTCTCCACCCAGCAGACCGAAGTGATCTCGCTGGCCCAGGATGGCGTCCTGACCTGGACCAACTCGGTTTCAAATGCCCTCTGCCGGATCGAAACCCTGCGCACGCTCGGCGAAAACACCAACCCCCGGCTGCTCACCGCCGAATTCAATATCGACTCCTTCCAATCCTGGATCCGCATGCCTCCGGGCGAGGCCGAAACCCCCATCGTGCTGGCGGTCTTTTCGGATGGCTGGGGAAGCCTGCTGGAAAGACGCGCGGTTGCCACCAATCAACCCTTCGTGCTGTACGTCGATGACCCCGACCCCTATTACGATCCGCCGCGCTACTACGCCTATGCCCATAGCGACGGCTGCTACACGAAACTCTACCGTTTCACCAACATCTGGAGCACGACGCTCACGACCGACCCTGTTCCCGTAGTGCCCTTCACCATGACCGGTGCCCTCTTCGACATGCAAAAGTGGTTCGCCCATTGCGCGGTCACGAATTTCACGCTTTCCGTCACCGGACCCTCCGGCCCCCTGCCCGACACCACGACCGATGCGCTGGGCCGCTATCTCATCACGAATGCCGAAACCGGCCTCTACACGGTCGGCTTCACCTATTCCGACGTTTCCTTTTCCTTCCAGTTGACCAACACGCCGGGCACCGACTACCAGGACCTGTACTTCTGGGATCCGCTTCAGTTCTTCGCGCCCAACATCTACCTGTACCCCGAAACCGAAACGACCGTGCAGGTCGCGCTCGGGTTCCCCAATGGCGGCCACGTGACGCTTTCCGAACCGGCGTACACCAATGGCTGGAATGTAAACGTGACCCCCGACGGCCTCATCGACGGCCGGTATCCGTATCTCTTCTACGAAACCCTGGTGCCGATCCCGATCGATGCAGATACCGGCTGGCTGCTCGATGGCCGCAATCTGGAAACCGAGTTGCGTACTCTCCTGGCCAACCTGGGTTTCGTGGGCCGCGAAATCGATGATTTCATTGAGTATTGGCTCCCGCGCCTGAACGGACCGTCGTGGTATGCGGTTTATCTGCAACAGCCGGAACAGATGGCCACGTTCAATATTTCGCCTGCTCCGCAAAGCGTTCTGCGCGCCTTGTTCGCCTTCCGGGCGCTTAAAAAACCCATCGCCATGACTGCCCCGTCCGTCACGCCGTTCACCCGCACCGGCTTCACCGTCGTGGAATGGGGCGTGACGGGTTGGCAGGGCGAGTAATCCGGTTTTCGGCCTACCATCGCCCCTTTCAGGCCAAAATTCGCAGTTGCTAGCCCGCCGCTTCCCCCTTGGCGACCTTGGCGGCCTTGGCGAGAGCGGATTACCGCTTTTCAGGGCGCGAGCAGGCGGTACTTGCGGTCGATCAGGTTGGTGGCGTCCGGATCGGCGAACTGGTAGACCGGCACGGCCCGCACCGGCAGGTTGCTCCACGTCAGCAGATCCTGCGACACCTGCACCGTCAGGTCCCACCCGAGCGTGTTCTCGACCTCCAACTGCACGTTGGTGTGTCCCAGTCCGAAGGTGTTCGTGATCACGGTCGGATTGCTCTGCCAGTAGTTCGCGTAAACCGCGGCGAGTTCGGCCGGACTCACCGTGCCGTCGCCATCGGCATCGCCGCGGGCGAAAAACTCGGGCGTGGAAAAGGTCTGGTCCGCGCAGGCGTCTGTTCCCGCCGCGTTGGTGGCCGTCATGCGGAAATGATACGTCATGCCGGGCGCGAGCCCCGCCAGCGAAATATCCGTCGGCACGAAGGCGAATCCCGCGGAATACGCCACCGGCGCGACGGCATAGCCGTAGTTGGTCGTGACGCCAAATTCCGTCCTCATCCCGCTCGCGAACCCGCGCGGATTGACCGCCGCGTGTAGCGTGGCCAGCGTCAGGCCATTGGTGGGATCGCTTAGCAGCGTTACGCCCGCCACCGCCAGCACCGGGCCCTGCAGCAGCGTTTCGAACGCGCCGATATCCACGTGGTCATAGCTCTTGCGCGGCTGCCCGCGCTAGTCGGTCGTGAGGCTGTGCGGCGGATCAAGCAGCGCGTCGTCGCCCGCATCGAATGCCGGGCTGTTGGTCGGCAGGCCCAGCGTGGGCGTCGGGTCGCCGCCGTTCCCCAGCGGATACAGCAAGGCATCCACCGGCGCATTGGTGCTGCCGGCGATGTCATTGCCCACGCCGTTGGTCAGGCCGGTGCAGCCTTCCACCGTGGCGAGCAGGTTGTGGCCCGCCGAGGTCCAGTCGCCGGCCAGATCGAAGCCGGTGCCGGCTGCGCCGGCCGCGCCGGGATTGCCATACTCATAAGTGCCCCTGGCCCCGCCGTTGCCGGCCCGGTTCTGCGCGAAGATGCTGTTCAACGTCGTTGCCGGAGCGCCCGCCGCGACGCTGACGCCGCCGCCATTTCCACCGTTGCCACCGTTGCCGCATTGCGCTGCTTGGCCGCCGCCCCCGCCGCCGTAGCCTGCGGAGTTGCTGGCGAACGTGCACGCCACGACCGAGACCGCGCCGGAGACATACAGCCCGCCGCCCGCACCGCCGCCGCCGCCATGGCCCGCAAGCTCCCCGGCATAGCCACCGCTGCCGCCGTTGCCGGCCGTGTTGGCGGCAAACGTGCAGGAAATCAGCGTGACCGAACCCAGCGCGCAGATGCCGCCGCCGTTGCCGCCCGGCGCCCCGTTGCCGCCATGTGCGGTATCTCCCTCGCCAAGAGCTAGCCCTCCCGTTCCGCCCGCGCCGGCCGAATTGCTGCTGAACGTGCTGGCAATCACCGTCAGGCTGTTGGAGCAGAAAACGCCGCCGCCGCTGCCGCCCGCCGTGCCGTCATCCCCGGTGTCATTGCGGGTCCAACTGGAATTCCCGCCCCGGCCGGCGGCGTTGCCGGTGACGTGGCACTGGTTCAGGGTCAGGGAACCGAGGCTATGGATGCCGCCGCCGTCGCCGCCGGGCGAGAGCGCCGGCCCGCCGTCAAACGGATCGCCATCGATGCCGTCCGCCGACTTGCCGTTGCGGATCGTGAGGCCGGAAATCGTCACGGAAGCGCCGGGGTTGCTGATGTTGAAAACGCGGCTGGCGGAATTGCCGCTGACGGCCAGGTTCGCGGCGCCGGGGCCGGAAATCTCGAGGCTGTTCCCGATGACCAGTTCGCCGCTGGTCAGCGTGATCGTGCCGGTGACGGCGAAGGTGACCGTGTCGTCCGCCGCGGCATCGGCGATGGCCTGCCGCAGTGAACCGGCGCCGCTATCGGCCAGCGTGGTGACGGTGTTGGTCGCCGCCGGCGCCGCGACAGCCAGCAGAACCCCCAAAAGAATGCAGAAATTGCGACGCATGCGTCCCCTCCGATGTTTACTTTGAAATCAGCCTAGCGGATGGTCTCCGCCGGCGCAAGCCGCGCCCGGCCGGCCGGCGGTATAGCTCCCCCGCACGGGGACGGCTGGACCGGCTATTCGACCGGCGGATCCGCCGGGCCGGCATCGCGGTTCCCGGGCAGGTCTGATTCGCGTTCGGTGGCCTTCTCGGCGGTGGCGACCATGCGCTTAAAAGCCGCGGGACCGCCAAAGACGGAAACGCGCACTTCGCCCAGCGTCGGCAACAGGTCGAGGAATCGGTCGTACTGCCCGCATTTGTACGCATACAGGGCATACTCCTGGCGCCAACTCCGGGCCTCGGGATTCAACTCGAAAAACCGCTCGAAACTGGCCTGGACGTCCTTCCAGACGCCCGGCATGCGCCAATATTGCTCCCGCCGCCAGCCGTTCGGCATGGAATTGGCCAGCATCTTGTGCACGTCCCACAGGATGAGCGGCACCTCTCCCCGCCATTCCTGCGAGGCCACGCACTCACGGCCAAACGCCAGCGCGGCGGCAACCGATCCGTGCCACTTGGGCTGCAAATACAGGGCCTTGTGGCTGGCCGCGTCGTAACAGTCCGGATCCGCTTTCATCGCCCGGTCGAACCACAGTTCCATCCGGTCCCGCCCCTGCCCCTGGCCCATTTCCACCGTGATCATGGCCACCGCCGCATCCGGCACCGCGGGGTCCAGCTTCCACGACGTTTCGAGGTCTTCGGCCGCCTCGTCCAGATGCCGGGCAAAGGCCTGCCAGCCGGTTTCGCTGACGGTGTCCGCATAACCGGACCCCCGGCGGTTCCACGCCAGCCGGATATGCGCATCTCCGCGCAGCAGCCAGGCCCGGGCGCTCGCCGGCCAGCGCTGGCCTAAATAATCCACCAGCGTCGGCAGGCAGGCATCCTCCTGGATTTCGCTGGTTTCCAGCACACAGTTGAAATCGCGGATCGCATCCAGCGCTTCCTCCATGGGCGTGGCCGGATCCTGGAGCACCGTGCACAGCAGCTCGAACGCCGTCCGCAGGTATTGCTCGTAGACCCGGCAGGATTCCCTGGCGGCGGACGGACGGACGGGCATCCAGGCCTGGGCCGCCCGCAGGGCCGCATAGAATTTCCGGATCGGCGGATATTGCGATTGCAGCAGGTCATCCCCGGCCTGCCGGTAGGCCTGCGCGCCTTCCACGTTGGCGGTGTCCGGCTGGCCATGCCGGAAGCGCAGGTTCAAATAGGAGATCAACGGATCCGGGCATCCCGCGGCGACGGCCTGCTGCAGGTGTTCCTGCAGCCGGCCCTCGGCATTCGTGTCGGAACCGGAGCGCAATTCCGCGAAGTCCTTGAGGGCCTCGCGCGCGGCGGAATCCCACCGCGCATCCTTGCCCCCCACCGCATCATAGGCCCCCGCCAAGGTGCGCTGATTCCACTCCAGCCGGTCCTCGGGCACGGCGTCCGGCGCCGGCCAGGTGGTTGCAACCGGAGGCTTTTCGCACGTCAGGCTCCCCCGCGCATGCAAGACGCTTGCGCGGATTCCGGGCTTGCACCCGGCCATCAGCAACCCCGCCATCACCAGCAGAACAAATCCGGATGCTTTCATCGGTATACCCCGGCTCCTCTCCGCGCATGTTGCCATGCCACGTCCGCAGGTTACGCTTCGGCATGAAAGCCGGTCAATCAAAAGCGGTACCCCGGCCGGCACGGCGGTATGGCTCCCCCCATGCGGGGGCTCGCGGCTCACGCCAAAAACGCCGCGAAAGTGCCCTTTTTAGGCCTTTTGTGCCATTTTCAGCCCCGAGCCACCCCCCCGCCTGCTTTCCGGTTGGCTTCCGGCCTCCATGCGCGTAGCATGGCTGCATCAGAAGCCGTGCCGCGGCCGGCTTTGCAAGATCACGACATGAAGCGCCTGGTTCCATGGATTCCTTTCTTGCTAACCGCCGCTTTGGCCGGGAAAGCCGCGGCTGCCGGAAGCGTCATCAGTTGGGGCGGTTCCGGCGCCCGGGTGGCGGCCTGGGGCATGACCCGGGATGCCGCGAGCAACGTGTATGTGGTCGGCGGCTATTACAACTCGGTGGATTTCGATCCGAGCCCGGCCGCGGACTGGCACGATTCGAACGGCGACCGGGACGCCTTCCTGAGCAAGTTCGGCGCGGACGGTGCGTGGCAGTGGACGAAGACCTGGGGCTCGAGCAACGACGATCGCGCGAACAGCGTGGCCGTGTATGAAACCAATGTGTACGTGGCCGGCTGTTTCCAAGACACCGTCGATTTCAACCCGGCCGGCGGCTGCCCGCTCACCGCGCCCCGCGGCACGAACGGCTATCCCAACAACAACGCCTACCTCAGCAAATTCGGCGCGGACGGCGCCTTCCTGTGGGCGCGGGACTGGGGCGGCAATGGCGGCGACGAGGCCTACCATGCGGCCTTGGACGCCGCCGGACATGTCTACGTGAACGGGGATTTCTCCTCCACCAACCTGAGCCTGGTCACCGTCGGCCTCCCCGGCAGCGTGACCAACAACGGGTTCTTCGACGCCTTCATCTTCAAGTTCAACGAAGGCGGCACCTGCCTCTGGGCGCGGTGCTGGGGCGGAATCTGCTACGACGACTGCACCTGCAGCGCGGTGGACCCGTCGGGCACGGTGTACGGCGGCGGCATGTTCGCCAGCCCCACGGCGGACTTCGACCCCGGGCCCGCCGTTTCCAATTTGTACGCCCACAACACTTTCACCAACCCCTTCACCTTCCTGGGACTGGTCGATGTCTTCCTGACCAAGTTCGATGCCGACGGCAACTTCCTCTGGGCGCGCAGCTGGGGCGCCACCAACCTCAACGACGCCGCCAGCGGCCTCGCCGTCGACGCGGCGGACAACGTGTTCGTGGGCGGCTATTTCGAGGACACCGTCGATTTCAATCCGACCGGGACGCCCTCCAACCTGACCACGCACGGCGCGGCCGATGCCTTCCTCTGCAAGCTCGATGCGGCCGGCAGCCTCCTCTGGGCCCGATCCTGGGGCGGCACCAACACGGATGGCGCGGGCGCCATTGCCCTGGATGGCCTGGGCTATGTCTATGCCGCGGGGACCTTCGCCTCCACAAATGTCGATTTCGACCCGGGCGGTGGAAATGATCCTCACTCCACGCACGGCGGCCAGGACATCTCCCTGAGCAAGTTCGATACCGACGGGAATCTCATCCTGGCGCGGACCTGCGGCGGCAGCGGCAACGATACCGGCTACGGCGGCCTCGCCCTGGACGCCGCGGGCCAGGCGTATGTCTCCGGCCAGTTTGTCGGTTCCGTGGACTTCGGCCCGCTGCTGGGCGGCGGCGCCACCAACCCGCCAGCCTACGGCACCATCGATGCCTACCTGGCGCAAATTCCCACCTGCTGGAAACTGACCGTCGTGAAATCCGGCAATGGCGGCTCGTCGCTGGGCGACGCCACGCCCGCCGAACGGATGATCTCCCTGAATATCTCGACGCAGGTGGTCTACACCGCCGGCGACTGGTATCGCATCGCCTCGCTCGCCAGCAACGGCGTCGCCATCGCCCCCGCCGCGGGCCTGAAGGCCTATACCCAGGCGCTGGACCACGTGGCCGCCGATCTCAGCAACGCGGTGGCTTTTGACATGGCCACGCCTGCCCAGACGGGCTACACGAACGTGCCCACCGCCTGGCTGACCAACTGGGCGGAAAACGCGGTGATCACCGACCCGGCCTTCGATGTGCAGGCCAAGTATCTGCTCGGACTCGACCCCACGACCTTGAATTCGCTTGAACTCCAGATCGAATCCGCCGGGGTTTCCGGCTCCAATGCCGTCACCGTGGTGAAGCGCTCCTGCACGGGCGGCCTGTCGCCGGACGGCCTGCACGGCCAATTGGAGCTGCAGGCGGCGGACACGCCGGACTCGGCTTACTCCAACCTCGCCGGCACGGCGGTGTCCGGCGCGGCGGTCTTCGACAACGCCGATCGGAAGACCTATACGAACCTCGTTCCCGAAACCACCCGGTTCATCCGGGCGGTCATCCACTAAGCCCGGCCCAGGCGCCGTTCCTCCCCGCTTCCGCCCCGAACCACCCCCCGGGTTCCGCGGGCTCGCGGCTCAAGCCAAATTTTGGCCATTTTGCCGGTTTTCAGGCCATTTCGGTTCGATTTTTCGCATTTTCTTCCCCGAAATTCCCGCTGAATACAGTGTCGCGGATAATTCTCCCCATTCTCCGGATTTTGGCTATAGTTTATCCATCGGGTATAAAACATTGAGCTCAACGCAACCAAGCTGTTCCGG
>CAZMOR010000204.1:0-2285 GCA_964567795.1 uncultured Verrucomicrobiota bacterium
GCGTCAGCACCGGCAGGTGCACGCCCGAACTGCCCATGCCCGCCCCGCCGATCAGCCCGAAGAAGCCGGCGGTGATGATCATGCCCAGCGGCAGCAGGATCAGGTTGAGCACCAGCGCCAGCACGGCGACCAGGCCCGCAATATGGTAATAGATGACCATGAACACGGCCACGGCCGCGAAACCCAGCCCGGCCGCCCGCCAGCCGCTCTGGATCGAATCCACGCCCAGGGTCGGGTCCACGCTGCGCTCTTCGATCACGCGCAGCGGGGCCGGCAGCGCGCCCGCGCGCAGCACCAGCGCCAGGTCGCTCGCCTCCTCCAGCGTGAAGGTGCCTTCAATGACCGCTTCGCCGCCGGGAATCGCCGTGCGGATGAACGGCGCGGAATACAGGGTGTTGTCGAGCACGATGCCCAGGTAGTGGCGGCCGTTCGGATCGGGATTCTTGGCCCCGCCCGGCGCGTGGTCCGCGGTCACCTTGGCAAACATCTTGCGGCCCTTCGAATCGAAGGTCATCTGCACGACCTTCTGGCCGAACTGCTGGTAGTCCACGTTGGCGGACTTGAGGCTGTCGCCCGTCAGCTCCGCCTTGCGGCTCACGAAATACGGCACGAAATAGTCCTTGCCCTGCACGGTGTTCTTCTCGAGCAGCAGGTCGT
This sequence comes from uncultured Verrucomicrobiota bacterium, assembly GCA_964567795.1. Taxonomy (GTDB): domain Bacteria; phylum Verrucomicrobiota; class Kiritimatiellia; order CAIQIC01; family Lenti-01; genus Lenti-01. The sequence continues at coordinate 658 of CAZMOR010000204.1, forward strand.
AGCCGGCCTTCTCCTCGAACCGGCGCAGCGCCGCGCGCTCGGCCTCCGTCGGCGGCGGGCCCTTGCGCACCCAGCAGTCGCGGCCCGTGCGGTCCGGAATCGTCGCGATCTCGTAGCCATCCGGCACCTTGCGGTCGGCAAACAGGTTGCGGATCAGTTCGTCGTTCTTCGGGTGCACCATGCGGAATTCCAGGAACGCCGCCTTGCGGATGTTCGCCGAGGCGCGCTCGCGGTCCTCGGCCTTCATGCCGGGAATCTGCACCACGATGCGCTTTTCGCCGTCCGGATAGATCGTCGGTTCGGCCACGCCCATCGAGTCCACGCGGTTGCGGACCACTTCCAGCGCGCGGTCGCGCGCGTCGGAAACGGAGCCTTCCAGCCCCTGGGAGTCGTCGATTTCCAGCGTGTAGCTCGTGCCGCCCTGCAGGTCCAGGCCCAGCTTGACCTTCTCCTTCGGCGGCGTCACCAGCGCCACGCTCCACGCCGTCACCACCACCAAGATCAGCCATTTCCAGATCGATGCCTTCATACGTCCTCGTGTTTCCCGTGTTGCCCCGGCGGAACCCGCCGGAAATTCCTGTCTGCTCCGTCCGGCCTAGCCCTGGGCGGCGTCCGCGGGGGCTTCGCCCTTGTCCAGCACCTGCGAAATCGCGCCGCGCACGACTTCCACCTTCACGCCGTCGGCGATCTTGACCACCAGGGTCTTTTCCTTGACGTTCGCCACCACGCCCAGGAATCCGCCCGCGAACAGCACGCGGTCGCCCGTCTTCACGGCGTTCAGCAGCGCCTGGCGCTCCTTCTCGCGCCGCTTCTGGGGCCGGATCAGCATGAAATAGAACAGCGCCACCATCAGGCCCAGCCACACGAACATGAACATGCTCGACTGCGGGGCCGCGCCCTGCGCGCCGCCCTGCGGGGCCGCCATCGCCAGGATTCCCAGTCCATTCATCATTTTCCTCTGCTCCTCTTGCCGCCTATGCTCCGGCCGCGGCGCCCGGTCCCGGCGCCGCCGGCCCGTACACCCGGGCCGTCTCCGCGCGGAACGCTTCGAAAGTTCCGTCCCGGAGGCTCTGCCGCATCCGGGCGATGAAATCAAAATAACAGTGCATGTTGTGAATCGCCGCCAGGCGGATCCCGAGGATCTCGCCCACGTTCAGCAGGTGCCGCACATAGCCCCGGCTGAACCGCCGGCAGGCCGCGCACGTGCAGCCGTCCTCCAGCGGACGCTCGTCCAGGCGGTTCACCGCCGCCCGCACCGAATAGCGGCCCTGCCGCGTGAACACCGTCCCGTGCCGCGCCAGCCGCGTCGGCATCACGCAGTCGAACATGTCCACGCCCAGCGCCACCGACTCGGACATCTGCCAGAACTGGCCGACGCCCATCAGGTAGCGCGGCCGCTCGCGCGGCAGCAGGTCCACCGTCATGCGCACGCCCGGCATGATCAGGTCCTCCGGCTCGCCCACGCTCACGCCGCCGATGGCATACCCATCGAAGGCACCGAGCGCCAGCAGACCCTTGGCGCAACGCTCCCGCTGCTCCGGGTACACGCCGCCCTGGACAATACCGAACACCAACTGCCCCGGTGCGCGGGGCTGTTGGGCACATATGGCCGCCCAAGATAGGGTGCG
>CAZMOR010000205.1:0-3994 GCA_964567795.1 uncultured Verrucomicrobiota bacterium
GCCGGCGGTGATGAAGCCGGAATCGCGGCCCATCAGCTTGACGAGGCCGATGCCGTTGGGCGCGCCCTTGGATTCGCAATGCGCGCCGTCGAGGATGGCGCGCGCGGATTCGATGGCGGTGTAGTAGCCGAACGTCTGGCGCACAAACTGGATGTCGTTGTCGATGGTCTTGGGCACGCCGACGACGGCGATGGGGAGCTTGCGGCGGGCGATTTCCTCGGCGAGGGCATGGGTGCCCTTCTGGGTGCCGTCGCCGCCGACGCACAGGAGGATGTCGATGTTGCGCTGGGCGAGGAAATCGACCATTTCGCCCACTACCTGCTGGCCGCGGGAGGAGGAGAGGATGGTGCCGCCGTCGCGGTGGATGTGGTCCACCAGTTCAGGGGTCAGCACCAGCGGCGGTTCCGCCTTGAAGGTCAGGCCCTGGTAGCCGTGGCGGATGCCGAGCACTTCGCGGACGCCGTAGTTGTGATGCAGTTCGAGGAAGGCGGAGCGGATGACGTTGTTGAGGCCGGGGCAGAGTCCGCCGCAGGTAACGATGGCGGCGCGGGTCTTGTGTGGGTCGAAGAAGATTTTCTGGCGCGGGCCGGCCTTTTCGAAAAAGTTTTCGCCGTCGGCCGGGGCGCCGGGCAGGATTTCCACCTGCTCGCGGACGCGGGTTTTGTCCGAGATGAAATTGCCGATGCGGTCGCCGCGGATGCTGTTGAGTTCGAGCGGCGAGGCGTGGAGGCAGGGGCCGAGGTTCCGGATGGCGGTGTCAATGGCGTCGGGCATGGGGCGGTCCTTTGCGGTTTCAGGATTGGGTGCGGGCGACGAGGCGCAGGCGGTAGGTGATGGTTTTGGCGGATTGCGGCGGCAGGGTCAGGTCGAAATCCAACTGGCGGGTGCTTTCGGTGCAGGGGACGGAGGAGCGCACGAGGCTCCACTGCATGGGGGTGGCCGGCTTTTCGGCCACCTGGATGCGCACGGGCGAGGCGAGGCCGTTGGTCAGCGTGATCGTGCAATCCACTTGCCGGGCGCCTTCGGGCAGGGGCTGTTCCTCGCCGACCTGGCGGCTGGCGCGGACGTTGTCCACGGGGCCCATGTCGAGCTCGAGCGTGCCGGGGACCGGCGTATGCCGGACGCGGCCCGACTGGAACGGGGCGCCGCGGGCGGTACCGAGGAAGAGATCGGCGTTGCCGGGCGGCAGGGGGAAGCCCAGGCCCATGACGGCGGTGTTGGGGATGAGCAGGATGCGGCGCAGAGGCAGGCCACCCTGCGGGGTGGGTGCGGGAATGTCGTCGGAGCTGCAGATGTGCGTGATCTGCGCCGGCTTGCGGGTGACGCGGGCGAACTGGATTTCGGCCTGGCCGTTGGCGGGGATGGCGGCCTCCGTGTCCAGTGGATAGACCGCCGGCACCAGCGGTTCAGGCGCGGGCGGGGCGCGCCACAGGTCGGTCAGCGGGTTGTCGGGATCGAGGTCGAGCAGGCCGAAGGGCTTGGGCGGCGGCTGGAGGGATTCATCGGTGCCGACCAGCGAGACGCGCGCGTCGGGATAGGCCGTGGCGGTGTCGTTCTGGATGCGCAGGTAGGCGGCGACATCCACCTGCACGGCGTCGATGGATTCCGGGCCGATGCCGCGGACGGTGACGCGGTAGAACGCCTGCCAGTCGAAGCCCGGCAGCCGGTAGGTCAGGGAATGGCCCATGAGGTCGGACAGCGGTTCGGCCAGGGTGAGTTCCAGGCGGTTGCGGGCGGGGGGCGGGGCGGGGTCACGCCGGGGGCGCCAGACCACCGGGCCGTTGGTGGGAACCGCGGAAGAGGATTCCTCGAGCCACTGCCAGGCCTGCACGGGCCAGGGGCGGCGGATATTCCACAACTGGAGCGTGTCGAGGTCGAGCTGCGCGGGCGGATTGGTCCAGACGAGGCGGGTCAGCTCCTTGCTGCCGGAGGGGGGGAAGGATTCGCGGACCCAGGCCCAGCCAGGGCCGACGGTCAGCCGCGCGGGGTCGGCCCGCGCCGGGAGGGCGCAGGCCAGGAGCGCCGCGGCGAGCGGCGCGGCCCGGAGCAGCGGATGGCGGGGCGCATTCATCGACGGCCGGTAGCATAGGCGGAGCGTCCGGCGGCGGCAAGGCGAGAATCCCCCCATGCGGGGGCTCGCGGCTCATCGTCGAACGCCCGTTTTTCCACACAATGGAAAAACTTTGGCCCGTTTTTCCACACTGTGGAAAACTTTTCTCCAACCGCGAGCCGCGATTCCCCGCATGGGGGGGGGCGGGCTCAGGCGGGAACGTGCTGGGCGAGGTAGTCGCGCAGTTTGACGGTGCCGCGCCTGGGCGTGCAGACGTTGTGGGTGGACATGAACAACAGGAGCTTGCCCATGGCCCAGTAGCGGTAGCTGAAGGGCCGGATCAGGGCGAGCATCAGCTGGCACAGCCAGACCGGGGCGGAGGAAATCCGCGCCGGCTTGCCGAGCGCCGCGAAGCAGGCCTCGCTCGTTTCGCGCCAGGTGAGGTCCTCCGGTCCGCCGACTTCGACGACGGCGTTCTGCTGTTGGGCCATTTCGGCCAGCATGACACCGGCAAGGTCGGGGATGTGGATGGGGGTGCTGCGGGAGCCGCCGTCGCCGATGGCGTAGAGCGGGCCCTTGGCGGCGGTTTTCAGCATTTCCACCAGGTCGGGGAAGAACCCGCCGGAGCGGAAGATGACCCACGGCACGCCGCTTTTCTGCAGGGCCTGCTCGAAGCGGTATTTGGCGTTCAGCAGCGGGGCCTGGTCCCAGCCTTCCGGCACGCCGGCGGGCGAGATGAACCCGAAGCGGGCGACGCCGCTGCGCTTGGCTTCTTCCAGGAGGTTCAGGTTGCCCTGGTAGTCGACGGCCTCGTGCGTCAGCTTGCCCCGGATGCGGGTGATGCCGATGCAGGAGATGACCTGTTCGAAGCCCTTGCAAGCCCCGCGGATCTGGTCGGGTTGGGTGACATCGGCCTCGATGATGCGCAGGCGGGGATGCTCAATGACGCGGATTTCGCCGCTGCGCAGCACGAGGGCGCCGACATGGTCACCGCGGGCGAGGGCCTGGCGGACGAGTTCGCGGCCGAGAACGCCGCCCGCTCCGGCAATGAGCAGGTTCACAGCACGTACTCGATGAGCCACTCGTTGGCGGGCAGGGACACGGTGACGGACTTGGGGCTGTCGCCGAGCTTGCCGTCCTCTTCGGCGAGGACGCCGCGGCAGGTGATGCGGTAGGCCTTGGCGTCGCCGAGGCCGACGGCCTTGAGGAAGGACTGCGTGCGGACGAAGAAGCTGACCACGGCGGCCAGCTTGCCGTCCTGCATCACCGGATAGCGCATGGCGATCAGGCGCGGCTGGACGAGGTTGCCGTGGCCGGGCTCGCTGACCTGCGGGGTGGGATTCTTGCGCATGAGGTCCCAGAAGTAGTCGAGCTGCTCGACCTTCTTGAGGTCGAAGCCGCGGGCGAGGAAGTCGCGCGGGTAGTAGACTTCGCGGATGACGAAGTCGGTGTCGATGAAGGAACCGCCGAAGAAGCCGTCGGTGGCGTCTTCGAGGGGCTTCATGGCTTCGCGGAAGGTGTCCTTGGTGGGCTGCTTGTCCGCGACGGCCTTGAGGTTCGCGAAGGTCTTTGCGAAGTAATCCGCCGTGGCCTTGCCGACGGGATCGTCGGGGGGCTGCACCTGCGCCCGGGCGGCGAAAGGCAGGGCCAACAGGCCGAGGACGAGGACGGATAGGATCAGCATTTTCTGGTTCATGGTTTGTTCTCCTGGGGTTTGACCATCGTAAACAGGGACAAGTAGCCGGAGTGGCGGGAAGCGATTTCCCAGCGGCCGCGCCAGGGGGAATCCGCGAGGGCTTCGCGCAGCTTGCCGTGGATGTTCTCGGCGATTTCGGCCTGGTGGAAGAGCCAGTAGCCGGACCACGCGCAGACCTTGCCAAAAAGGGAATAAGGAATGTCCACATCGAGGATCGCGGCCTGGCCGCCGGGGCGCAGGACGCGCCA
>CAZMOR010000206.1:0-25271 GCA_964567795.1 uncultured Verrucomicrobiota bacterium
CGGGGAGGATCCGATCGGACGCATCCGGTGCGTCTACCTGACGAACGGCGCGCAGTTGATCGGCTTCACGCTGCAAAACGGCGCGGCGCAGATCTTCAGCGGACCCAATTTCCAGAAATCAGGGGGCGGGATTTACAGCGAGCCGGGAGCCATCGTCTCCAATTGCGTGGTCATCGGCGGTTATGCGGTTTCGCTCGGCGGCGGAGCCTGCGGCAACGGGATGTATTTCGACACCCAGTTCATCAGCAACAGCGCCAACCATGGCGGCGGGACTTGCAGCGGGACGTTCACCCGCTGTTCCTTCTCCAACAATTCGGCCACGTGGTATGGCGGCGGGGTGCGGGCCGGACAGTACGTGGAATGCCGGCTGGACAACAACCAGGCCCGCGAAGGCGGCGGCGCCTACCAGGCTGAACTGACAAACTGCTGGCTGGCCGGCAATGCCGCCACGAACCTGGGCGGCGGCGCCACGCGCTCCACCCTGAACAACTGCACGCTGGCACGCAATTCATGCCAGGCCGTGGGCGGAGGCCTGTCGTACTCCATTTTCAATGCGTGCTGCCTGTCCAACAACACCGCCACGACCAATGGCGGCGGCGCCTACGGGTGCACCGGACTGTATTCCGTGATCACCTACAATCAAGCCTATGACGGCGGGGGTACGTACTTGGGGCTCTATTCCAACTGCCTGTACACATATAACTGGGTCAACGCCTCCGGGGGCGGCGCCTACAATTGCGAGCTCTACCACTGCACGATGTCCACCAACACCGGCAATTCCGGCGGCGGCGGCGCCAAGTACGGCACCGTCCGGGATTGCATCGCCTACTACAACCGCGGCGGCACGGACGTCAGCCGGAACCTGTCGGGCGCCACGGTCAGCTATTCCTGCAGCATGCCGCTGGCGGCGGGCGAAGGCAACATCACCAACGCCCCCCTGTTCGTGGATGCGCCGGCCGGTAATTACCGCCTGCAGCCGGATTCCCCCGGCATCGACGGCGGGTTACCCGAAGCCGCGGGGGCGCCGGACATGGATGGCACCCCCCGCCCGCTGGATGGCGACAACGACGGCGTCGCCATTGCCGACATGGGGTGCTTTGAATACGTGCATCCCGGCGCCGATTCGGACCATGACCGCATCCGGGATGCCGACGAGTTCTATTGCGACACGGATCCGGCGGATCCGGCCTCCCGGTTCCAGGCGACCGGCGGCCCTCGCCAGACCGAGACGGGCCTTGAAGTCAGCTGGAACGGCACGCCCCGGCGGACCTATCGCGTGGAACGCAGCACCAACCTCGTGGATTCCGCCTTTGTCACCGTGGCTTCCAACCTGGAGGGAAACGTCGCCGGCTCATTCATCGACGAACTTCCGCCACCGGATGCGCCGGCGGTGTTCTACCGCATGTACACGGAATAACCGCGGCCGAACGCGGCCTGCGGGGCAGAGAGGCCGCCCGGCAATCTGGAATTGCCAACCGATCCCCGAATCTTGTAAATCCAAGCCAAGGTGTCATGCACATGTCCGGTGATCAGGAACTCAACCTGGGTGAACAGCCCCTTGCGCGGCTGATGGCCGAACATTCCTTGAAGAACGGGGATCTGGTCGCAGCCTCCACTGAATTCCTCACCCGCAAAATGGTGGTGCGGGCCTGCAAGGGCCGCCGGCTCACCCCCAATGTGAAGGGCAAAATCCTCCGGGCCTTGAACCAGGCCGCCGGAAAGGACTATGTCCTCGCCGACCTTTTCAATTATTGAGCGGCCGGCTTGGCCGGAAATGGCGTCGCACTCAGTTCCGGGCGGCTGAAATAGTCCGCAAACCAGTCCGCAATGGCCGGATCGCGGATCACGACGCCGGTTTCGTTCCGCACTTCGAGCGCGTCCTTGCCCCAGTTGACGGATCCGATCACCGCGACATCGTCTACGACAATCATCTTGGCGTGCGTCGTGATCTTGGCCGGATCGTCATAGACCGCCACGCCGGCGTTGGCGAGGAATTCCTTGGCCGGCAGGTTGACCTTGTTCAGCAGCGCGTTGTAGTCGCTCAAGTCGATGACCACGCCCGTGTCCACGCCGCGCGCGCGGGCGGCGGCCAGCGCCTCAACCAGCTGGTTCACCTTGCCGCCGGCGTATTTCGGGGAGTAGCTGATGCCGTACATGACCACCTTGATCCGCTGCGTGGCGGCGTTGAACAATCCCATGACCTCCGGGAAATACTGCCGGTTCACAAGGGTTTTCACCGGGCCCGACGTGATGGACGGCAGGTCCGGCTCGGCAGCGCTGTCCGCCCAGAGCGCGGCGAAATAGCGCCCGAAATAACCCGCCAGCACCGGGTCGTCCAGCCGGACATTCGTCTCGTTGTTGTTATCCATGGAATTGCCGGTCCAGTTGGTGGAACCGAGCAGTACCAGCCGCCCGTCCACGATCACGAGCTTGCTGTGGGTCATTTTGACGGGCGTGTCGGATTTCACGTCCGCGCCCAGGGCGCGCAGGCGTTCCACGGCCGCCGCGTTGAAATCCACGCCGTCGTCCAGGAGGCCGCGCACCGTGACGCCGCGCTTCACGGCCTCGGCCAAGGCCGCCTCGATGCGGGCTTCTGTCCGGTCGCCGTGGCATTCGAGCTGCACGAATTCGATCGTGTTGGTCGCCTGGGCGATCAAATCCAGTACCGCCGGAAGATACTCGCGGTTCACCACCGGCCGAACGTGGTCCGCCGCCCGAGCGGGCATTCCGGCGCAGCCCAGCAGAAACCCCAGCGCAGATCCGATAATCAGATATGTGTTCATGACCGGTTATTGTACGCCTGATTCACCACCACCGGCAATGCCGGCTTCAGGATCCCGCCCCCCATGCGGGGGCTCGCGGCTCATCCCCGGCGTGCCCGTTTTTCCACACAATGGAAAAACTATCGGCGGATTTTCCACGCAATGGAAAAACTTTGAGGATTTTTTCCACACTATGGAAAAATATTTTCCACAGTGTGGAAAAATCCACGAGCCGCGAGCCCCCGCATGAGGGCAACCGGTCAGGGAATCGAACGGATGAACATCTGGTCGACAAACAGGGTGTCCAGCGCGGTCTTGCCCGAGGTGTGGTTCGAATCGGTCGCGCGGATGTAGAGTTTCCCTTTCGTAGCCGCCGGCAGGACATAGGCCTGCGGGCAGTTGTCATCCGTCGTCTTGGTCACCAGGAGCATGGAGGTGTAGTTCACGTTGTTCGTCGAGTAGGCAAAAGTGAAATGGTCACTGTCGGCGCTGGCGGAATGGTGCGCCTGCACGTTGAAGACCACGGAGCCGCCGCCGGTGACGGTAAACGTCCAGGTGTGGACCAGGCACGAATAGCGTTTCTTGACGGGGCCGCTGGAAAGCCCTTCCCGGATGGATTCATATGTGTTGTCGTCGGCCAGCAGGCCGGACAGGGTGCCGGAGACGGTGCCCGTGCCGCGGATTTCGCCGGTGGCATAGTCGTCAGAGGGCGTGGCGGGCGGCGGGGGCGAAGTGGGCATCAGCGTGCCGGCGACGGCGGCCAGCAGCGGCTGGTTCCCGGTACTGACCACATCCTGGCTGAGTTCCCAGATCGATACGCCGGCCAGGCCCAGCGATTGGGCATATTGGCATTTAAGCCGCACGGAAGCGGGATCATCAAACGGCACGATCGTCCCGCCGTTGAGTGTCGCGGTCAGATACGGCACCTGGGAAACGTTGTCCCAGTTGTAGGTATAGCCCAGGTTGGCAATGGCCTTGTAATAGGTGGCGACGCCGCTGGTGACCGGCTTGTACAATTGCGTGGTGCCGGTGTAGGTCAGGCCGTAAAACGGGATCCCCAGCAGCATCTTGGAATACGGGACGCCGCGCAGGTCGTGGAAATACTGCCGAATGCTGGCATCGGCGGATCCGGCGGCCAAGGGATCCTGCGGGTTCGAATACAGCGGCGCGTTGTGACCGGAGATCCCCGACCACGAACCATAGTAGCAGTATGTCATGACATCCAGCCAATCGAGATACGGATGAAGCGCGGCCACATCAAAATATTTGGCATTCCAGTCGCTGGGCGCAATGGTCATGGTCAGCAGGAGGCCGGGCGCCGACCGGTTCCACTGGGCGCGGATTTCCTGGATCAGCAGGGTCAGGTTCTGCCGGTCCGCGGTGCTGGCCGGAAATTCCCAATCCAGATCGACCCCGTCGTATTGATTCGTGAGGCAAAAGGCCGTGAGGTTGGCGATGAATTTCGCACGGGTTGTGGCATTCGCCGCCATCGGGGAAAACCCTTCGGAGTCGGTGGCTCCACCCAGCGAAACCAGCACTTTCTTGCCTGCGGCATGAACTCGCTGGACCAATTCCGGCACCGGCGTCAGGAAGCCGGATGGCCAGGAAATGCTCCCGTCGGCATTCGGCCAGGCAAAGGCGTGGATGACATGCGTGAGATTCTGCAAAGGAATCGCCGATGGCGGATAACTCGACACCCGCCATTCCGGATAGTATCCCGCCACAATCTGCGCCCGCGCCGCCACCGCGAAGACCATCCAGCCGGCAAGCAGGCACACGACCTGTCGCGACCCCCTCCGGTGCGGCGGGATGGCCGCCACATGATTTCGATTCGTTTCCCGTGCGTGCAACCGTGGGTTCATGATCCGGATCCTCCTTGCGGCATGGCGGCCGCAGCAATTTTGGCTCGCATGTTCCATTCCGGTTGAACGTACCGCAGAATCTGCCGTTTGCATGCTGCATAACTAAAATTCTGTAAAGAAATTGCGGTTGTTTATTGTCGCAATAATCCGGCGGAAAAAGGGAGAATTCCGCCACTTCCCGGTTTGACGATGCGCCGGGAAAAGATCTATTCTGCCATCCAGCCCGGAAGATACGGGTCTTCGGGGTCCGGCGCGCAAAAACCATGGCGCGGCGGAACGGGAGGCCGGCATGAACAAGCGCGGGATCCAACGATTATACGAAGAGCTGCCGCAACTGGTGGCGCAAGGGGTCCTCACCCCGGACGCCGCCGACCGCCTGCGAACGCACTACGGCCCGGTCTCGGTGGCGCGGCCCGCCCGGCTGGCCATCGTCTTCTTCGGTATTCTCGGGGCGTTGCTGATCGGCGCGGGCATCATCCTCCTGCTGGGCCACAACTGGGAAAACCTGACCCGGCCGGTCCGCGCGTTCCTGTCGTTCCTGCCCCTGCTCCTGGCGCAGGCACTGGGCGCCTGGATCCTGCTCCGGCGGCCGGACAGCCTGGCCTGGCGCGAAGGTGCCGGCGGTCTGATCTACCTGATGATTGGCGCCAGCATTTCGCTGGTGGCGCAGACGTACAACATTTCCGGCGACATGCCCGCCTTCCTGCTGACCTGGTCGCTGCTGGGCCTGCCGCTGGTCTACCTGTTCGACGCCGCAGTGCCGGCGCTGTTGTATCTGTGGTGCATCACGGAATGGCCGTGCCACGTATCCTGGGCCAGCGGTTTCGCCGCGGGCTACTGGCTGCTGGCCGCACTGCTGGTTCCGCAACTGGTCCGCTGGCTGCGGGCCGGCCGCTACCAGGCTCGCCCCACCCTGTTGCTGTGGGCATTTTGCTTCAGTGTCACGGTGGCCGCGGGCGTGACGCTTCAGCGCATGCTGCCCGGGCTGTGGATCATCCTCTATGCCGGCCTGTTCGCGCTGATGTTCCTGGGCGGCGAGTTCTGGTTTGGCGAGGCCTCCGGATTCTGGGCGCGCCCCTTGCGCCAGTTCGGCGCCACCGGCGGCCTGATCCTGGCATTCATGCTCACCTTCGAGTGGCCGTGGCACGAGGTGGGCTGGTCGTATTGGTTCGACCGGCAGCTTCATGGCCGACCAGCCTGGTGGGTGGTTCCCGATGCCGTGCTCGGCAGCCTGGTTCCGCTCGCGGCGATCATCCTCCTGGTCATGGCCCTGCGCCGCCGGAAAATGCAGGACCTGATGATCGGCAGCCTGCCCATCCTGGCCGTCGCCGGCTACTGCCTCGCCAGCCTGGCCGAAAGCTACGCCCTGCCCGCCGGGATGTTCGATGTGTACCTGTTCGCCGCCGGGCTCGGGCTGCTGGTGGCCGGCATCCGCAACCAGAGCCTCGCGCAAATGAACACCGGCTTGTTCGTCGTATCCGCCCTGCTGGTGGCGCGGTTCTTCGACACCGATCTGGGGTTCCTGCTGCGCGGGTTGGTCTTCATCGCCCTCGGCGTCGCTTTCCTGGTCGCCAATGTGGTCATGCTGCGGCGGAAAGGAGCCAACCATGAATAAGCGCATCTGGATTCTGGCCATCTTCGCCCTCGCGGCCGTCACGCAACTGGCGGCACCGGCCCGGATGATCTGGCGGCATGAGCGCACCCTGCGCGAGGGCCGGGTGTTTCTGTTCCACACCCGCCCCGTGGATCCGGCCGATGCCTTCCGCGGGCGGTTCGTCTGGCTCGGCCTGGAGCCCGACAGCTTCCAGCCGCCGGAGGTCAATGACTGGTCCCGCGACCAGAAGGCCTATGCCGTGCTGGGCACCGACACCAACGGGTTCGCCACCGTCCTGCGGCTGGAACACAACCCGCCGGCCGGCGAAACCGCCATTGCCGTGCGCGTGACCTGGCCGGAAATCGATGCCGGCAAGGTTCATTTCCTCTGGGAAGGGCTTGACCGCTACTACATGGCCGAAAACAAGGCCCCCGCCGCGGAAAAATCCTACCGGCAGCACAACACCCGCACCAACCGGACCTGCCATGTCGCGGTCCGCGTCCTTGGAAACCAGGCCGTCCTGGAAGAGTTGTTCATCGAAAACCAGCCCGTCCGCCGCTGGCTGGCGGAGCACCCGGCCGCCCTGGATCTGGACCGTCCGGCCATCTGAACCCGGCCACTCGCATCTTGAATCGCCGCCGCAGGGGCATATACTGATCCGCATGATCGCAATTGAACTGTTGGCGGCGTTGGTAACGATCTGCGGCGGTTTACTGGCCGGGGCCTATTGGCTGTACAGCCGCATGAATGCCCTGCGCAAAAACAACGATGAACTCCGGGCCTACATCGCCAGCCTCCAGATTGCCCCGGTCCAGCCTGACGGCGCCGACTACCTGCAGAACGCGCAGGGCGAACGGCTGTGCATCCGCTGCTTCAATTCCACCCAAAAACAGTGGAAGCTGATCCCGGACGGCTCGCACTGGCGCTGCCCGGTCTGCGGCACCGAATCCGTGCACCAGACCGCTCCCCGCTGATCGGGGTGCGGACCGGACCTAACCGATGGCCACGCCGCCGGTTTCCCCGGTGCGGATGCGCAGGCATTCGTCCAGATCGAGAATGAAAATCTTGCCGTCGCCGATGTGGCCGGTGCGCGCGCCGGTCGTGATCGCCGTGACCGTTACCGGCACGTAGGCGTCGTTCACTGCGATCTCGAGTTTCACCTTGCGCAACAGGCTCCCGGCCTCCTTATGGCCGCGGTACACTTCCGATATTCCCTTCTGCCGGCCCCGGCCCATCACGTTCGAAACCGTGACCAGGTGGATTTCCTGCTCCTCAAGCTTCTGCATGACGTCGTCGAGGCGGTCGGGCTGGATGATGGCAACAATATATTTCACGGCGGCTCCTGCGTTAATCGATCACCGTATACCCGGTTTCCTTGTGCTGCGTCAGGTCAAGGCCGATACGCTCTTCGTGCTCATCGACCCGGATCTTCAGCGCCAGATCCACCAGGCGGAAGAGGACATAACTGGCGATAAAAGAATAGACGCCGGTAATCAACACCGCCTTGAGTTGAACCAGGAACTGCGCCGCACCGCCGCCGAGGAGCCAGCCGTCGTGCGGAGCCGCCGGGTTGAGCGCCCGGCTGGCCCACAGGCCGACCGCCAGCGTGCCCCAGATGCCGCCGACCCCGTGCACCCCAAAGGCATCCAGCGTGTCGTCGTAGCCCAGCCGGTTCTTGATCTGCATCACGAGCACCCAGCAGAGCGCGCCCGACACGGCCCCGATGCCCAGCGCCCCGCCAACGCCTACATAACCCGAGGCCGGCGTGACGGCCGCCAGACCGGCCACGGCGCCCGTGATCACGCCCAGCATGGTCGGCCGCTTCGTGAAACGCCAGTCCAGCAGTGCCCAGATCAGACCGGCCATGGCCCCGGACACATGTGTCACCAGGAAGGTCGTGGCGGCGATGCCATTCGCCTGCAACGCACTGCCAGCGTTGAACCCGAACCAGCCGAACCACAGCATGGCCGCGCCCAGCACGGCCACGGGCAGGTTGTGCGGCGGCGACATCTTGTTCGGGAAACCCAGCCGCCGGCCCAGCAGTAGCGCCGCAGCCAGCGCCGACATGCCGGCCGTGATGTGCACCACGATGCCGCCCGCGAAATCCAGCGTGCCCATGCGGCCTGGCGCCAGTCCCAGGAATCCCCCGCCGCCCCAGACCCAGTGGCAGACCGGATCGTAGACCACGGTCGCCCACAGCAGGGAGAACACGCAGAACGCGGAGAAGCGCATGCGCTCCGCGAAGGCGCCGATGATCAGGCCCGGCGTGATCACGGCGAACATCATCTGGAACATCACGAAGGCGTAGCCGGGAATCGTCGGCGCATACGGCAGCGGCGCAATGCCGATGCCTTTCAGGCCGACGTGGTCCAGCCCGCCGATGAATCCGCCCCGGTCGGGGCCGAAGGACAGGCTGTAGCCGAAGAGCACCCATTGGATGCTGATCAGGCACAGGATCATGAAACATTGCATCAGAATCGAAAGCACGTTCTTCCGGCGCACGAGTCCGCCATAGAAAAACGCCAACCCCGGCGTCATGAACATCACCAGCGCCGTGCTGATCAGCACCCACGCCGTGTCGCCGGCGTTGATGGCCGCCGCCGACATCCCCGGCTCCTGTGCATGGGCCGCCCCGCCGGCCAGCAACAACACCAGACCCCCCACGAATCCCATTCGTTTGGCACGCATCTTTACTCCTTCCGGAACACAGAAGACACACGCCTGCCGATGTCATCCCGGAGGAGTAGTCTTGCGATTCCGTTGTAAGCAATTCGTGTGCCGACAAATTCGAACGCTTGAATGCGCTAGATGTTTCCCGCTGCCTCACAATAACATAAAAATATCCGGAAAATGGAGACTGCCGCTGGCATCCTCGTCCTGCCTACAGAGTTGTCATCCGTTGCGACATTTATGGCTCTTGTCAAACCAACCCGCACAACCTTGAATGACATAAACGCAGGCCCAACGCATTCGGAAGGCTGACAGAACCAAACGGGTGGGATATACCATCCACATGGTCGGCGTCTTAGCGATGTCCGGCCCGAAACAACACATGAAAATCGATTCCCAAGCCGAGTTTGGAACACGTGAATGTCCCAACTGCGCGGTCGAAGTTCCCGCCAACGAGAACCGCTGCCCGATCTGCGGCTATGCCTTCCCCGGCCGCACCCCGCTCCAGCGCAATCTGGTCTGGATCGTGGCCCTGCTGCTCGCCCTGCTGTTGATCCCCCTGCTGCTGTCCCTGCGGTAGTGCCCGCAGAGCCGGATTTTCTCCGATTCTTTTTTGCATCCGGCCGTTTTTGGGGCAGATTATGTTTCTGAGGAGAACAGCGGAAGCTTGACGTGAATCTTGATCGTCATTCCTACATCCGGATCCTGGATGAGCTGCACGACGGTCTCTACATCGTCGATCTCCGCCGGATCATCCGCTATTGGAACAAGGCGGCCGAACGCATCTCCGGCTACGCCGCCGCCGAGGTTGTTGGCTCCTCCTGCGCCGACAACATCCTGACCCACGTGGATGGCACGGGCCTCGGCTTGTGCCTGCACCAATGCCCCCTCGCCCGCACCATGGCCGACGGCACCAGCCGGCAGGCGATCATCTACCTGCACCACAAGGACGGCCATCGCCTGCCGGTCGCGGTCCGCATCAGCGCTGTACACGACGACTCCGGCCAGATCTCCGGCGCCGCCGAGCTCTTCTCGGACATCGGCGGCTCCGCCCTCTCCCAGCAGATGCAGGAGCTCGAAGACATGGCGTTCCTCGACCACCTGACCCGCCTGCCCAACCGCCGCTTCCTCGAAAAGGAACTGTTCATGCGCTTCGAGGAGTTCAAGCGCTACGACGTGCCCTTCGGCGTGCTCTTCATGGACCTCGACCACTTCAAGGCCGTGAACGACAAACACGGCCACGACACCGGCGACCGGGTTCTCAAGTTCGTCGCCAACACCCTCGTCAAGAACGCCCGTCCGTTCGACATCATCGGCCGTTGGGGCGGCGAAGAATTCGTCGGCATCATTCCCCACATCGCGGCGGAACAACTGGCCCCGCTCGGCGAACGGTTGCGCGTGCTGGTGGAACGCTCCTTCACCATGGTGGGCGCGGAGTGGCTCCGGGTGACGATATCCCTCGGCGCGACCATCGCCCGGAAGGATGAAACGCTGGCCAGCCTCATCCACCGGGCCGACCAGCTCCTCTACCAGAGCAAGCAGGACGGCCGCAACCGCCTCACCCTCGCCTGATTCCGCCGTGGGCGGATGGCGCCGGATTTCGGCTGTCTTTTCCCGGCCATCCGGCCTATCATCCCAGCAGCATGTTGAAACCGGCCGGTGTCCCGGCGGTTCAACGGTTCTGGAAAGGGTCCCCATGAGAAACCGGATTGCCGCTGGTTGCCTTTGGATGGCGCTGCTGGCCTGCGGATCTACGCTGCCGGCCCAGTCGCAAACCCCGTTGCCGGATGCAGGCCTGCTCGCCTACTACTCTTTCGACCAGGACGATGGCGCGACGGTCCGGGATGATTCGGGCGGCAACCGGACGGGCCAGGTTCATGGGGCGACCTGGGTGGCGAAGGGCGCGCGGGGCGGAGCCTATCGCTTCGATTCCAACGAGCAGTGCATCCTCGCGGACGATGCCGGCCTGCCGGAAGGCGACGCCCCCCGCACCATGGCGGTCTGGATCAAGTTGAATGTGCTCTATCCGGAAATGACCACCGGCCTGCTCACCTACGGCACCATCAGCTACAACCATCTGTCCGGCGTGGGCATGGATTGGCGGAACGGCCGCGACCAGTACTATTTCACCCAGCAAGGCGGCGTAGCCTTGAGCCAGCAGAAGATGACCAGACCCGGCGAATGGCACCACCTGGCCTATACCTACGGGGGGAACGGACGCCACCACCTCTATGTGGACGGCGTACCGACCGATGGCCTGAATGAATTGGGTGGAAACCTTGAGACGATTCTGTCCGGAACGCTGATCATCGGCGGCTGCCATCCGGGTGCGGCCGGACCCAATGGCGGCTTTCTGGATGAAATCAGAATCTATGACCGCGCACTAACCCGGGAAGAAATCGCGGAACTGGCCGCCGTCAGGAACCCGGACAAGTCCGTGGCGAAGGCGCCGGAGGCTACGCCGGAGATTCCGCAAATCGCACCGCCGGCCCCGGACAAGCCGGATGCGCCCCAAATCGCGGGCACCATGGCGGACGCGGGGCCAAATACGGCCAGCATCATCGCGCCAACCAACGCCGAGTGGGAACTCAACAAGATCGAGAAGGGCGCCGAGCAGGCGGAGACCATGGTGTTGCAGTGGGTCAGCGTGCCGGGCCGCACGTATGAAGTGCAGTGGACGGACGACCTGACCAGGGAATTTACGGTCATCGCCTCCAATCTTGTCGCCACCGGCGTCGAAATGTCTTTTACCAACGAAATGGCCGGCGCACGCCCCGCCTTCTACCGGGTGAAAATCCAGGAATAGGTTTCCCCGCCTCCGGAACTGCCGCATTTATCCTCGCGTTTCCCGCGCCAAAATTCCATTTGTAAGGTAGATTCAGAAAAATGTTGAGCGACATGCACAAGCTGGCCAACCACATCCTGGTGTCGGATTTCGACGGCACGATGACGAAGTATGATTTCTTCGACCTCGCCCGCCGCGACCTGCCGTCCGCCGCCGACCACGATTTCTGGCAGGATTTCGTCGCCGGCAAAATCACCCATTTCGAGGCGCTGGCGGGCATCTTTGCGTCCATCCGCACCGACTGGCCCGGCATCGAGGCCGTGGTCGACCGCATGGAACTCGATCCCTCGCTCCGCGATTCCATCGCCCGCCTGCGCGCCGCGGGCTGGGAGATCATCGTGGCCTCGGCCGGCTGCGACTGGTACATCCGCCGCCTCCTGGCCAAGGCGGACGTGCAGCTCGAAGTCCATGCCAATCCCGGCGTGTTCGCGCCCGAGACCGGTCTGGTGCTCTCCCTGCCCGTGGCTTCGCCCTACTTCAAGCGCGAAACCGGCATCGACAAGTCCGCCATCGTCCGCGCCGCCCTCACGCGCGATCCCGACGCCGTGTTCGCCGGCGACGGCCGCCCCGATCTCGCTCCAGCCGGCCTGGTGCGTCCCGCCCGCCGCTACGCGCGCGGCTGGCTCGCCCATCATTTGCAGCAGGACCGCGAGGAATTCCATCCCTTTGAAACCTGGTCGGCCATCGCCGACCATCTCCTGGAGCAGCCATGAACCGTACCCAAATCGATATTCCCTCCCTCGTCCGCGTCAAGGTCGGCGCCATCGGCCGCGTGGGCCTCTACGCCCGCCGCCACGCCTTCACCGACATCGTCGTTCTGCACAGCGCCGACCTCGGCGACAACCTGATGCAGCGCCTTTGCACCGGCCTGAAAGCGGAAGGCATCACCGTGCTCCAGCGCTGGCCGGTCCAGGACGCCTCCTTCGAGCAGGCCCGCGAATACTTCCCGCAGATTCCGGCCAAAACCCGCGCCATCGTCGGCTTTGGCGGGGGCAAGGCGCTCGACGTCGCCAAGTACGTTTCCTTCCTTACCCGTATTCCCTACCTCGCCGTCCCGACCTCCCTCTCCAACGACGGCTTCTGCAGCCCGCAATCCAGCCTGACGCTCGAAGGCCGGCGCAAGTCCCTGCCCTCCGCCATGCCCTTCGGCGTCGTCATCGACACCGAAGTCTGCCTCGCCGCGCCGGAAATCCTCTGGCACGCCGGCGTGGGCGACCTCGTCGCCAAGCTCACCGCCGTCGCCGACTGGAAACTCGCCTTCAACGCCGCCGGCACGCTGGTGGACGATTTCGCCGCGCTGCTCTCCGACGCCACCGTATTCCAGTTCATCGCCCGCCCCACGCGCGACCTCGAAGGCGTGCGCCTGCTGGGCACCTCGCTCATGCTCAACGGCATTGCCATGGCCGTCTGCGGCTCCTCGCGCCCCGCCAGCGGCAGCGAGCACCTCATTTCGCACGCGCTGGATTCCCTCGGCGGCCGGCCGCGCATGCACGGCCTGCAGGTCGGCGTGGCAACCTATCTCGTCAGTCTCCTCCAGCAGCAGAACTCCGCGGTCATCGCCGATCTGTTCGAGAAAACCGGCTTCTGGCGCGCCATCGAGCAGGATCCCTTCCGCCGCGCCGACTGGCTCGAAGCCCTGCGCCGCGCGCCGGCCATCAAGCAGGACTTCTACACCGTGCTCTCGTCCCGCGACTGCCTGCCCGAAGCCGAAGGCCACCTGCGCAACGACCCGCACCTGCAAAAGTGCATTGTGGATTGACCCTTGCCCGCATGCAGGGACTCGCGGCTCATATTTCCTCACATCGTGCCGGAAAACGCCGCGAAAGTGCCTTTTTTAGGCTTTTTTAGCCCTTTTCGACCTTGAGCCCCCCCCTCCAGGGCTTGAGCTGCGAGCCTCCGTATGGGGGGATGGGTCGGCATTTTTCAGGCGGTTTTTTGCAAACTCCATAATGTCGGTTTAGATTGCCGACCATGAATCCCGCGAGCCATTTGGGAACCTCGCCGGTCCGGACGGACGCCCCGGCCAAGGTTCGCGGCACGCTCCGCTACACCGACGACACGATCCGTCCGGGCACGTTGCACGCCGTCGTCCTCTTCAGCCCCCAGGCGCATGCCGAAATCAAGAAGATCGAAACCGCCACCGCCGCGGCCGCCCCGGGCGTGCGCGGCGTGTTCACCGGCGCCGACTGGCCAGACATCCTGATCGGCCTCTACATGGGCGACAAGCCGCCGCTCGCGCGCGGGAAAGTCCGCTATCATGGCGAACCGGTCGTGGCCGTCGTGGCCGACGACGAAGCCGCGGCCCAAAGCGCCCTGCGCCTCGTGAAGGTTGAATACGCGCCGCTCCCTGCCCTCGGCAGCCCGCGCGAGGCGCTGGCCCCCGGCGCGCCGGTCCTGCATCCCGACATGGCGAAGTACGCCAGAATCCCCGACATCCTGCCCGAACCGGGCACCAACGTCGCCAACCGCACGAAAATCCGGAAGGGCGATGTGGAAAAAGCCTTTGCCGCGGCCGAGGCAGTCATCGAAGGCGAATTCTCGTTTCCGCCGGGCGACCATGTGGCCATGGAACCGCGCGTGGCGATCGCCGAGTTCGGCGCCGACGAACGCCTCGAAATCGACAGTTCCACGCAGTCGCCGTTCGAGGTGCGCAACCTGCTGGCCCGCGCGCTGCAGCTGCACGAGCGGCAGATTGTCGTGCGCGCCACGCCCATCGGCGGCGGCTTCGGCGGCAAGGCGGGCATCATGCTCGAGCCGCTCGCCGCGCTGCTGGCCATGCGCTTTCCCGGCCGCCCGGTGCGCCTCGCCAACACGCGCGAGGCGGACCTGCTCTCCAGCCCCGGCCGCCCCGGCCTGCAGGCGCGCGTGCGCCTCGCGGCGCGCGCCGACGGCACGCTCCTCGGCGCGGACATCGAGTTTCTCTTCGATTCCGGCGGCTACGCGGATTACGCGGTCAACGTCTCGCGCGCGGCGGCGATTTCCTGCACCGGGCCGTACAACATCCCCGCCGTGAAAACGGACTCGCTCTGCGTCTACACCAACCACCCCTTCTCCACCGCCTTCCGCGGCTTCGGCCACATTGAACTGTCCTACGCCACCGAGCGCGCGATGGATCTCCTGGCCGAACGCCTGAAAATGGATCCCGCCGCGCTGCGCCTGAAGAACGCCATCCGCCGGGACGATCTCACGCCCACCGGCGCGCCGATGGACGAGAACACCGGCGACCTGCCCGCCTGCCTGGCCCAAGTGAAGGAACGGCTGGAATGGGAATCGCAACCGCACCGCGTGGTGCTGCCCGACGGCAAGATCCGCGCCAAGGGCATTTCCTGCTTCTGGAAGGCACCGGCCATCCCCACGTTCACCGATGCCGGCGCCGTGCTGTATTTCGCCGACGACGGCAGCGCGACGCTGGCCACCGGCGTCATCGAAATCGGCCAGGGCGCCCACGAAGGCCTGCGCATGCTCGTGGCCGAGGCGCTGAAAACCGACCTCGACCACGTGCATGTGACGCGCCATGTGGATACCGACCGCTCGCCGCACGACTGGGCCACCGCCGCCAGCCGCTCGCTGTTCATGGCCGGCCGCGCCGCGCTCGATGCCGTGGCCGACGCCGTCGCCCAGATCAAGAACATCGCCGCCGCCCCGCTGCGCTGCCCGGCGAAGGACCTCGAGGTCGCCGGCAACCGCGTGTTCATCCGCGACGAGCCGGCCCGTTTCCTGCCGCTGGAGAAAGTCGTCCTCGGCCATGTCTATCCCAACGGCAACGCCATCGGCGGCCCCGTGATCGGCCGCGGCTGGTACATCACCCCCGATTTGACCAGCCTCGATCCCGAAACCGGCGCGGGCAAGCCGTGGCTCGAATGGACGCTCGGCGCCGAGGGCGTCGAAGTCGAAATCGACCCCGCCGACGGCGCCATCCGCGTGCTCAAGGCCGCCTGCACGATGGACGTCGGCAAGGTGGTCCATCCGGCGCTCTCCCGCGGACAGGTGGTCGGCGCCATGGCCATGGGCATCGGCTATTCGCTCTCCGAAGGTTTCGTGTTCGACGCCCGGCAGGCCGTGCAAAACGGCAGCCTGCGCGATTACAAGATCATGCGCTACGGCGAGGAACCCGAATACTTCGTCGATTTCGTCGAAACCCCGCAGGCCGACGGGCCCTACGGCCTGCGCGGCCTTGGCGAGCAGGGCATCGTCGGCATGCCCGGCTGCCTGTCGCAGGCCGTTTCGCTGGCCATCGGCCGGCAGATGACCGCGCTGCCCATGACACCCGAAGCCATCTGGAAGAGAGCCAAGGAGGCCGCGCCATGATCGCCGGCGACATCGTCTATCTCCGCCCCGAAACCGCCGAAGAGGCCGTGGAGGCGTGGCGCCGGCACGCAGGCGCCCGCTACCTCGCCGGCGGCACCGAAATCACCACCGCCGCCCGCCGCACCGCGGCCTACGACCTGCGCGCGTGCATCGACATCAAGCGCATCCATGAGGCCAATGTCCATGAAATGTGCGGGGAACGCATCTGCCTGGGCGCGGCGCTGTCCCTCTCCGACGTGGTGGCGGGCGAGGCCTTCCCCCTGCTGAACGCCGTGGTGCGCGGCATTGCCGACCACACCGTCCGCAACCGCCTGACCCTCGGCGGCAATCTCGCCGGCCTGCTGCCGTACCGCGAAGCCGCCCTCCCGCTGCTGATTGCCGATGCGACGGTCCTGACCCTCGCCCCCGGCCAGGACGAAACTCCCGCAGTCCGCCGGGAACGAAAACTGCGCGACATTTTCGACAAGCGCCTGGTGCTGGCCCCCGGCGAACTGGTCCTGTCGTTCTCGGTGCCCATGGATGCCACGGAATGGACTTGGAGCCACCAGCGCAAAACCCGCACCGGCCCCGTCGATTATCCGCTCGTCACCACCGCCATGGTGCAGGTGGATAACCAGGTCCGGTTTGCCGTCGCCGGCGCCCACCCCTACCCGTTCCGGTCCGAGGCCATCGATGCGCTTCTGTCCAAGGACGGGGCCACGGCCATACCCGCCGTGCTGCAGGCCTGCGGCCCGCTGCGCGGCGATTCCCGCGCTTCGGCGGAATACCGCGTCAACCTGTTGCAGCACATGCTCCGGATATCGCTGGAGGAACTGGCATGAAGGCAATCTCCGGCACCATCGAACTGGTCCTGCACGTCAACGGCGAGGAACGCCGCGCCGCCGTCCGCCCCGGGGACACGCTCCTGCGTGTCCTGCGCGAGAAACTCGGTCTCACCGGCGCCAAATGCGGCTGCGAAAACGGCGATTGCGGCGCCTGCACCGTCCTCCTCGACGGCAAACCCGTCAAATCCTGCATGATCCTGGCAGTCGAGTGCGACGAAGCCGCCATCACCACTATCGAGGGCCTGCGCGACCACCCTGTCCAGCAGGCGTTCGTGGAGGAAAACGGCTTCCAGTGCGGCTTCTGCACCCCCGGCATGATCCTCAACGCCGCCGCCCTGGTCGAGGCGCAGCCTGAACCGGACGAAGCCGCCGACCGCGAATGGATGCAAAGCAACCTCTGCCGCTGCACGGGCTACGAAGGCATCCGCAACGCCCTTGCCGTCGCCCGCGCAAAGCAAGCGGCAGCACCTCCGGAGGCCTGAGCCGCGAGCCCCCGCATCGGGGGGCCGCGGATCAAGGCGCAGCCGCCGCTTCGGTCGCAGATTGCCCCGCTTCCGGAAATGCCGGCGGCGGATTCTCCACGGGAGCAACATCCGCGGCCGGAGCGGGATCCGCCACCGGCGCGGAATCCACCGCTGGTGCGGGTGGTGCCGCGGGGGGCGGAGGTGGAGCGGCATGAACCACGGTTTCCCGCTTCATGGTCAGCGAGTCGGCCATGAAGGCCGGAATCAAGAATGTCCGCCCGCCCAGTTTCTTCGCCAGCGCGCCGGCCGCTGCCTGCTGCTCCGGCGTGGCCGCGGCCGCCGCCGACACTTCGATCCTGGCCGGCCGGCCGTTGTTTTCATCCGACCGTGCCTCGCCGACCCGCAGCACATAGGTCACGCCTTCCGCCACCGCCTGGTATTGGCTCGCGTTGGTGACGGCGGTGGGGTTTCCGTCCGCATCCTTCAGCAACTTGTCCGCGCGCAGGCTCCGCAGGGCGCTGAACAGGCGGTTGGCGGCGGCCGTGTCCGCCGTTTCACCGGTGGCGCCAGCCACCGTGAACACGCCGTTCGTGTCGCGGTCGATCGTGAAGGCTTCGCTGCCAACCGTCACGTCCACGTGCTGGATGGACTCCGCCGGCACTTCCAGCAGGTTGCGGTCCCACCATTCGACCGGCGCGGCATTGACCATGGCGAGGCTGTCCTTGAGCAGGCGCACCGGGCCTTTGTCCACGCGCACATAACGGCCGGGATCCGCCATCCACCTCCGGGATTCATTCTGCCCTTCGCGCGGCTTGCCCAGGCTCAGGACGGTGGTGCCGCCGGCGTGCTCCAGGCTGACCCGCAACGGCCGGGTTTCGCCGTCCGGAGCCAGGCCGAATTCATCCAGATGGTCCGCGCCCGGGTCCGCCACCTGTCCGGCTTCGGCGGAATCGATGGAACGGATCATCTGGCGCAAACGGTCGAGATCGGCCGGGTAATTGCCTTCCTCGGCCACGGACCAGACGCCTTCCACTTGCGCGAGATGGGTTGTGGAAACCCCATCCTCCAACGTGATGGCCCGGACCGTGCCCAGGTCCACGCCCGGCACCAGTTTGCCGGCTTCAGTTGCCGCAACTGCCGCCGGCGCGGCTTCGCGCCGGCCCTTGAGCCACATCGCGCCCGCCAGCGCCACGAATACAATCGCCAGAATCAGCAAGGTTTTCTTGGACATGGTCTGCCTCCCTTTTCCCTCAAGCCGCCGCGCGTTTCCGCCGGTGCCAGCCGAATGCAATCCCGAACACGGCCACCAGCACCGGCACGGCGGCCAGATTGAGCACCTTCAGCTTCAGCCCGAGGACTTCGATGTTGTGCCGCAGGTTCTTGCGGACGTCCTTGAGCTGCCGCTGGGTTTCGAACCGCTGCTGGCGGAATTTCTCCAGTTCCGCCTTTTGCTCGGCGCTCAGCACCAGCTGCTGGTCTTGGCTCTTGGCGGATTGCAGTTCGGTGAGCCGCTGCTGCGCCTCGACGAGCTTCTGCTGCAGCTTTTCCTCCTGCGCCTGCCACTGTTCCTGCGCCGCCTGCTCCAATGCCAGCACGCGCTCAAACGGATGTTCGTATTTCCCGCGGCCGCGCAGACCGATCAACGCCGGATTGCCCGACATCTGCTCCGTCACGTTGAGCGTGAAGTTCAGGTTGTCGTTGAACGGCTGGTACAGGGTCCGGCCGAAGAAGTTCAGGCCCCGCGCCATGTAGTCGTTGGCCAGCACGTCGGCATCGGCCACCAGGACCACGGCGCCGTCCGCCACGCTGGCCTTGAGCCAGTTGTTCGTGGCCGGCGGTACGGCGTTGGTGACGCCTTCCGGCGCGGGCTGCCCGTCGGGAAATGCGGTCACGAAATGGCCCGTCAACCGGACGGCCAGCGCGGCATTCGGCGCCGGGGTGCCGGTGCGGGTGCCGGGCTCCATGGGATTCCGTGCCTGGTACGAATTCAGCGTCACGGCATTGCTCGAGGCCGTCACGAGCGTCTTCAGCGTCAGCCCGTCCGCGGGCGTGCCAGTGATGGCGCCAGGAAACGGCAGCATCATGCTTTCCAACGAACCGGTGGCGATTTCTTCAGGATTGAGGTTCTCCTTACCCCGCAGCGTCAGCCACGCCGGCAGGCGTTCCGCCCGGCCTTCGCCAATATTAATCGGCGTGGCGGCGGCGAGGTCCGCGACGACGCGCATGGGGTCCACCGTCATGCCCCAGGCATGGATCAGTCGGTTGATGTCCGACGATGGCTTCGGCATGCCGGTCATGTCATCGGTCTGGTTGTCGCCGATGCACAGCGGATCCACGTAAGCCACCAGGTGGCCGCCCTTCAGCACGAACTGATCGACCGCGAACAGCGACCGCGCGCCGAGGTTCTTGGGATGCACCAGCAGCAGCGTGTCGATGCCGGCGGGGATTTCCTCCGCCTCCAGGGACACCGGCACCACGTCGTACTGTTTTTTCAATTCCGATACGAACAGCCAGTCCTGGCTGCCCCGCGCCGCAGGCGCAAACGGCGAGGATTCCGCCGCCAGCACCGGGAGAGAGCTCATGATGCCGATGCGGGCGCGCCGGCTCTGGGTCACTTCCTGCACGAGCTGCGCCACCAGGTATTCCAACTGGGGCTCGGCGTTCGGATCCAGCACCGGAATCGCGGCTTCCTTGGTGCCGGAAACCGCCACCAGGCCGAGGTAGAAGTCCGGCTGCACGCCCAGGCCGCCGGTCGCCTGCGGCGTCAGGCCGTAGCGTTGCGCCCATTCCTCGGCGTCCGAATCCGGCTGGGGATCCCAGGTTTCCAGGATCACCTTGCCGCCGCTGCGCGACGCCAGCTCGCGCAGGAAATCCAGCGTGCGCTGCACGTAGTTCTTCAGCGGCACCGGAATGTCGGGATTGCTCTTGGTATAGTAGAATTTCAGCGTGACCGGGCGCTCCAGGCCCCGCATCAGGTTCACCGTGCCCGGCGACAGCGTATAGAGCCGCTCCGCCGTCAGATCCTTGCGCAGGCGCACGCCGGCAAACAGGAGGTTCACCACGATCAGGATGCCCAGCAGCACCAGCGCCCCGGCCACCCCCGCGAACAGTTTGGAAGTCGTCTTTTTCATGTCCACTGCCCTTTCTCAATGAAGACGCCGCTCAGCGTCCCGACCGGTTGCCGAGCACCAGATGCGTCAGGAACAGCATGAAACCCGTGACGCTCGCGAAATACACGAAGTCCCGCAGGTCCAGCACGCCGCGCTGCAGGGCCTCGTAGTGCGGCATGAAGCTGAACGCCGCCACGCCATCCACCAGCCAGCCCGGCGCCCACTGCGACAGCAGATTCGTCACCGGCTGGAATCCCGCCAGGATCAAGAACAGCCCCAGCACCACCGCCAGGATGAAGCTGATCACCTGGTTGCGCGTCAGCGCGGAGGTGAACATGCCCACGGCGAGATAGGCGCCCGCCAGCAGCAGGCTGGCGACGTAGCCGGAGAGGATCACGCCCCAATCCGGCTTGCCCAGCCAGGCCGCCGTCAGCGGGACCGGAAACGTCAGCGCCAGCGCCAGGGCCAAGAACGCCCACGCCGCCAGCATCTTGCCCGCGATCGCCTGCCCCGGCGTCACCGAGGTCGTGAACAGCAGCTCCATCGTGCCCTGCCGCCGTTCCTCCGACCACAGGCGCATGGCCACCGCCGGCACCAGAATCAGGTAGAGCCACGGATGCCAGAAGAAGAAGCTGCTCAGGTCCGCCTGCCCGGCCTCGTAGAAGCCGCTCACCGAAAACGTGAAGAATCCGGCCAGCACCAGGAAGATGATGATGAAGATGTAGGCGACCGGCGAATTGAAGTAGGCGCTCCATTCGCGCTTGGCGACCGCCCGGGTGTGATTGATCCTGTCCATGACTCCTGCTCCTTTCGGGCTTTATGCGGTTTTCCGGATCACATCGGCCGTCGTCGTGATCTGCCGGAACACTTCGTCCAGCCGCCCCGGATCGGAGCGCATCTCGGTGACCATCCACAGGTGACGGGCCGCCGTTTCGATCGCCCCGACCGACAGCGACTGCTTGTCTCGCGGCACCAGTTTCAGTATCTGCTTGTTGCCCTGGCTGGCGACCGGCACCACCTGCGCCACGTCCGGGATCTGTCCAAACGCCTGCAGGGCCTGTTCCGCCGGCGCCAACACCTCGATCGTCAAGGTGTTGTAGCTGGCGCTGCGCTTCTTGAGGTCCGCCGGGTTGCTGTCGACCTTCAACTTGCCTTCGCTGATAATCATGACGCGCGAGCAGATCGCTTCGACCTCCTCTAGCACGTGCGTCGAAAGCATGATGATCTTGTCCCGGGCCATCCGGTCGATCATGTCGCGCACAACCTGCTTCTGGTTGGGATCCAAGCCTTCGGTCGGTTCATCCAGCAACAGCACTGCCGGATCATGGATCAGCGTCTGCGCCAGACAGGTCCGCCGGCGATAGCCTTTGGACAGTGTCTCGACTGTCTGGTGACGCACGGACCCGAGCATGCACTTCTCCATGATCTCATCCACGCGGCGGTCCCGCGCCTTCCCGCCGAAGCCCCGCAGCTCCGCCATGAATGCCAGGAAGCCCTGCACGGTCATTTCATCATAGAGCGGCGTATTCTCCGGCATGTAGCCGATCTGCTTTTGCGCCGCCACCGGATCAGCGGCCACGTCGATGCCGTTGACTTCCACGGTGCCCGAAGTCGGCGGCAGGTAGCCGGCAATCATCCGGATGGTTGTGGTCTTCCCGGCCCCGTTCGGCCCCAGGAAACCCAGCACCGTCCCCTTCTCCACGCTGAACGACACGTCGTCCACGGCCGTTCTCAAACCGAACTTCTTGACCAGATGCTCCACCTTGATCATGTCTGTTTCCTTTGCTCCTTGAAGGCCGTTCGACCTCGAATCTTGCCATGCATTTTCTGCACAAGCAGAGAGCATGCCAATTGACGGCACACGGATATCCCTAACCCCCAATGGTTCTGTTTATTGATAAGAATTCCGAACAAACCGGCTGTAAATTGACTCGCTTCCAACCGCCTTGGGACAAAAATTCGCAGCCCGCCTGCGACATTTTGTCCGGCATGGAAAATCCTGCCGCACCTGCTATGATGCGGACATGAAGCTTCTGTCCATGGGTGACCGCATCCGCCCCGGCAACTACGCCGTGCAGGCGCGCTACGACCGCTGCGTCCTGCTGCTGGGCGGGGGGGATCGCGCACTGTTCGTGGTGGACCCATCCATCGGCGCCGGACCGCTGAACCTGGTCGTAACGGACCCCAACGCCTTCGTCCCCGGCGAAACGCTCGCGATTCCCCGGCGCCGGACCGGGCCGCGGTTTAATTCCGCCCTCCCGCGCACGGATTGCGCCCGGCTTCTGCGCGTGCTGGAATCCGCCCTCCCGCGCCATGCGCCGCCGGACAGCCTTGTTTCGCTGTTTTTTCCCGCTGGGAAAATCCCGCGTCTCCAGCAGGCGCGCGATCTCCGGTTCCGCCAGGCGCTGGCCCAAATCGCCGCGGGCCGCATACCGGCGGGCTCGCGGCTCATCCGCGGCTGCGGTGAAGGCCTAACGCCCGCGGGCGACGACTTCCTCGCGGGCTGGATGCTCGCCAGCCGCCTGCAGCGGAAAGGGGCGCTGGTGAAAACGATTTTAAAGCACGCGCGCGGGAAAAATCCGGTGTCCAACGCCTTCCTGGAGCTGGCGGCGCAGGGCCGCGTCAATTCCGCCGTGAAAAAACTCCTGCAGGCCCCCGCCGCGCCCCGCGTGAAGGCGGTCTGCGCCTTCGGCCACAGCTCCGGCGCCGATCTGCTCTGCGGACTGCTGTTCGGCCTGCGCGCCGGTTAGACCAGCACCCACCAGACCACCAGGCTCAGGCCGATTCGGTACCAGCCGAAGCCTTCGAGCGTGTGGTGCGAGATCAAGTGCATCAGCCAGCGGATGGCCAGCCGCGCCACGAAGAACGAAACCGCCAGCCCGATGACGTAGGGCAGGATGTCGGCGCGCTGGAGGGTGTCCAGACCCTTGTAGAAATCGAACGCCCCCGCCAGCAGCAGCACCGGCACCGCCGCGAAAAACGAATACTCCGCCGCGGTCTTGCGTCCCAGCCCCAGCAACCGCCCGCCAAGAATCGTCGCCATCGAGCGCGAGGTGCCCGGCACCATGGCCAGGCACTGGAAACAGCCGATTCCGAGCGCGCGCTTCCAGCCCAGGGCATCCACTCCGCCCTCGTCGTGCGAGGGCAGCAGCCGCTCCAGCACGATCATGATGACGCCGCCGACGCCCAGGGCGATGGCCACCACCGTTGGCGTGAACAGCCGCGCCTTGATCGCGGAATGGAACAGAACACCCAGCACGAGCGCCGGCAGCGTCGTCAACGCCAGCCACCACCGCCCGCGGAACCCGGCGAAACCCTCGCGGCTGCGAAAATCCGCCAGCCGGACGAAGCGCCGCCAGTATTCCACCAGCACGGCCAGCACAGCGCCGGACTGGATCACAACCTCGAACACGTCGCTGAACGGATTGCCCATCCAGCGGTTCGCCAGGATCAGGTGGCCGGTGGAGGAAACCGGGAGATATTCCGTGATCCCCTCCACCACGCCCATCAGCGCGGCCATCCAGCCCGTTGTGAATGCATCCATGTCCGGCGCCTTGCGTTTCTACAGTTCGACGTGGAAGGCCACGCGCGCCTGGATGTCGGCCGCGATCTTCTGCACCAGCGCGTCGTCGACCGGCTGGTTCACCTTCAGGATCGCGAGCGAGGTCCGGCCCTTCGAGTCGTGCGGATTGCGCACGTCGTCGATGTTGACGCCCGCGGCCGCCAACGCCGCGCCGATGCGGCCCAGCACGCCCGGCCGGTCGTCGTAGGTGAAGACCGCCCAGTTCCCGGTCGGCTCGAAGTAGAGCTTGTCGAAGTCGTTGATCCGCGCCACGAGCAGGTTGCCCTCCTCGACCGTGCCGCGCACGCTGGCGCGCATCAGGTGCTCGGCATCGAGGTTGCCGGTCAGGTCCACGGTGATCGAGTTCGTGTAGGCCTTGTGCTCATCGGTCGCCCGGTCGACATAGTCCACGCCCATGTCGGCCAGGAAGGCCAGCGTGGCCTTGTGGTCCAGGCCCGTGTCGTAGTCGGCGCTCAGGCCGGCGGTCACCGGCGTCAGCAGCCACTTGGCATAGGGCTTGAGCGAACCGTAGAAGCTCGTTTCCACCAGCTTGAGGCGCGTGTCCGCGCCCAGCACGCGCCGGCAGATGCGCGTGAGCACGTTGGCCAGCCGCCCGAACGCGGGATCCAGTCCGGCGGGCACATCGCGGTTCACCACCGCGCTGGTGATGCCCTTGTCATCGAGGTCGATAAGCTCCTTCGCCGCCAGTTCCGCGGCCTTGCGGTTCGCCTCGCGCGTGCTCGCGCCGAGATGCGGCAGCATCAGGTCGGCCACGTCGGCCACGCTCTTGGGACCGGGCTCGTCCTTGGCATACACATCATTGAGAAAGCGGATTTTTTTCTCCGCCTTGAGCGCGCGCAGGTCGGCTTCATTGAGAATCCCCGCCCGGGCGCAGTTGACCAGCGTGGCGCCGGGCTTCATCTGGCCCAGCAGCGCCCGGTTCACCAGGCCGCGCGTTTCCTCGTTCTCCGGGATGTGCAGGGTGACATAGTCGGCCTTCGCGAACAGCTCCGGCAGGCTGGCCAGCTGGATGCCCAGGGCCGCGGCCTTCTCTTCGGAAGTGAACGGGTCGTAGCCCAGCAGCTTCACGTCGAAGCCCTCCAGGCGCTTGGCCACCAGCTGGCCGATATAGCCCAGGCCCACGATGCCGACGGTCTTGCCGGTCAGCTCCGTGCCCATGAACGCCGTCTTCTCCCACTGCCCGGCGCGGCAGGAGGCATCCGCGGCCACGAGGTGGCGCGCATCGGCCAGGATCATCGCCACGACCTCC
>CAZMOR010000207.1:0-4093 GCA_964567795.1 uncultured Verrucomicrobiota bacterium
GTCTCCAGCGGCTGCCCGTACATCGCCGTCCGAAACGCATCCCCCGCCGCCGGCCGGAAGAACAGCTCTTGCGGAATCCCGAAGATGCTCCCGCGCTGCTCCAACTCCGCGAAGACCCAGGGGGCGATCTGGTGGATGCTCATCGGCTGAAAACGGTCGGACATAACGAACTCCTTGCTGATTCCACCCGTGCCGGACAAATCCCGCGCGAGCGAAGGCGCATAATCGCACACCCGCCCGCTCCCCCGCAAGCGCCCATGCCCCCGGACTGAAAAATCTGCGAAACCGTTTTAGCAGGCGGCCGGCCGGGTCAAACTGAAAACACGTCCCTCGTGTGCACAACTGGCCACGGCGCATACGCGTCCCGGCAGGAAATGTTTCGTTGTTCGCGTGCCAAGGTTTCCGGCTTCCGATGGCCGCCCCATCCTTGCAGCCGAATCATTGCGGGGGCTGATCCTCTTTCCCGCAGCCGCCGAGGTTTTCAATGCATTATTCCTTGCCGCAGATCCGCCCGTCCGCGTGATCTTCCGGGCTTCCATCGCCTGGCCGTGGCCTTGGGCGCTGGCGGCGTTCGACGCTGCCGCTCACGTTTCTGCGACTGATCAGCGGGGTGCCCGGCCCTGCTGCCTGTATTATCCGATTGTCACCCGGCAGGCCTGGGCATAGGCTGTTTTTTCGATGTACCCGCCATTTCATATCCGGACCGCGCAGGCGGAGGACGAACCCGCCATCGTCGCCCTGTTGACGCGACACCATCTGCCTGTCGCTGACATCAAGCCGGCCCTGCTGGCCGGTTTTCTCGTCGCCTCGGACGCTGGCCGCATTGTCGGCGTTGTCGGTTGCGAACAACTGGGTGAATTTGCGCTGTACCGCTCTCTCGCCGTGGCGCCGGAACACCACGGCCGCGGCCTCGCCACGGCGCTGGTTGCAGAACTGGAGCAACAGTGCCGGAACCGCGGCATAAGGGCCGCCTATCTGTTGACCCGGACGGCTGAAACATTCGCCGCTAAACGCGGTTTTCGCCCGATACCGCGCTCTGCGGCCCCGGCTCCGATCCTGAACACCGGGGAATTCCGCCATGCCTGCTGCGCTTCGGCCCGGTGCATGATGAAAGACTTGTAGAGCCGTTGCTGCGGAGTTCCGATGCAGCCCGAACAGGTCAAAGCCATCCTCAAGGACACCTTCAACACCGTCGCCGAGGTGTACGACAATCCCTGTTTGCGATTTTTTCCCGCCTGTTCACGCCACCTGGCCGGCCAGTTGAAACTCCGGGGCGACGAGCACGTGCTCGACGTGGCCACGGGCACGGGCCACGCCGCGCTGGAACTGGCCGGGCGCCTGCCGAAAGGCCGCGTGACGGGCGTGGATTTCTCGGCGGGCATGCTGGCCCGGGCGCGGCGGAAGGCCGCCGCCTGCGGCGCGCTGAACGTGGAATTCCTTGAAATGGACATGCAGGACCTGCGCTTCGCGGGCGGCCGGTTCGACGCGGCCCTCTGCGCGTTCGGCATTTTCTTCGTCGAAGACATGGAGGGCGCCCTGGCCGGCATCGCCGCCAAGGTCCGCCCGGGCGGCACCGTGGCCATCTGCAATTTCCAGGCCGACTACTTCCTGCCCATGCGCAAGCTGCTGCTGGACCGGCTGGCGGCCTGCCGGGTGCCGCTGCCGCCCCAGACCTGGGAACGCATCGCCACGGAGGCCGGCTGCCGCACTTTGTTCCAAACCGCCGGACTGCACCATGTCCAGACCGAAGCCCGCAACATGGGTTATTGGCTCGCCGACGAGAACGAGTGGTGGAACGTGGTCTGGAATGCCGGATTCCGGCGCCTGCTCAGCCAACTCCCGGCCGCCGACCTGCCGCGCTTCCGCGAGGAACATCTGCGCGAAGTCGCCGCCCTGAAAACCCGGGACGGCCTCCGGCTGGATGTCGGCGTGCGGTTCACCACCGGCACGGTCTGAGGCGTTCGCGCATCCGGCTTTCCTTACGGCGCCGGAATGTCCACTTCCAGGCGGTAGAACCGGCCGGTTGGATTCGGCAGGGTGTCGATGAACTGGTTCGTCTGGCCGGTGCCCTCGATCGGGTCGGTCAGCGGCGTGGCCAGCTGCCAATGCGACTGTTCAGGGTGCAGGGAATCGCTGTACCAAACGAAGTAGTTGCGGTTGGAGTGCGATTCGAAGCCCAGCACCACGTTCGTGCCGAGATCCGTGACCGCTTGCACCTCGAGGAATTCGTTGCTGCCGCGCGGATCCGTGTCGGCCACGTATTCCTGCAGGTTGCTGAACCCGTCCGCATCGTCATCCGCGCCGGCGGCCAGGCCGCCGACCGGAATGCCCCATTTCTGTTCCCACCGGTCCGGGATGCCGTCGTCGTTGCTGTCGTCATCCGCCACGGCATAGACCTGCCGCTGGGCCAGGAGCGTCGGATAGGCATCCCGCGCGAAACCGACCTCCAGCAGGTGCCGGCCGTCCGGATCGCCGTTGTAGAGGTTCGGCAGGACCAGCCGGATGGCATGCTCGCCGGGGGTTGCGTTGCGTTCGATCACGTACAGCGAGTTCGACTGTTCCGCCCCGTCCAGCGCGATGGCGAAACACTGCGCCAGTCCGGCATCGTCAAGACCGGCCGCAAGCGCCTGGCTGAAATAGGCCACCAGGCTGCTGCCCGCGCCCACGGTCTGGCCGTCGGCGGCCGGCTCGTGGATGAACAGGCGCAGACCGCTGCCGCCGGTATCGACCGTCCGCGCCAGCGTCGTGAAATGCCCCGCCGCATCGTCCAGCGCGAAGTTCGTGGAAGACGAAAGTTCCCGCAGCCGGACCTGGATGGTGGCGGTGCCGGCGGTCGGAACCAGCACGTAGTTGAAATCCCATTGCTGGTCGGGCGCGGCCCCGGGCCGGGGCGCGGGAACCCGCCCCTTGAGGGCTTTCACCCAGGCATTGTTGCCGTTGGCGGCGCCGGTCTGGGCATCGTCGTTGCCGGGATCCGTGTCCGTGATCCGGTACCACGCCTCCTCCACGGTCATGTCGGAACGGACCGCGATGCCGCAGCTGGCGTTGGTGATCGTCAGCCCGTCCGCGGGCGGATCCTGGATGATCCCCTCCGGCCGCCGGGCGTCGAAATAGAAGGTCTGCGTCCGTTCCCGGTAGATCGGGGCGTCGCCGGCGGCGCGGCCGAGAAACGCCTTCGTGCGGAGGATGTGGAATCCCTCCGGCAGGCCGACAGCCATCCGGCCCCAGTCGTTATGCGGGTAATACGGGATCGCCGCCGCATTGAAATTCGTGACGGCAAAGACCGTTTCCATCCGCCGCTTCACGCCGAGGTTGTCGTCGCTCCACGGGAACAGGCTCGCGGCCCCGAGCCGGCAGGCGCCGAGCTTGTAGCGCAGCACCGTGCCGGCGGGCAGCGCCGGCAGCACGGCGGTCCACCATTGCGAGGTGCTGGCGCCGTCCACGCTCCCGTTGGTGGCGAAGGCCAGGGCCGCGACGCGCGTGGACCCGAGCCCGACCCCCGCGCTGCCCTCCGGATATTCCGTGCCGTTGGTCGTGTAGTACAGCCAGGCGGCTTCCGGAACCGGGGCATAGCCGAGCTTGGTCCAGACCGTGACCGGCTGCCCGGCGGCCGCGGCGGGCGGCGGATTGAATTGCAGGTTCGTGGACACCTGGTTGTCCCGGGCGGGGTCGTGGAAATGCCAGGCGACCGTCCGGTCGTCGTTCAGATCGGGTCCGCCGCCCGCATTGACCGCGAATCCGGGGACGCCGATGGTGCAGATGAACGTTTCGGCGCCGGGCGACCCGATCGTGTTGCGCGCCGTGTTGGTGGCCGCGAACTTCTCGGCGATGCGCCGGACGTACTTCATCTGCTCATAGCCCAGGAACAGGTCCCCGGCGGCGCCCGGCGGGTTGTCGCGGACGCCCGGCGCCTGGCTCACGATGTCCAGCTGGGAATTCAGGTCGATCCCGCCGTCGAGTTTCATGAGGATGTTCTCGGCCGACCCGTCCGCCCGGGCGATGAACGCCAGGTTGGAGGACTGCCTGACGCACGGAACCGCCAGATCATAGCTGTAATCCGCGCTGTTGGCATCGGCCAGCCCCGGGGGATTGA
>CAZMOR010000208.1:0-6605 GCA_964567795.1 uncultured Verrucomicrobiota bacterium
AAGTGCCCTTTTTGCGCCTTTTCCGCCCTTTTCACCCCGGCGCCCCCCCCCCCCCTCCCAGCCTCAAGCCGCGATTCCCCGCATGGGGGCGCCTAGGGTTTGCCCGTGCCAAACAGGAAATCCGTGTCCGGCAGGTCGGGCAGAGCTTGGAGCGGCTGGGAGTAGAGATAGGCCGGCGCACTTTGATAGCCGGCCAAATCGCGCAATTTCACCGCGGCGGCGCGCTGCGGTTCGGTCAGGCTCCGGCCGATTTCGGCAAAGGCCAGCGCGTACATCCACGACAATTCCCCGTCCAATTCGCCGTAGCGCCGGCCCAGCGCCGCCACCTTGGCTTTGTCGGCCGTGCCGCCTTTCAGGAATTTCCGCAGTTCGGTGGATATGTTCCGCCGCACCTGGATGATTTCCGCCAGCGCCTGCCGCTGCCGGCCCGGCAGCGCCGTGATCTCGTTGCGTTGGGCGCTCGTCAGCAGGTTCAGGAACGCCGCGCCACTGTCGCCCGTCCGTGACGTGCTGATGTCAAAGTCGCGCTGGCCCATGGCGGGCATGTCCTTCATGTAAAAGCCGCCGAAATAGGTGCCGTGCCGTTCGGGACAGAAGTAGGTGTCCGCCTCGACCGAACCCGCGTACCAGCTAAAAAACTCGCTGGCGTAGGTCATATAGGCCACGTTCACCAGCGGCGATCCGGCGCGGCCGGGGCGCGGCAACTGGTCCCGTTCATCGAGTTCCGGCCAGGTGTTGAAATCGCCGAACTTCATTTTCGACAGATATGATTTCTGGTCCGCCGTCAGTGACCGCGCCACCTGGCCGAATACCTCGGCCCGGCGAAAACTCAATTCGGCGTCGAGCGCAAAAATGTCGCCGACGTATTTTTCAACCGCCTTGGCTTCCAGTCCGGAACTGCCGGTGGGAAGCTTCCCGTCCAACTGGCGGTGGAAGGCCCAAATCAACGGATAGCGCATCCGGGCCAGTTGCTCGAATTGCGGGGCCTGTTCGGCGGCGAGATCTTCGAACCATTTGCGCTGGCCGTCGTTCAGGACGTGCAGCACGTTGCCCGCCACCCGGTTCAGGAACATCGGATTGTGCCCCTTGCCCGCCGCGTCGATGTCGCGCATGTACTGGAAGCCGAAGAAATCGCAGATCTTGCCCGGAGGCAGAAACGTCGAGGCCCCGAAGTCGCCGGTCACGAACGCCAGGCCGCTGAAGGCGATCGTGCTCAACTGGGCGCGGTCGGAAATGGCCTGCTCGAGGGAGTATTTCTGAATGCCCGGCCCCAGCCCCTGGCCTCCGGTCCGATCCGCCGCCGGCCGCCCCTCCCGACCCGCCCCCAAAGCCGTGCCAACCAGAACCAGCACCAATCCTGCCGCCCACTGGAATGTTTTCATTGGCTGCTCCTCGATGCAAACAACGGTTGGAACACCGGAATTATTGCATTCCCGGCAAGTCCGGCGATTTCAGGCTCGGCTGTTCCTCCACTCCATGCCATGCTGTCCGGCAAGAGAGGTGCGCATGATGATCACAGGCAGTTGCCATTGCGGAGCGGTGAAATACGAGGTGCCGGGACAGTTGCTGCGGTTCGTGAACTGCCACTGCGACGATTGCCGGAAGTTTTCGGGCTCGGCGTTCGCGTCGGTGGTCGTGGCCAAGGCCGACGGCTTCCGGATCACGGCCGGCGCGGACCAGGTCGTGGAATACGCCTCCTCGCCCGGCAAGCGCCGCTGCTTCTGCCGGCATTGCGGCACGCACATGTTCGCGTTCGGGGAAAACCGGCCCGGCCTGGTCATCCTCCGCCCCGGCACGCTGGACGCCGATCCCGGCCTGCGCCCCGAAGTGCATATCTGGACCAAGGCCAAGGCGCCCTGGCATGAAATCCTCGACGATCTGCCCCAATTTCCCGAAGGATTCCCGAAAAAGTAGCCCCGGCAGCTCGAGCCGCGAGCCCCGCATCCCGGAGGCCGGATTTATAGGCCCGCCGGCAGCTGCGTGCGCCACTTTGTGATCCAGTAAGGCTCCGCGCGCCAGCAGCGGATGGCCTCCTTGAGCATGGCGATGGCGAAGCTGGGCGCTTCCACGATCAGCACGTTCTCGTCGTTCTTGTCGAAGGCGCCTTGGGAGAAATTGGCCGAGCCCAGCACCACCGTCCGGCGGTCGATCACGATCACCTTGTGGTGCAGCAGCACGCCGGGGGACATCTTGACGTTGGCGCCCATCGCTTCCAGTTCCTTTGTGTTGGCGCCGGGATGCGTGGCCATGCCGGAATCGAGCACCGCCATGACCTTCACACCGCGGTCGATGGCGCGTTTCACCGCCTCCGTCATGCCGGGATCGGTGAAGGAAAACGCCAGAATAGCGATCTCGTTGGTAGCCTTGTCCATTTCGGCGATGATGCCGCCGCGGGTGTCGTCCTCGGGCGTGAAATAGTTGTGGATGACAATCCCGCCGATGTTGATTTCGGGATGCGGCGTCGGAAAGGCGAAGCGCTTGCCATGGCGCTTTTCAAAGATCTCCTGCCATTCCATCTCGTAGTTCTCGGCCAGCTCGGGGCTTTCCAGAACAATGGCGTGGTTGTCGTTGAAGCGCGAGCAACTGCGGGTGAGGTTGTAGGAGCCGGTCCAAACGTACTTCTGGTCGGCAATCATGAACTTGTTGTGCATCAGGCCGGAGCGGTTGTGGGCCAGCGTCAGGATGCCCAGATCCTGCATTTGCTTGAGCTGGTCGGCCACGGCGTAGGCCTTGGCCGCGTTTTCCTCGGCGATGATGACCCGCACCTTCACGCCGCGCGCCTGGGCGTCCAACAGCGCCTGCGCGAATTCCGGTAGGTCCAGGTCGTAGACGCACACGTCCAGCGTCTGCGTCGCCGAACCGATGAACGACACCACGGCCTTTTCCATCGTGGGCGAAGGCCCCAGGAAGAAGTAGACCGGCTTATCGCCGAAATGCCCTTTCAGCATCGTATCGGCGTAGAAGGGCTCGACCGGGAATTGAAAGAGCTCCGCCGCCGCGGGCCGGGCGCTCGCCGCCAGCAGCATCCAGGACAGCCCCAGGATGGTATTCCGTAACTTCACGCAAGGTTCAAGTATGCCACATCCTGCCGGAAAATGTACTGCAAAACACAAATTTTGCAGCGCGATAGGGACAACAGTTACATCAGCGAAAGCGCATCCACGTTGGCGGAAACCGCCACGCCCTTGGGCGCCTTGAAGGATTTCATGAGGCTCCGCAGGGGTCCGGCGCAGTCCTTGGCCGAAGCCGCCCACAGCAGCAGATGCGCGCGGTAAAATCCTTTGGCCTTGGCCAGCGGGGCGGGCATGGGGCCCGTGATCCGCACCGAGCCGGGAAGTTGCGGTTGCAATTGCGCCGCGAATTTCTTGGAACAGGCATCCACCACGGCTTCGTCCTGCCCCTTGAACAGCACCGTGGTCAGGCGCGTGAAGGGCGGGTAGCGCATTTCCCGGCGCATTTCGATCTCCTGGTCGAAAAATGTCTCGAAATCGGCGCGGCGCGCCGCTTGCACGGCGGGATGGAATGGCGCGTAGGTCTGGATGAACACCTCGCCGGGCACGTCGCCGCGCCCGGCGCGGCCCGCCACCTGCGTCAGCAGCTGGAACGTGCGCTCCGCGGCGCGGAAATCGGGCATTTGCAGGCTCAGGTCGGCATGGATCACGCCCACCAGCGTCACGTTCGGAAAATCGAGTCCCTTGGCGATCATCTGCGTGCCGATCAGGATGTCGATGTCGCCGCGCCGGAACTGGCCGAGGATCTTCGCGTGGGCGTCCTTGGCCCCGGTCGTGTCGGAATCCATGCGGGTGATGCGGGCCTTCGGGAAAATCCTTTTCACGGCCGCCTCGACCCGCTGGGTGCCCACGCCGCCCATCTTGATGTTCGGCGCCTTGCATTCCGGATTGCTGCAGCGTGCGGGCACCGGCCGGATCGAGCCGCACACGTGGCACATCATCTTTTCAGCCTGCTTGTGGTAGGTCATCTTGACGCTGCAATGCGGACAGGTTTCGACAAAGCCGCAGACGGGACACATCACGGAGGTGGCATAGCCCCGGCGGTTCAGGAAGAGCATCGTCTGTTCGGACCGGGCCAGGCGCAGGCGGATGGCCTCGATCAACTCCTGCGAGAGCAGGTGCACGTTGCCGGCCTTTTCGGCCTCGGCCCGCATGTCCACGACGTGCACGTCAGGCATCACGCAGCGGTCCACGCGCTTGGTCATTTTCACCAGCCGGTACTTGCCGGCGCGGGCGTTGTGATAGGACTCGAGCGACGGCGTGGCGCTGCCCAGCACGACGGCGCAGCCTTCAAGGTGCCCGCGCATGACCGCCACGTCGCGCGCACTGTAGCGCGGAGACTCGTCCTGCTTGTAGGCCGGCTCGTGCTCCTCGTCCACCACCAGCAAGCCCAGCAGGCGCACCGGCGCAAACAGCGCACTGCGCGCACCGATGACCACGCGCGCCTGGCCGGCGGCGATCCGCTGCCATTCGTCGTGGCGTTCGCCGTCCGACAGATGGCTGTGCAGCACCGCCACGGTGTCGCCGAAACGCCCGCGGAACCGCTCCATGGTCTGGGGGGTCAGAGCGATTTCCGGCACCAGGGCGATCGCCCCCCGCCCCGCATCCAACGCGGCCTGGATGGCGGCGAGGTAGACCTCCGTCTTGCCGCTGCCGGTGACGCCGTGCAACAGCACCACCCCCGGCTTGGGCGCGGCCATTTCCTTGCGGATGGCTTCGAGGGCCGATTTCTGCTCCTCCATCAATGGCGGCGCCTGGGTCGGCAGTACGTTCATCTGCGCCTGGGGATCGCGCAGGATGACCCCCTTTTCCAGCGTGATCCAGCCCTTCTTCTGCAGGCTCCGCAGGCCGTCCGGAGAAACACCAGCTTCCTCCCCCAGTGCCGCCGCGGTCATTTCATGACGGACCTTGAGCAATTCCCAGGCGGCCGCCTGCCGAGGGCTTTTCTTCGCCAGCGCGGCTTCTTCGCCCTCGGAAGGCGCCGCCTCTTCTGACACGGCCGCCACGAGCTGTTCGCGGAATTTGGCGCCTTCGCGGCGCACCGCGGCGGGCAGGATGGCGGCAATGGCGCTTTCAAACGGCGCGGCATAATAGTCGGCAATCCACCGCGCGAGGCGCAGCATCGGTTCGTCGAACAGCGGCAGGTCGGTGGTGACCGATTCGATGGCTTTCAGGTTCGGAAAATCGGAGCGGTCGGCCAGGCCGGTGACAAAACCGCGGGCGCGGCGCCGGCCAAACGGTACCCGCACGACGCTGCCGATCCGCACCTGCCCGGCCAGTTCCCCGGGAATGAGGTAGTCGAATTCGCGGTCAAGCGCGATCTCCGTGATGATCCTGGCGACAGCGGGAGGCACAAGCGTGAATCCTACATGTCCTTGGTGAGATAGATCACCATGCCGAAAATGCACAAAATCATGACTGCTGAAATGACGGTATTCATTTCCACCAGTGTCTCAATTATTCCCCATAATGGAAACTTTTTAGGATTTTCCACCGGGGGGATAAGTCCATAAGCCGCATGCCGTTGCATGGGAGCCGCCGGCTCAGGCCAGGCCGCGGGCCTGCTTGATGGCCGCGTAGGCGGCGTTCACCCGCTGGAACTTCTCCGTCGCCGCCTTCTGGAACTCGGGCCCGAGGTGCGCCACCTTGTCGGGATGGTGCTTCATCGACATCCGTCGGTACGCCTTGCGCACCTCGTCGTCCGTCGCGCTCCGCGGAATCTCCAGCACGCGGTAGTCCGCGTCCGGATCGGCCCGGGACGCGAACATCGCCGCGATGGACCGGAGGTCCGCCGCCTGGATGCCGAATTCGCGCGCGAACTGCGCCAGCAGCCGGTCCTCCGCCGGGTGCAGTTCGCCGTCGGCGTGCGCGAGGCTGTAGAGGTAGTGCAGCAGCGCCAGCCGCTGGGAGTAGTTCATGTTCGCGCGGATCTGCACGCACACCGGCCCGACCGGGATGTCCTGCTCCAGCAAATGGCGCAGCATCTGCAGCGCCTGCTGCGCAATGTCCGCCCCGAACTGCTGCAGGAAAAACTGTTTCACGACCGCGAGTTCGGATTTCAACACGCGCCCGTCGGCCTTCATCATCGCCGCGGTCAGCGCGAGCAAGCTGGCGATGAACCCGTTGCGCGCGGCGTCAGCTCCCGCCTGCGGCCCGCCGCCCGCTGCGTTTGCCCGCTGCGCCGCATTGAACAGCGAGCCCGCCGCGTAGCCGAACAGCCCGCCCAGCGGGCCGAAAAAGGCCCACCCCAGCGCGCCCGTGATCCAGGGACTCACCATTTCAAGACTCCTTTTGTTTCGCCGCCAGCTGCCGCAGGCGCTTTTCGATCTCGGCCAGGCGCTCGTCGGCGCCGTGCTGGTGCAGGCGGATATGCCGGCCGTTCACCATGAGGAATTCGTCGCGGCCCCTGCCCAGCAGCAGCCGGTCGCCGTCCGTCGCCACGCTCTGCAGCCCGAGCTGCGCTGCCAGCAGCCGCAGCCGCGCAATCGCCAGCAGCCGCCGCACCGGCGCGGGCACCGGTCCAACCGGTCCCGGAACTCGTCGGCCAGCGCCGCCACTTCCGTTTCGAACGCAACGCCCGCCAGCTTGCGGTAC
>CAZMOR010000209.1:0-7400 GCA_964567795.1 uncultured Verrucomicrobiota bacterium
CGTCTGCGAAATCGGAACCCGCATCCGTGCGGACATTACGGCGATGCGAAGCGTGAGTGCCGTTGCACGCCGGTGCAGATGCAGCGCTACCGCAACCGGATTTCGGGGCCGCTGCTGGACCGGATCGACATCCACGTCGAGGTGCCGGCGATGGAGTACCAGCAGCTCGCCTCGCTGGAAAAAGGGGAGAGTTCGGCGAAGATCCGGGAGCGGGTGATGGCGTCGCGGGCGGTGCAGCGGGAGCGCTTTGCCCAGCACAAGGGTGCGCACACCATCCATTGCAACGCGGGGATGCGGGCCAAGGATGTCCACAAGCACTGCGAGCTGGACGATGCGGCGCAGGGGTTGCTCAAGGCGGCCATGGCCGACCTGCACCTGAGCGCGCGGGCCTACGACCGCATTCTGAAGGTGGCGCGGACCATCGCCGACCTGGCCCAGATGGAGCAGATCGCGGCCGACCACGTGGCCGAAGCGATTCAATACCGCTCCCTGGACCGGCAGTACTGGGCTTGAAATCCGTCCAATCTTGACAATCCGCGCGGCATCGGGTCCAATCAACGGACGATCTGAACTGCACAAAGGAGATTCCCGATGAAGGTCTTGAGCATTGTGTCCTGGGTGTTGGTGGTGGTGCTGTTGGCGGCGGCGGGGGCGCTGGGATTCCTGTACAAGCAGCAGTCGGATCGGGCGACCGGCCTGCAGGGGGCGCTGGCGCAGGTGGTCACGACCGCGAACGTGCAGGACCTGGCGGCGGGCGCAGCCTTGCCGGAGATTCTCCAGAAGGTGCAAGGCGCCATCCAGGGCGTGCAGCAGGAACTGATTACGACCAAGGACGCGCTGACGGCATCGCAAACCGAAGCCAGCGGGGCCAAGGCGGAAGTGGGCACCCTGACCCAGACCAAGGATGAGCAGGCGGCCAAGCTGGACGGACTGACCAAGGACCTGGCCGCGAAGGAAGAAGCCCTCACGGCTGCCAAGGCGGAAACCGAGAAGGCGGTGCAGGAAACCAAGGCGGCGCAGGAAGCGGCCGCCAAGCAAAAAGCCGATTTGGACAGCGCGATCGAAGGCCTGAAGACCCAGATGGCGGAAGAGACCTCCCGGCTGCAGGCGGAATTGGAAGCCGCCAAGCAAGCGGCCCAGGAGGCGGCGGCGGCCCAAGCGGCGCCGGCGGCAGGCGAAGGGGCGGCCGTGGCCAACGCGGAAGGCGCTCCGGTTTCGGAGGAAATGACGGCGGCGGCGGAAGAAGAAGCCGCGCCCGCCGAAGAGGCGGTGGAGGAAGAACCCCAGGGGCGGGTTGTCGGCCAGTCGCCGATGCTGTCGTTCCTGCGCTATTCCGCGGAAGAAGAGACCCTGTATGTGCGCCTGCGGGATGGCCAGTCCATGACCTATCAGGATTTGCCGCGGGCGGCCTATGATGAACTGGTTTCCGATCCCGACAAACTGGACATGAACTATCGCTTCAAGATTCAGGGGGTTTACAAGAGCCTGCCGCCGGACAGTGTCGTGGTGCGCAAGTTCTGGAAGTGGCAGCGTCGCCACAACGAAGCCTCCGGCGACGTGCGCGTGGTGGATCCGGTTGAGCCGCTGGTAATTGAAGAAGCTCCCGCCGCCGAAGCGCCGGCAGAAGAAGCCACGGCGGTGGAAGCCGCCGCGCCGGCGGAATCCCCCGCGGCAGAGGCCGCGCCCGCAGCGGAAGCCGCCCCGGCGGAAGAGGCTCCGGTCATCAAGTAAACGGGGTCCGTCATCCCAAACGGCCAGGGCCGGGCGATTGCCCGGCCCTTGGTTTAGGTGCCAAAACGGATTGAACCCGGGCCGGGCATCGGGTATGTAACAAGGGCTTGGCAGAGGAGTTGGCATGAGCGACGACAAACAGAACGGCGAATTGTTCCAAGGACTGGTGGTCTCCCTGGCGGCGGCCACGATGCAGCATTTGGGCAAGACCTTGAATCCGGCCACCCGCAAGATCGAGCAGAACCTGCCGGCGGCGCAGGCGACGATCGACATGCTGGACATGCTGGAGGCCAAGACCCGGGGCAACCTGAGCGAGGCCGAGACCAAGCTGCTCAAGGGCATCCTGGCCGAGTTGAAACTGAACTATGTCGAAACCCTGAACGAGAAACCCGCCGAACCCACGGCTGAGAAAAAGCCGGAACAGGCCGGTTGATCCATGGGTGCGCGTTTTTTCCGGCCCAAGCGCCTGTTGACCCTGGCCCTGCTGGCCGCCGCCGTGGCCGCAGGCATCTGGTGGCTGGGATACATTCCGTACGATCCGCTGGCGATCTACCGGCCCGTGCCATCGTCCGCCACGCTGGTGAGCCGGCATCTGCGCCTGCCGGCGCGGTGGAACGACCTGCTGGCCAATCCGCTGGCGCTGGCGTTGATGCACACCGCCGGCATCGACACCGAAGCGGCCGCCAGCCTGGCTGGCGATCCGGAATCGCGGCGGTGGTTCGAGAAGCTGGCGGGGCGCGAAGGCGTGCTGGCCTATCTGCCGGGACGGCCGGGCGGCGTTCCGGCCTGGATGGCCGTGAGCCATTTGGGCGGCGAAAGCCAGAAACTCCGCTGGGAACTCACGTT
The DNA here is from genome assembly GCA_964567795.1 of uncultured Verrucomicrobiota bacterium. Classification (GTDB taxonomy): domain Bacteria; phylum Verrucomicrobiota; class Kiritimatiellia; order CAIQIC01; family Lenti-01; genus Lenti-01. The sequence goes on from CAZMOR010000209.1 coordinate 2,578, forward strand.
GTTCCGGGTGCCGGGCTATGAGCGCTTGAAGGCTTTTCCCGGCCGGGCGGTCTGGCGGGTGGACATGCCGGATCTCGAACCGGGGCAGAACCTGGTCATCGCCTTTGGCGAAGGCGTGATCCTGGCCTGCCTGTCGGAAGATCCCCTGGCGATCGAGGAAGTGCTGTCGGCGTACGACGGCCGCGGCCAGCGCCTGCTGGAGCGGGAACCGGACTTCGCGCGCTTTGCACAGCAGGACAGCCGGAGCACGCCGGACCGCCTGTGGATCCGCGATCACACGGAATTCGCGGCCGTCGATGAACCCGGAATATCGGTGGATATTCCGGCGTTGTCGGCCGCTTCGATTTCCCTGGCGGCGACGACCCGGGGATTTGACTTGGTGCCGGAGGACCGCCCGGCGGCGACCGACCTGGCGCCGCTGGCCCGCCGGCTGGGAACCGCGCCGTGTTTCGGCGCGGTGGTGCGGCGGGACGCGCTGTTGCAGATCTGGACGCGGCCGGACCTGACCCGGACGGAGCGCCATGTTCTCCGGATGGTTTTGGATGTCGTGACCGCCGACCGGCTGGTGGTCGCCGGCATGGATGGCGACATGGGCGGACGCCTGGCGTGGGGCGTCATCCGCACGCTGGGGCTGACGGGCTTGCGGGTGCCGACGCTGCTGCTGGCGACGCCGGCCCCGGACGCCGCCGCGGCCGAAGCGGCCATCCAGCGGGTGCTGGACGCCAGCAATGCGCGGTACAAAGCCGCCTTCATCCTGCAACCGGTGTCTACGTCCGCCGGCACGATCTTCGTGCTGGCCAGCGCCGGCGGCAACGAATGGGTGGATGAACTGGCCCTTTCCGACCGGCCGGCCTATGTGATCCTGGACGGCTGGCTGCTGGCGGCGAGCAACCTGGCCGCCTTGCAGAAGCTGGCGGAGCAGGCCGCCGGCGTGGAAACCGGCCGGCCAGCCTGGGCCCAGGCACTGGACGGGACCTCCGCCGCCCTGGCGTGGATCGATCTGGTGCGGAGCGGCAAAATAGCCCGCGACGCCATCGCCACCTGGTCCATGGCGCAGATGTTCATGAACAACGGCAACTCGCAGGCGATCCGCGAACAGTTGAACGAAGCCAAGGCGTGGATCGACGCCTTCGCCCCGCTGGGCACGGCCCGGGCCGAACTGGGCCGCCGGAGCGGCACCACGGCGCTGACGGTGGATTTGGGATTGTCCGCCGAAGGCGCGCCGGAGTAGGATGGCCGCACCATGAGCGACACTCTCGTCATCATTCCGACCTACAACGAGAAAGAAAACGCGGAAGCCATCGCCAAGGCGGTTTTGGCGGCCTGTCCGGAGGCGGACCTCCTGTTCGTGGACGACAATTCCCCGGACGGCACCGGCCAGCTGGCCGACCGGATGGCGGCGGAAAATCCGCGCATCCACGTGCTGCACCGCCAGCAGAAACAGGGCCTGGGGCGGGCCTATCTGGCCGGTTTCCGCTGGGCGCTGGAGCGTCCGGATTATCGCTTCATCATGGAAATGGATGCCGACTTTTCCCACGATCCGAAAGCCGTGCCCCAGTTGCGCGCGGCGGCGCAGACGGCCGACCTGGTGCTGGGGTCGCGCTACATCGGGGGCATCCGGGTGATCAACTGGCCGTTGAACCGGCTGATTCTGTCAACGGGGGCGGCGTTGTACGTGCGGTTGATCACGGGCATGCCGTTCACCGATCCCACGGGCGGGTTCAAGTGCTTCCGGCGGGAGGTGCTGGCGGCGATGAACCTCGACGGCATCCACTCCAACGGCTATTCGTTCCAGATCGAAATGACGCACACGGCGTGGCACCTGGGGTTCAAGATCGTGGAATCGCCGATCGTGTTCGAGGAGCGGCGCGAAGGCCAGTCGAAGATGAGCGGCGGGATCATCAACGAGGCGTTGTGGATGGTGTGGAAGCTGCTGGCCCGCTGCGGCTACCGCCGCCGGCCGGCCGGCGTGCATGCGCAAAGCGTGGCGGCGCCAACATCCGCCGTGGGGAGCGCCGGGGGATGAAGAGTCTCCGCACGCTGCTCCGCCTGCTGCGGGTGAAGCAATGGACGAAAAACGCCGTTGTGTTTGCGGCCTTTGTCTTCGCGCTCGGGGATCAGAACCAGAACCTGGCCGCGTGGGAGCTGTGGAAGGTCTGCCTGGCGGCGCTGGCGTTTTCGCTGGTTTCGAGCGCGGTCTATATTTTCAACGACCTGAAGGATGCGCCGCAGGACCGGCTGCATCCCATCAAATGCCACCGGCCGATCGCCGCCGGCGATGTCAAACCCGGCCCGGCCATGGTGGTGGGGGTTGCGGTTCTGGCGGCGGGGCTGTTCGGGGCGTGGCAGCTGCGGGACGAACTGCTGATGGTGTTGCTGGGCTACCTGGGGCTGCAAATCGTCTATACGCTGGGGTTGAAGCGCATACCCCTCGTGGACGTGATTGTCATCTCGATGGGCTTTGTGCTGCGGGCGCTGGCGGGCGGGGTGGTGATTCGGGTGCCGATCAGCCCATGGCTGCTGCTGTGCGCCATGCTGCTGGCGCTGTTCCTCGGGCTGTGCAAGCGGCGGCACGAGAAGATCAACCTGGCGGGGCAGGGCACCCGCGCCGCCTTGGACGGTTATGACGAGCGGCTGCTCGATCTGCTGATCACCATGACGGGCACGGCGTCCCTGGTCTGCTATTCGCTCTACACGTTGTGGCCGGAAACGGTCAGCAAGTTCGGCACGCCGTGGCTGGGCGCGACCATCCCCTTCGTGGTGTTCGGGTTGTTTCGCTACATGGACCTCGTGTACCGGCAGGAAAAGGGCGACCGGCCCGAGCAGATTCTGCTGACGGATCTGCCGCTGATGGCGGACGTGGTTCTCTACGGCGCGACCGTGCTGGGCATCCTCCTGCTGCGCTAAAACGCTTCTCCGGCCTGGGGCCATTTGGTTTGACTCCAAGGGGGCCTAAAAGCCAGACTTTCGGCGTTTACGTACCCCTGTTTCCAAAGAGGAGCTGAAAATGAAAATCATTTCCAAAATCGACCACAATGTCCTCCGGCGGACCGTCCAGCGTGCCAAGGAACGGGGGGTTATCCTGCCGACGTTCGCCCAGCAGAAGAATCCCAAGCTGATTCCGGCCAAGATCCAGGACCGCCTGCCCAAGATCGGCCTGCAGGATGTCAATCCCCTCAACTTGTTCCGCATCACGTGGAAGAACGATCCCAAGACCGGTGGCTTCGGCGAAGGCAACTGGCTGGAATTCCCGAAGGAGATCACGGGCGTGGATGCCCGGATCGTCGGCCTGATGGGCCGCTATTTCCCGACCGGCGCGCACAAGGTGGGCGCGGCCTACGGCTGCCTGGTGCCCCGTTTGGTGAGCGGCAATTTCGACCCGACGACGCAGAAAGCCGTTTGGCCTTCGACCGGCAACTATTGCCGCGGCGGCGCCTATGACTGCGCGCTGCTGGGCTGCCCGGCCATCGCGATCCTCCCCGAAGGCATGAGCCAGGAGCGCTTCCAGTGGCTCAAGAGCATCAAGACCGACGAGATCATCGCCACGCCCGGCACCGAGTCGAACGTGAAGGAGATCTACGACATGTGCTGGCAGCTCCGGCGCGAGCGCGGCGACAAGATCGTGATCTTCAACCAGTTCGAGGAATTCGGCAACGCGATCTGGCACTACAACATGACCGGCGGCGTGATCCAGGAAATCTACGAGAACAATTTCAAGACGCACCACAGCCGCTTGGCGGGCTACGTCAGCGCGACGGGCTCGGCGGGGACGATCGCCGCGGGCGATTTCCTGCGCACGAAGCATCCGAGCCTCCGCGTGGTGGCCAGCGAAGCCCAGCAGTGCCCGACGCTCTACCAGTACGGCTTCGGCGCGCACCGCATCGAAGGCATCGGCGACAAGCACATCCCGTGGATCCACAACGTCCGCAACACCGACGCCATCGCGGCGGTGGACGACGAACAGGTCATGCAGCTCCTGCGGCTTTTCAACGAAAAGGCCGGGCGCGAATACCTGAAGAAGCAGGGCGTGCGCGACGACGTGCTCGCCAAGCTGCCGGCCGCCGGCATTTCCGGCATCTGCAACTTGGTCAGCGCCATCTGGGCGGCGCGCTACTACGACATGGACGGGCGCGACGTCATCTTCCTGCCGCTGACCGACTCGATGGACCTGTACGCCTCGCGCGTCGCCGAAATGGCCGCGCAGCACGGGCCCTACAACGCCGACCTGGCCGCCCGCCACTACGGCCGCTTCCTCGAAGGCTGCAACCCGACCACGTTCCGCGAGCTGACCTACTTCGACCGGAAGGCGCTGCACAACTTCAAGTATTTCACCTGGGTCGAACAGCAGGGCAAGGACAGCGAAGAACTGCGCGCCCTGTGGGACGAGGATTTCTGGAAGAGCGTGTTCGATCCGGCGCAGGTCGCCGAATGGGACCGCCGGATCGACGATTTCAATGCCGCCACCGGCGTGCTGAAAGCCCTGTAAACAAGAGAAGGAGAAGAGAAGAATGAGTTCGAAACTGTACGCGGAAGCCAAGAAGCGCGAAGGCGAGATCGCGAATTTCCTGAAAGACGTCGCCAGCATCCCCTCGCTGAGCAGCCAGGAAGGCGACGTGGTCAAGTTCATGGCCGCGGCCATGAAGAAGATGGGCTACGCCGAAGTCGTCATCGACGGCATGGGCAACCTGCTCGGCCGCATCGGCAACGGCCCGCGCGTCATCGCGTTCGACGGCAACTGCGACACCGTCGACGTGGGCGACGTCACCCTGTGGAACAAGGTCCAGCCCTATCCGTCCATCATCAAGGACGGCAAGGTCTACGGC
>CAZMOR010000210.1:0-10095 GCA_964567795.1 uncultured Verrucomicrobiota bacterium
GGCCGGCGATGAGCCGCGAGCCCCCGCATGGGGGCGCGGGTTTCAAGCGGCTTTCCGGAGGGCGCGCGCGAGGAGGGCGAGGAGCGCGAGCGCGGCGAGCCCGAGGAGGGTGCCGAAGACGGCCGGCCGCGCGAGGAAGGCGCCGAGACCGCCGGATGGGCGTGGCGCGGGGGCGGGGGCCGGGGCGAGGTGCCAGAGGTCGGCGGGGATGCCTTTTTCGAGGGCGGTGTGGATGGCGGCGAGGTCGTAGTCGGGGGCGGGAAGCTGTTCGTTGCCGTAGGCGAGGAAGTAGTTGGCGCCGGGATCGGCGAGCCAGAGCAGGCGGTAGACGGGGCCGTAGGGGCGGACGGCGGTGATGTCGAGGGCCGGATTGTCGGTGTTCTGGATGATGAGGCGCAGCTGCGGGACGCGCTGCTCGGGGAAGGACACGGAGAGGCGGTTGGTGGCGAAGCCGGGCAGGTCGATGCAGGAGACGATGCCGTCGGCGATGGTGCGCCAGCTGTTGCGGCCGTTGATCACGGCCGGCACCTGGACGGAGGCGACACGGTTGAAGTTGCGGGCGGGGGTTTCGAGATCGAGGCGGGTGAGCGGCGCGCCGCGGGTGTCGAGGGTGATTTCCGTGGTGTGGGCGTAGCGGTTCTGGCCGACTTTCAGGCCGGCATGGGGCCATTCCTGGAGGACGGGGTCGTCATTGGCGAGGACCGAGGTTTCCTGCCAGAATTCCACGCCGGAGATGCGGAAGGGGGTTTGAAGGAGGTCGGTGGCGACGCGCTGGTCCTGGCCGTTGGCCTGGACGAGATGGATGAGCGGCTGGGCGCGCTGCTCGGAGGCGTTGTTGATTTCGATGGAGAAATGGCGGCAGTTGTTGGGCGGCAGGGCGATGTCCGTGCGGCGGAGATCCATGAAGCGGGAGTAGTCGAAGATTTCGGCCTCGGCGAGCGGGTGCCAGAACTGGCCGTCATCGCTGCCGGAGATGCGGACGCTGCGGATGAAGTCCTTGAGGGGCGTGTGGATGGTGAGGCCGGTGGCGGCGGGCGTATCGGGGGCCAGGTCGAAGCGGGCGTCGATGCGGTTGCCGGGGAGTTCGCGGAGTTCGGTGGCCTGGGCGAGGATGGTGGTGCGCGTGATGCGCTCCCGGGTGGTGAACAGCGGTTGGACGGCGCGGGGCGTTTCATTGCTGTTGGCCAGGTTGAAGAGGCGGAGGTCGGGGAAGTCCGGGCGGGTGTCGGCGCAGATGGCGGCATCGAGGCGGAGTTCGGCGAGGTGCGGGGTTTCATTGTAGACCGCGAAGAGCGTGCGGGTGGCGCGGAAGTCGGCCGGGACGGCGGCGCCAGCCGTGGCAGCGGCGAGCAGCAGGACGGACGCGAATGTGCATTTCATGATCAGGCTCCTCTGGCTGGAAAATATCCAATATCCGGCGGGGAAAGTCCAATGTTCAAGTGCGGGGCGGCTCATTCGGGCGGGGCCTGGAAGCGGGCGCGGGCGCGGAGGTAGAGGAGGGCGGCGAGGAAGAGCACGATGCCCAGCACGATGAAGGCGATGATGCGGTAGAGGGATTCCAAGCCGTCGAGGTCGAAGAAGAAGACCTTGCCGACGACAACGGCGAAGAGGGCGAGACCGGCGTAGCGCAGGCCGCGGACGCCGCGGGCGAGGCCGGCGACGAGGAGACCGAGGGCGTAGAGGGCCCAGAGCAGGGTGAGGCCGCCGGCGCGCATGCCGGGCAGGAAGCGGTGCAGGGCGGTGTTCAACTCGAAGGTGAGGAAAATGAACAGGAGCACCAGGGTGCCGATGCCCGCGGAAACGGCGAGGGTTTTGGAATTGGCGGAGCCGCGGAGCCGCGCGAAGAGCAGGGCCAGGAGGCCGATGCAGAGGGCGTAATCGAAGGTGCGGATGCCGGCCGCGGCGGCCTCCCAGCCATAGGGATAGCACAGGCTGTCGAGGTCGGGCCGCCAGCTGCCGGCGTCGAAGAACACGAGCTTGGCGACGAACAGGGCCGCGACGGCGCCGAGGAGGCTGCGGAGGGCGGAAGAGCCGCCGCGGCGCACGAGCTGGAGCAGGAACAGGCCGAGGCCCAGCCAGACGAGAGACATGGATGGCAGCGCGAACGGCGTCCAGAAGAGGTTGAAGGCGCGGTAGAGCTCGATGTGGAGGCAGACGAAGAGCAGGCCGATGGCGAGGACGGCGATGGCCACGAGAACCGACGGCCGGCCGGGTTCGAGGGCGATGTCGTTGTCGCGCGAGACCTGGAGCTCCGGGGCGGCGGCCGGCGACCGGCGCAGGAGCGCCCAGGCGCCCCCGAGGGAGGCGATCGGCGTGCCGAGGGCGAGGAGATGGTGGCCGAGGACGGAGAAATAGGCAGTCCAGGCGAGGTCGGCGGGGAGCGGCGCGGAATACAGGCGGTCGAGATCGAAGAAGATGAGGCGGCCGAGGGCGAGGACATAGGCGCCGAGGGAGAGCCCGCGCAGGAAGCGGCTGTCAAGCTTGCCGGCGAGCCAGAGCATGACGAGGCCCTGGAGGGACCAGGACAGGGTGATCCAGTCCTTCGCAAACGCCAGCGGCGGGACCATGGCGAGGAAGAAGGCCGCGAGGGCGAAGAACGAGAGCAGCAGGCCGCGGTCGCGGCGGCGGGCGGCGAGGAAGCGGTAGACGAGCACGACGTAGAACGCCGCCAGCGCGAGGGCCAGCACGGCGACGGCGCGGGAATGGTAGGTGGTGGCGACGGCGCCTTGGGCGAGGAAGAAGAAGAACAGGCCGTTGGCCAGGGTGCCGAGGATTTCCAGTAGCGTGGCCTTGATGCCGCGGACGAGGTTGTAGAGGAACATGGCCGCGGTGAAGAGCAGGAAGAAGCCGGCGAGGAACGGCATGACGGCGAGGAAATCGCCGGAGGTGTAATCGTCGGCGAGGGCGAGGAAGGCGAGGCCGTAGGTCAGCAGCATGGCGAGATAATTCAGGAGCGGCCACTGGCGGCGGCGGGCGATGCCGAGGACGCCGCAGCCAAGCAGGAGGAGATAGCCGAAGAGGCCGGGGAAGTTCTTTTCGCCGGTGCTGAGGAGGAGCGGCGTGGCATAGCCGCCGAGAATCCCGAGGACGGCCACGAGCAGCGAATTGAAGCGCACGGCGAAGATTCCGGCGCAGAGGGTGATGAGGGCCATGAGGCCGAAGGCGGGCAGGGCGCCGATGAGGTGGTAGAACGAATACGCCGCGAAGGCGCTGAAATAGAGTACGGCGAAGCCGCCGCCCAGCAGGCCCTGGCCGAGCAGGTGGTAGGCCTTGCCCAGCAGGCGCGTGCCGACGGCCACCATGGCGATGCCGGTGAACGTGCTGAGCAGGACGCGGCCATGTGGGCCGAGGAAGCCGTGGTCGATCGAATACTTCAGGAAGAAACCGACGCCGATGACGAAGATGATGACGGCCAGGCGCAGGAGCCAGGTGGTGGCCACGGCGAATTCCCAGGAGACGCCCTTGGGTTGGAATTCCTCGTTGATGATGATCCAGTTCCAGATGCGGCGGAGGGCGCGGGTGGTTTTTTCCTGGAGCAGGGAAGGTTCGGCCGGCGGCGGCGGGGCGGGCCTGGGGGCGGGTTCCGCCTGCCGGGCGACAACCGGGACGGGTGCCGGCGCCGGGGCTGGAGCGGGACGCGGGGGGGGCGGAGCGACCGGCACGGGCACGGGGGCCGGCGCCGGACGTGGTGCGGGAGCAGAGGCGTGGACCGGTTCGGGGGCCGGCTCGGTTTTCTTCTCGCCGGCGGCGAGGCGGTCCATGCGGAACAGCAGGCTGTTGATCAGCTTGGCCTGCTCGTTTTGGCGGTTCTTGATGAGATGAAGCAAGACCAGCGCCCAGACGGGAAAGGCGAGGAAGACAAAAATAGCGACGGGAATGATGAGTTCTTCATCCATGGCGGCCCCCTTGGAAAGGTGAAAATGTCACGTCCATCGGCGACCAGCATACGGCAGGCGGCGGAACGGGCACAAGGGGAAAGCCATCGCGGCTGGATTTCGGGGCGGGCTTTTGCCAGCATGGATGGCGAGGAAGCGATGGCGCGAACAAAGGTCATGCCAGTCTGGGCGGCGGTCGGCGCGGGGTGGGCGGGCGCATGGGTCCTGCTGCTGGCCGCGGGCGGGAGCGGCTGCTGGCCACCGGGATTGCCGGCGCAGCCGCCGGGCGGAGATTTGGCGATGATGCTGGATTATTCGCGGGCGTGGTTGACGACGGGGAATCCGTTTGCGGCGCTGAATCCGTATCCGCCGCTGGCGGCGGTGCTGTTTGCGCCGCTGCTGGCGCTGCCATTCAAGGCCGCGTATGCGGTGATGTCGGCGTTGACGCTGGCGGCGTTTGCGTCGGTGGCGGTGGTGCTGCCGCTGCTGGCGTTTCCACGGGCGGACCGGAAGGCGGTGCTACTGGCGGCGCTGGCGGGGGTGCTGTCGTACGGGTTGTGGTTCGAACTGCGCTGGGGGCAGTTCAACGTGGTGGCCATGGCGTGCGCGGCGTGGGGAATCCAGCTGTTCCACCGCGGGCGGGGCCCGCGGGCCCGCGGCTGGGCGTACGCGCTGTTCTGCGCGGCGATCCAGTTGAAGTTGTTTCCGGCGATTTTCGTGTTCCTGTTGGCGAAGGATCCGCGGGCCTGGCGGGAGAACGTGACGCGCTGGGCGGCGCTGGGGGCGGTGAATGTCCTGCTGCTTTTCGCGCTGGGGCCGCAGGTGTTCGCGGATTTCCTGCATTCGGTGCGGGCGCAGGCGGCGGCGCCGTACGTGTGGGCGGGGAATCATTCGATCCAGAGTTTTGCGGAATGGGCGGGGCGGCCGGAGCTGGCGCCGGCCTTCTGGGCCGCGTTTGGATTATGCTTCGCGTGGGCGCTGTTCTGCGCGGCGCGGCGGCCGGGGCGGGCGACATTCGCGGGGCTGGCGTTGATGAGTACCTTCGGCACGCTGCTGCTGCCGGGGGTGAGCCACGATTACAAGCTGACCGGATTGGCGCTGGCGTTCGCATGCTTCGTCGCCGCAGTGGAAGCCCCGGCATTGCGCGGTGGGCGCAACCTCGCCGGCGCGCTCCTGCTGCTCACGGTTTGCGGGCTCGCGGCGTGGCCGCTCTTTTCGTATGCGGCCAAGCCGGCGGCGCTGCAGAACAACGCGCCGTTCCTGCTGGCCGGGGCGGGGGGGCTCGCGGCGTGGCTGGGACTGCAAGGGGGGGGCTCAAGGCCGGAAACGGCCGAAAAGGCCTGAAAAAGGCGCTTTCGCGGGGGTTTTCGCCGCCGGGGCGGCGCGTATTCAGAATTCAGGAGTCAGGATTCAGAAAGCTTGGGATTTGGAACGAAAGCTCGAGCCGCGATTCCCCGCATGGGGGAAAGCGGGAACGGGGGCGAGACCGGATTTCAGTTCTGGCGGATGACGCGGAAGAAGTTGGAGGGGGCGGCGGCGGGGACATCGAAGGCGCCGAAGGTGGAGACGACGGTAGTGGTGGCGAGGGGCAGCCAGGCGGCGTCGGGGCCGGAAGACGAGCTGGCTTCAAGGCGGTAGGTGCGGCCGAGGATGCCCTTGATGGGAATGTGCCAGAGGCCTTCGTTGGCGATGGAGACGATCATGGGCTGGCCGGGCTGGAGGAATTCGGCGCGGGTCAGGTCGCGGCCGGAGAAGCGGATTTCATCGATGAGGGTTTGATCGCCGCAGGCATTGCCGTTGTTGAGCGCCTGACCGATGGAGGCACGGGTTTGCGTGTCGAAGGCATAGGCGCCATCGGTGGCGCCGATGGCGAGGGAGATGTTCGTGGCCAACTGGTAATCGAGATAGACGGAGAGGGCGGTCCCGATTTTGAGAAGGGCGACATGGTGCCAGCGGTTGTCGGGGGAGAAGTTGCTGAGATAGATCTGTTCATAGCTGGTGTCCGCCTGATCGGCATCGCGGAGATTGCAGAAGAAGCGCTGCAGGGATTGGTGATAATTGAAGGAAATCCAGGCGCCATTGGTGTCGAAACCGGTTGTTTTGCCCCAATCGAGGAAGCAGACATTCTGCTGGCCGGGAGCCATGCGGAAAGCGACTTCGAGGGTCCAGTTGGACGTGCGGGGGAAAGACCGGACACAAGGAGCCTGGGAGGTGCGCAGCTGGCGCACGGCGGCTTCGTTGTGGAAATCGCCCTGGCCATCGAACACGGGGTCGGACGAGCCGGCACGGGCGACGTCGACGGTGGTGAGTTTCTGCGTGGGCAGGAAGCTGCCGAGCTGTTCGACAAAGGCCGCGCCGGTGTCGTCGCAGCGCCACCAGGCCCAGACGTAGGGCGGGAAGGTTTCGACGCGGACGTTGTCGAGATAGAAGGCGCCGGTGTTGCTGACCGAGCAGTTGATGCGGGTGGCGACGAACTGGTTGAACTGGGTGTGGACGAGGGGGGAGGGCGCGTTGTTGGAGCTCCAGGCCAGCCGGTTGGTATAGTTGTAGTCGAGGCGGTAGTAGTTGTTGCTGCGGTTGTAGAAGAAGGTCAGGTCGACGAAGCGGTTGGTGACCAGGGGGACGAAGACGACGTCGTGGGTTTCGGTGCCGAACGTGCCGTAGCCGTTGGTGCCTTCAAAGGAGAGCATGGCGCCGGTGTCGCGGTTGCGCAAGCCGACCTGGAAATACATGTTGGTGTTGGCGGTCAAGAGCCGCGCGGAGCAGCGGATGACCGGATTCTCGCTGGTGGGGTTGTAGACGGAATTCAAATTGGAATAGACGACGGAGGAGCCGGAGGCATCCCAAGGCAGTTCCACGACATTGGACGCGGAAACATAGGTGCCCGCATTCACGACACTGCCGGTGAGGGAGGACAACCAAGGCGCGCGGGACCAGCCGAACAGGGTGGCGACGGAGCCGGTGGCGGCGGTGTCGAAATTCTGCCAGAGTATTTCGGTGGCGGGGGCGGCCGATGCGAGGGCCAGAAACAGGCACAGGGAGCGGGCGAACATGTTCATCGAGATCTCCTTGCCGGGCGGGGCATCCGCCGCTTCGATGGCTAAGAAAATAACGGAAAAGGGGCGGCGGAGGACAATTAAGATTCCGTTAATCGTTCAGGGCCGGGGACGGCAGAGGGCGAGGGCGAACAAAAGGGCGTTGAGCAGGATGATGGCGGCGCCAGCGGGGATGTCGAGGAGGAAGGCCAGGAGGATGCCCGCGACGACGCTGACGGCGGCGATGAGCGCCGCGAGCCAGAGCGCGGTGCGGAAGCTGCGGGCGAGTTGCAGGGCCGTGGCGGCGGGAAAGATCAGCAGGCCGGCAATCAGCAAGGTGCCGACCACGCGCACGCCCAGGACGACGATGAGGGCGACGAGCACGGCCATGAGGCGCGTGAGCCGTTCGGGGCGGACGCCGGAAACGCGGGCCTGGTCGGGATCAAACGTGAGGCCGAAGAGATCGTGGTAGTTGAGGGCCACCAGCCCGACGATGCAGAGGGAAGCGAGAACGGCCAGGACCGCTTCCAGCCGCGAGACGGTGAGAATGTCGCCGAACAGATAGGAGAACAGATCGACGTTGAGGCCGTGGCCGAGGCTGGCCATGAGGATGCCGCCGGCGAGGCCGATGGCGGAAATCATGCCGATGGCGGTATCGCCGAGCAGGGCGGTTTTCTCGGGCAGGCGCAGGATCAGGAGCGACGCGACGACGGCCAGGGGGGCGGCGACGGCCAGGGGCGCGACGCCAAGGAAGAGGCCGAGGCCGACGGCGGCAAAGGTGAAATGCGCGAGGCCGTCGCCGATCATGGCCTGGCGGCGCAGGACCATGAAAACCCCGAGGCAGGCGCAGCCGACGGCGATGAACACGCCGGCCAGCAGCGCCCGCTGCATGAAGCCCATCTGGAGCGCGTCGAGGAGGAGGCTCATGGGGTGGCCTCCCGGACCTGGGTGTGGACATGGCGGCCGCAGAGCTGGTGCTGGGCGGCGGGGCCGAAATAGGAGGTCATGCGTTCCGAGTGGCAGAAATCATCGAAGGTGCCGTCGAAGACGATCTGCTGGTCGAGGTAGACGAGGCGGGTGGCATAGGCGCCGATGGTGGCGCTGTCGTGGGTGACGAGGAGGATGGCGGTGTGCTGCTCGCGGTTGAGGCGGGCGAGGAGGGTGTAGAACTGTTCGCGGAAGGCGGGGTCGAGGGCGGAAGTGGGTTCGTCGAGAATCAGCATTTCCGGTTCGGCGGCGAGGGCGCGGGCGAGGCAGACGCGCTGAAACTGGCCGCCGGAGAGTTCGCCGATCATGCGGCGGGCGAGGGGCTGGAGTTCGAGCTGGTCGAGCGCGCGTTCGACGGCGGCACGATCGGCGGGGCCGAGGCGCTTGGGGAAACGGAGGCGGGCGAGGCGGCCGGAGGCGACGACTTTGCGGACATCGGCGGGAAAGCGGCGGAAGGGGAGTTGCGCGGACTGGGGCAGGTAGCCGATACGGTGCCAGTCGCGGAAATCCGCCAGGGGTGCGTTCCAGAGGGTGACGGTGCCGGAGCGGGCGGGCAGCAGGCCGAGCAGGGCGCGCAGGAGGGTGGTTTTGCCGCTGCCGTTGGGACCGACGATGCCGATGTAATCGCCCGCGGCGACGGCGAGATTCACCGCTTCGATGGCGGGCGCGGCGCCGTAGCCGGCGGAGAGGCCGGATGCCTGGAGGATGGTCATGGGGCGCACCCGAGCCCTTGCTGGAGGTTGGCGAGATTGCGGCGCATGAGGGTGAAATAGGTTTCGCCGGCGGCGAGGTCTTCCTTGGTCACGTTGTGCATGGAATGGAGCGGGAGCAACCGCGCGCCGGTTTCATCGGCGAGGACGCGGGCGAGGCGGGGGTCGAGGATTTCCTCATAGAAGATGGTGGTGGTGCCGAGGTCGCGCAGGGTGCGGACCAGTTCGGCCAGGGCGCGCGGCGAAGGCTGGGCATCGGGCGCGAAGCCGGCATAAGGCGAAAGATGGCGCAGGCCGTAGCGGGCGGCGAAGGGCCCGAAGGCGAAATGGCCGCCGCAGACGATCGTGCGGGATTTGCAGCCGGCGAGGCCGTTTTCGATTTCCGCGTGCAGGTCCAGGATGCGGTTCTGCAGCGCGGTGCAGTTGGCGCGGTAGGCGCCGGCATGGGCGGGATCGGCTTCGGCGAGCGCGCTGGCGATGCGGTCGGCCATGGCCTGGGCGAGGAGGGGATCCAGCCAGATGTGCGGGTCGCGGCCGTGATGATCGTGGCCGTCGGGATCGGCTTCAGGGGGCGCCCCGGCGGCGGGGCCGAAGTCCGCTTCCGACTCGGGTGCCACGGTGCGCACCAGCAGCGCGGCCGGCGCGCTGGCGGCCAGGCCGGCGGCCCAGGTTTCCAGGTCGTCGGAAAGATACAGGAACAGGCGGGCGGTGGAGAGCCGCACCATGTCCGCCGGAGTGGGGGCGTAGGTGTGGGCTTCGACGCCGGGCGGCAGCAGGGGCACGATGTCGGCGTCAACGCCGGCGATGGCGCGGGCGAAATCGACGATGGGGAAAAGGGTGGCAATGACAACCGGACGGGGGTTTTCCTGGGCATGGAGCGGCGCGGCGCCGAACAGGAGGACGAGGCTGGCCATGGAAAGGAATCGCAACATGGCGGCAGGATAGTCGGCCGGGGCCGGCGAAGGCAAGCGGGTTTACAGGCGGCGGGAGATGCGGTATAGGCGGAGCATGAAACTGGAACGGGTTGAACGTCCGGAGCAGATCGCCGCCGTTGCCGAACTGGCGGAAGAGATCTGGACGCAGCACTACACGCCGATCATCGGACCGGCGCAGGTGCTCTACATGCTGGAAAAATTCCAGAGCAAGAAAGCCATCGCGCAGCAGATCGAAGCCGAGGGCTACGAATACTACCTGGCGCCGGGGGCGGGCTATCTGGCTTTGGTGCCGGATGCCGCCCGGAAGAGCATGTTGCTCAGCAAAATCTATGTGCGGGCGGAGCTGCGCGGCACGGGTCTGGGGCGGAGCTTGGTGGAATTTGCCGAAGCGCGCAGCCGGGAACTGGGGTGCGACGAACTGTGGCTCATGGTGAACCGCCACAATCGAGCTTCCATTGCGTTCTATGAGCGGGTGGGCTTCCGCAAGACCGGTGAAATGCAAACGGGCATCGGGGCCGGATTCGTGCTGGACGACTGGCGGATGGCCAAGCCG
>CAZMOR010000211.1:0-2235 GCA_964567795.1 uncultured Verrucomicrobiota bacterium
TTCCGGGTGCCGCGGAGGTACGTTTCAACTCGCGAGGTGCAACATGGCGACCAAGAAGAAAATCCAGAAGAAACCCGCCAGCAAGCCCGCCCGGCCCGCCAAGAAGGCCCCGGCCAAGCCCGCCAAGAAGGCGGCTAAAAAGGCTCCGGCGAAGAAAGTCGCCAAGAAAGTCGTCGCCAAGAAGGCCCCGGCCAAAAAGATCGTGAAAAAGGCGGCCCCGAAGGCGGCGGCCAAAAAGTCCGCATCCGCCAAACTGCCCCTCCCGAAGCCCCCGCCGACGCCGCAGATCCCCGTCCGCAAGGTCAAGCCGGCCCGCGCGTTCCGCAAGGATGAATTGAAGTTTTTCCGCGCCCAGCTCCAGAAGCAGCTCGACCTGATCCAAGGCAATCTCGACGCCCTCGCCGGCGACAACCTCAAGCGCTCGCCCATCGAGGCCTCCGGCGACATCAGCGCCCACTCCACCCACATGGCGGACCAGGGCACCGACAATTTCGACCGCGAACTCGCCTTGAACCTCGCTTCGAGCCGGCAGGAATCCCTCTACGACATCGAGGATGCCATCCGCCGCATCGATGAAGGCTCCTACGGCGCCTGCGAATCCTGCGGCGGCGCCATCGAGCGTCCGCGCCTGAAGGCCCTGCCCTTCGCCAAGAAGTGCATGGTCTGCCAGAACGCCGCCGAACGCGGCCGCACCAAGTACCGCCCCTTCGGCGGCACCCTGCCCCTGCAGCAGCTCGCGGCCGAAGACGCCGCCGAGCCCGCGGAACCGATGGAATAAGCGGCCCGCGCCGCCCCCGCCATGACCCCGCTGCTCGTCGCCGTGCTGGTCATCGTCCTGGACCAGGCATCCAAGGAATGGGTGCGCGGCGCATTTTCGCTGCACGACACCATCCCGGTGATCCCGGGCTTCTTCAACCTGACCTACATCCGCAACACCGGCGCGGCATGGGGCATGTTCAGCGGCCAGAACATCGCGCTCTCCGTGCTGGCATTGGTGATGCTGGTCGTGCTGGTGCTGTTCCGCCGCAAGATCCTGCCGCCCGGCCGCGTGCACCGCGTCGCGCTCGGCCTGCTCTGCGGCGGCATCGTCGGCAACCTCTTCGACCGCCTGCGCCTCGACTACGTCACCGATTTCCTCGACTTCTACTGGCGTTCCTACCACTTTCCCTCGTTCAACGTCGCCGACTCCGCCATCTGCATCGGCGTCGGCATCTACCTGCTCTTTTCCTTCCTGACCAAACCGGCCCCGACCCCGCCCCCCCCATGCGGGGAATCGCCGGAGAAGCCGGCGCCATGATTTTTCCACAGTGTGGAAAAAAGTTTTCCACAGTGTGGAAAAACAGGCCAAAGTTTTTCCATTGTGTGGAAAAATCGCTGAAAGTTTTTCCATTGTGTGGAAAAATCCTTGAGCCCCCCTTCGCCGAGGCTGCGGGGGACAAGCCGCGATTCCCCGCATGGGGGCACGCATGACCGCCCTGGCCGCCCATTTCCTCGTCGGACCCACCGCCTCGGGCAAGAGCGCCGTCGCGCAGCACCTGGCGCTGCAGTCGCGCCCGCCGCGGCCCATCATCGCCGCCGATTCCATGACGATCTACCGCGGCCTGGACATCGGCACCGCCAAGCCCGACGCCGCCGAGCGCGCCGCGGTGCCGTCGTTCGGTTTTGACCTTGTCGATCCCGACCAGCCGTTTTCCGTCGGTGATTATCTCGCCGCCATCCGCGCCGCGGCGCCGGCCATCGCCGCGTGCGGCGCGCCGCCGATCGTCGTCGGCGGCACCGGGCTCTACGTGAAATGCCTCACCGAGGGCCTCGCCAGCGCGCCATCCGATCCCGACCGCCGCGCGGCGGCGGAGACGCTGCTCAAGGTTGAAGGGCTCGAAGCCCTGCAGGCGGCCACCCAGGCCTTGAATCCGGCGGAATATGCCAAGCTGCGCGACCCGGAGAATCCGCGCCGCGTGGTGCGGGCCTACGAGCTGCTGGCGTCGGGCCATCCCCTGCCCGTCGCCGAGGAGCGGCCCCGGCCCAAGGTGGCCGGGCTGCTGCTGCCGCCCGAGGAATTGCGCGCGCGCATCGCCCGCCGCGCCCGCCAGATGTTCGCCTACGGCCTCGTCGAGGAGGTCCGCGCGCTGCGCGCAAAGTTCCCGGCGCTGTCCGACACCGCCCGCCATGCCATCGGCTACGAAGAGGCCGGCCAGGTCCTCGACGGCCAGATCCCCGAGGAAGAGGCGATCCGGC
>CAZMOR010000212.1:0-2190 GCA_964567795.1 uncultured Verrucomicrobiota bacterium
CCCACCTCCGCCACGTCTGCTACGTCGGCCAGGAAAAGCACCGCGGCATGTACACCACCGCCGAACTCATGCTCCTCGGCGGCCACCAGCCGGACACCCTCCTGGAGGAGGCCCAGGCCGCCCTCGACTGCCACGACATCGTCAACATGCAGTACACCTCGGGCACCACCGGCTTCCCCAAGGGCGTGATGCTCTCGCACCACAACATCCTCAACAACGGCTGGAGCATCGGCCACCGCCAGCGCTTCACCGGCGCCGACAAGCTCTGCCTGCAGGTGCCCCTCTTCCACTGCTTCGGCGTCACCCTCGGCGTGATGGCCATCCTCTCCCACGGCGCCACCCTCGTCATCGTCGAGGTCTTCGACGCCCTCCTCGGCCTCGCCGCCATCCACCAGGAGAAGTGCACCGTCCTCTACGGCGTGCCAACCATGTTCATCGCGATGTACACCCACCCGATGTTCAAGATGTTCGACATGTCCAGCCTGCGCACCGGCATCATGGCCGGCACCGTCTGCCCCATCGAGGTCATGAAGCGCGTCATCGCCGACATGCACGTCACCGAAATCACCTCCGTCTACGGCCTCACCGAAGCCTCCCCCGGCATGACCCAGACCTACGGCACCGACCCCGTCGAACTGCGTGTCGCCACCGTCGGCCCCGCCTTCCCCGGCGTCGAAGTCGCCATCCTCGACCCCGCCACCAACCGGCACCTGCCCCCCGGCACCGAGGGCGAAGTCTGCTGCCGCGGCTACAACATCATGCACGGCTACTACAAGATGCCCGAACAGACCGCCGCCGTCATCGACCCGGACGGCTGGCTCCACTCCGGCGACCTCGGCACCTGCGACGCCCAGGGCTACTACCGCATCACCGGCCGCATCAAGGACATCATCATCCGCGGCGGCGAAAACATTTCCCCCAAGGAAATCGAGGACCTGCTCCTCACCCTGCCCGAAGTCATGAACGCGCAGGTCGTCGGCGCCCCCGACGCCAAGTACGGCGAAATCCCCGTCGCCTTCATCATCCTCAACCGGGGCAAGACGCTCCGGGAAGAGGACGTCCGCGACTTCGTCCGCCAGCACCTCGCCACCTACAAGGTGCCGCGCTACGTCTTCTTCGTCGCCGAATACCCCCTCACCGCCAGCGGCAAGATCCAGAAATACAAACTCCGCGAGCAGTCCAAGGCCCTCGTCGCGCAGCGCCTCGCCGCCGACGCCTGAGACCCCGTCCGCCGCACCGCGGCCCCCCGTGCGGGGAATCGCGGCTCGTGGTTTTTCCACACTGTGGAAAACTTTTTTCCACAGTGTGGAAAAAATGCCCAAAGTTTTTCCATTGTATGGAAAAATCGCCGAAAGTTTTTCCATTGTGTGGAAAAACCGATCTTGGAAAATGAGCCGCGAGCCCCCGCACCCGGGGCGGGCTTCAGGGCTGGACCAGGATGCCGATCACGGCGCCCGTCAGCAGCGTGCCGATGGTGCCCGCCACCATCGCCTTCAGCCCCAGGCCCGCCACGGTCTGCTTGTGCCCGGGGCACAGCGCCGTCAGCGTCCCGGCCAGGATGCCGATGCTGCTGAAGTTCGCGAAACCGCACAGCGCATAGATCGTGATCAGCCGGCTGTGGACCGAGAGCGTGTCCGGCGGCAGCTTCGCCAGCGCCAGGTAGGCCACGAACTCGTTGAAAACCGTCTTCTGCGCCATCAGTTGCCCCGCCGGCTGCGCCTCGCTCCACGGCACGCCCACCAGCCACATCGCCGGCGCCATGATCCAGCCCAGCATGCGCTCCAGCGAGAGCGGCGTGCCCAGCGGGATCAGCCCCAGCGCCTTGTTCACCAGCGACACCACCGCGATGATGGCCACCAGCATGATAGCCACGTTCACCATGACCTTCGCGCCGTCGTTCGCCCCCACCAGCAGCGCGTCCACCACGCCATGCGTCTCCGCCTTCAGGTCCGGCATCTCGTGGTCCGTTTCACCCGCCGCCGCCGGCACCATCAGTCGCGCCACCATCACCGCCGCCGGCGCGCTGATGATCGAAGCCACCACCAGGTGCCCCAGGATGATGCCCGGCAGCACCGGCTCCAGGATCGAGGCGTAGACGATCATCAGCGTCCCGGAGATCGTCGTCATGCCCGCGGTCATCACGCACATCAGCCCCGCCCGCCCGAGCTGGCCGACGTAGGGCTTGATCAG
>CAZMOR010000213.1:0-1606 GCA_964567795.1 uncultured Verrucomicrobiota bacterium
CAGGTCCACGCCGACATCCGCCGCGCGGTGAATGTCCGCCGGCAGCTTGCCGGCCTCTTCCGGATTCCATTCCAGTGCCTCCAGGGCTTCCAGGAGTTTTTTCTCTTGGTCGGCTTTTGTTTCGATTTGGACCATTGGTTCATTGAAACCCAGCAGGGAACTGTCGACGGTCTTGCGCTGCCCTTCCAGCACATCCATTTGGTATTTCTGGCGGGCCTCCAGCAGCGCCTTGTCCGCCGCCTCCAGGTCTTTCTTCTGCGTGGCGGCCTGGGCTTCCAGCCAGGCCACGGCGGAGTCGGAAACCGCCTTGTTTTCCGCGCGGGCGCTGGCTTCTGCTCCCGCGGCATATGCCGTGCAGGCTTTCACGGCAAATCCCGGATCATCGCTCAGGCTGACCACCCGCACCAGCCGGGTGCGCCGCACCAGCGAAAAGCTCGCCCGGATCGCCAGCCGCGCCGCCAGCTCCTCGTCGCTGTACTTGTCATCCGGATAGAGTTCGCGGTAACACGCCATCACATGCGGCAGCATCGCCTTGCTCTTGAACTTCTCGATCTGCGTGTTCAGCGTGTCTTCGATCTGCATCATGGCCGCCGGATCCTCGATCATCGCTTCCTGCTTGTTCAGGATGCGGGGCCGGCGCACGCTCAATTCAATCGTCGCCTGCGACTGGTAATAGCGCGGCGCCTTGCTCAGGTAGAAGGCGGCCGCCCCCACCGTGAACACCAGGCGCAGCAAAATCGTCAGCCATTTCTTGCGCGCGTTGCCGATCAACCGCAGGGGATCCAGGGAGTTGAGCGGCCCCGCGTCCGATTGCGGCGCATCGCCGTAATAGGGCATCGGCATGCTGGCGTAATAGGCCGGCCCGGATGGCGGCGCCAGCGGCAGGACGGCCGGCGGAACGGCGGGAGAAATGCCTGGTGTCGTTGGGGTTTTCATCTCGCTATCCTCCCGTTGGGGTTTTCCGCTCCGGAATGGCGGCCGTCTGCTGCGCTATCGGCGAAGGAAATGGACAGAGAACCGGTATCGCCGCCAGCAGCGTCACCCAGGTATACAGGATCGCCGGACAGCGGAAGGGAATGTCGACGAAGCTGAACAGGATGGTCAGTCCAAGACTGGTGATTCCCATGACAAACAAGGCTCCCGGCCGGTACCGGGCAAATGGATGCAAATCATGCACCATGACGCCCAGCGCCGCCATGAGCAAGCCGGTCCCGACCAGGCCGAATTCAACCAGAAATTGCAGAAAATCGACGTGCACGTTCGCCCACCCGCGCTTCTCCAGCGCGGCCCACTGGCTTTCCGGAACATGGCTGGCCACCAGATACTTGTAGCCCCAGCCGCCGACTCCGAACCAGACGTGCTCGCGCCAGATCTTCACGGCGGCCTGCGCATACCGTGGCCGGCCGCCCAACTCGAGAAACACCCGGTCATGCAGGCTCAACTGCTCCCCGGTCGCAACCGGAGCCAGCGTGAATTCCTTCTGGATGCCCCCGGCGCCGAAACCCGCCACGATGAAATACAACAACCCGGCCGCCCCCAATGAAACCGCCACCAGATTCAACCGGCCGGCCGCGGGCAGGGCCGTCCACCCGCGCCTCCAGCCATA
>CAZMOR010000214.1:0-4113 GCA_964567795.1 uncultured Verrucomicrobiota bacterium
GCCGGATGGACATGGAACCCGTGCCGGCCGAACTCATCGAGAACGGCCCGGCGTCGGGCGCCAGCGCGGTCAAGGTCGGCTACATGGCCGTGGCCTCGGGCCTGGCGGACGTCGTGCTCGTGGTCGGCGGCGAAATCATGCGCAAGGTGACCGGCTGGAACGCGACCGACATCGTGGCGACCATGCTGCACACCGAAGCGGAATACAACATGGGGCTCACGCTGCCGGGCTTCGGCGGCATGTTCACCCGGATGTACATGGAGAAGTACGGCCTGACGGAACGCGACCTGGCGCTGATCGCCGTGAAGGACCACGAGAACGGGGCGAAGAACAAGTACGCCCACGTGCAGATTCCCTGCACGATCGAGGCCATTGCGGACGGGCCGGAGGCCGATGTGGTGAACAACTACATTGCCGAACCCCTGCGCATGTATTCGACCTGTCCGGTCACGGACGGGGCGGCGGCGGTGCTCCTGGTCAACATGGACGCGCCCATCGCGAAGGAGTTTCCGAAAAAGCCCGTGCGCATTGCCGGCGTGGCGAGCGCGACGGACACCCATTGCGTGCACAACCGCAGGGATCCGCTCAAGCTCGAAGCGGTGCGGATCGCGGGCGAAAAGGCCTACAAGATGGCCGGGATGGGCCCGAAGGATATTTCCTTCGCCGAGCTCCACGATGCGTTCGTCATCCTGGAGCTCGCCATCAGCGAGGAAATCGGCTTGTTCGAGCGCGGCAAATCGTTTCTCGCGGTGCGCAAGGGCGAAACGCGGATTGACGGGCGCATGCCGATCAATCCCTCGGGCGGCCTGAAATCGAAGGGCCATCCGGTAGGCGGCACGGGCGTCTCGCAGGTGGTGGAACTGGTCCGCCAGCTGCGGGGCGAAGCGGAACCCGGCCGGCAGGTCAAGGATCCCAAGGTCGGGATGTCGGTGAACTTCGGCGGCTTCGGGAACAACGTGGTCGCGGTCATCTGCGCGAAGGAATAGGAGGACGCCATGATTGATTTCAGCATGTACGAGGTCAAGGCGCCCAAGATCCAAGCCTACAAATGCGAAGGCTGCGGGGCCGTGTATTATCCTGCCCCGATGATCTGCGCCAAGTGCGGCGTGCGGCGCGATCCCGTGACGGGCAAGGGCTGGTCGACCTTCGATCTGGAAGGGTCGTGCAAGCTGCTGGCCTGGACGCGGGTCTGGAACCTGCCCGAAGGCTACACCAAGAAATTCCTGCAGTTCGGCATTGTCCAGTTTGAGAACGGACTGCGGGCTTCCGGCCGCGTGGAAGTGGAAGAGCCGAAGACGGGCATGAACCTGACGGCGACCGTCGAGGAATCCGACGAGCGGCCCGGAAAGCCGGTCAAGATCTTCGTGTTCAAGTAGACCGGAAACCACGGATGCAAAAATCGCCGGCCGCACAACGGGCGGCGATTTTTTTCGCGACAGGGCCGGTCCGGGACCATCAACCGGTGCAGCCGGCGGGAATCCGGTAAAGACCGCCGGACGCTTTCACCAGATCATCCAGCGAGTGGACCGGCAGGAGATCCGTGGTGGCGGTCGCCGGATCCAGGCCGAGGTCGGCCACGGTTTTCACGATGCCGGCGGAACGCAGGGCATCGCGGGCGGCGGTGTTGATCTTCAGTCCGACCGGGGTGTCGCCCGCCACGGCGGCGACGGCCTTCTGGCGGGTCTCGCTGTCCGGGCACTTGTCCAGATACGCGATGCCGGTTTCCGTGACGATGTGCGTGACCTGGTCGCCGGCGATCATCACCGGCGGCTCCGCGAAGACTCCGGCCTGGTGCAACTGCTGGGCATCGAGCTCCTCGACGAACACGGGGATGTTTTTCTTCTCGGAGCGCGTGGGCGTGAGCTGGACCACGAGCTTGCGGCCGCGGAAAACCTGCTCGCGGGTGGCGCCGGCGGCGGTCGTGGCCGGCGAGTTGTGCCGGCGGCCGGGCGGCGTGCCGCCGAGATTGGGGGCGCCGCCGAAGCCGGCGATCATGCCCTTGATGGCGGTCGACGAATTGCCGAACCGGTCGATCTGGAGCGTGGCGCCGATGAAGAGGTCGATGGCATAGAGGCCGGCAATATGCGCGCAGCAGCGGTTGGAGCGCATGGAGCCGTCGGGGCCGATGGCGAAGATGTCCGGCCGCGCCTGCACGTACTCGTCCATGCCGGGTTCGCCGCCGAAGGCATAGACATGCTCCACAAAACCCGCTTCGATGGCGGGGATGAGCGTCGGGTGCGGATTGAGCACCCAGCGCGTGGCCACCTTGCCCTTGAGACCCAGTTGCGCGCCGTAAGTCGGGAGGAGCAGTTCAATTGCCGCCGTGGCGTAGCCCAGACCGTGGTTGAGGGCTTGCACGCCATAGGGCTGGTAGATGCCCTTGAGGGCCATCATGGCCATCAGGACCTGCTGGTTGGTGATTTTGCCCGGATTGCGGGTGAACAGCGGCTGGAGATGATAGTCCTCGTCCGTGACGACGATAAAATCGATCCAGGAGGCGGGGATGTCCACGCGCGGGAGCTGCGCGAGCTTCTTTTTCGCCTGCACGATCACGACGCCCATCTTGAAGCGGGTGGCCTCGGCGATGAGCGGGGAGTCCTCGGTGTTGTTGCCGGTGTAGATGTTGCCGGCTTCATCGCAGGCTTCGGCCACGAGGATGGCCACCTGGGGATACAGATCCACGAAGTACCGGCCGTAGAGTTCCAGATAGGTATGGATGGCGCCGATTTTCACTTTCTTTTCGGCGGCCAGCTGGTAGAGCGCCTTGGATTGGGGGCCGGAATAGGCGAAATCCAGCCGGTCGGCGATGCCGCGGCGGAACACCTCCAGATGCGCGTCCAAGACCAGCGTGGACTGGGTCATGTGCAGATGATTCACCCGGGCCGGATCGAGCCGGGCGAGTTCGCGGGCAAAGAAATCCGCCTGTTTCTGGTTGTCGCCTTCGATGCACACGCGGTCGCCGCTGCGGAGGACGGCGTTCAGCAGGGCGAAGGCGTTTTCCTTCGTAACGAATTTGCCCTGGGCAACCGGACCGGCGGCCTGGAGGCGGGAACGATAACTGTCGCGGAGATGGTCGAATTTCATGGTTGGGGGGGGATGCTAGTGAAGCCGCCGGTCCAATTCAACCGGGAATTGCGGATGGTGCAGAAACGCTTCGCGCGATTTTACGGTCCGGCGCACATTTGGCTTGGGCCGGCGTCCAGCCTTCCGTATGGTGAACCCGATGAAAGGAAGAAGCAATGGCTGGTGGTGGATCGGTGGCCTGGGCCTGGCTTGGCTGCTGGCCGGGCCCCTGTCCGGGGTTGCGCCGGGGGCCGACGCCGGGAATCCCGATGGCCGCGAGCTGAAACGCGAGCCGGTCATTCGGCATGTGGATCGCCAGCGGGATCACGCCGACCTTGAACGCATCTGGTATTACCGCAAGAAACTGCCGGAGCCGTATTATCGCCGCAACAATTTTGGCTGGGCCCGGGCCGACATCGCGGGCCTCGACAAGCAGGAATATTTTGCGCACAGCGGCATCCAGAGCCTGGACGGATTTTCCAAGCGGGTGGCGAAGCGGCTCAAAGGGATGTCGTTTTCTCCCGCGAAGGACCAGGCGAAGTTCAAGACGCTGTTCGTGGATTACCGGGGCGTCGTGGACAGTCCCGACGCGCTGCCCCGGTATTTCGACACGGAATACAAGATGCTGGAGGAGATGGCCGCCCGCTTGCCGGATACGGGGGTGGCCGGAAACATCCGCCTGTACACCAATTTGGAGCCCTGTCCCAGCTGCCGCGGGGTGATGGAACAATTTCTGGCCATGTACACGAACATCCAGATGGAGGTTATCTATGAGTGGCCACCCTAGCCAGTCGGCCCGGATGACGCCCACTGGCTGGAAAAAGCGTTTTTGCGCCGGGCACACATTTCACTTGGGAACCGGCGGGGGGTGCCGTATTCTTGCCGGTCCCCATACAGACTGGACCGATGGAGACAGGCATGAATAAACAATTTTTACGTACGGCCCTGCCGGTCCTGCTGGCCGGCTTGCTGGCGGCGTGTTCGCCGAAGCACCCGGCGCCGGCGCCGGTGGTGGTGACTTCCTCATCCGAACTGGCGGCTCTCCGGGGC
>CAZMOR010000215.1:0-4738 GCA_964567795.1 uncultured Verrucomicrobiota bacterium
TGTCCGCCACAGGAGAAATGCGCCCATGTCCAGCACCTTCGGAACCCTATTCCGCGTCACCACCTTCGGCGAATCCCACGGCCGCGCCATCGGGTGCATCGTCGACGGCTGCCCTGCGCGCATTCCCCTCGCCGTCGACGACATCCAGCCCCAGCTCGACCGCCGCCGGCCCGGCGCCTCCGCCCTCACCACCCCCCGCCAGGAATCCGACACCGGCTCCATCCTCTCCGGAACCGAACACGGCCTGACGCTCGGCACCCCCATCGGCCTTTCCATTCCCAACGCCGACACGAAACCGGGCGATTACGCCGAGATGGAAACCGTCCCCCGCCCCTCGCACGCCGATTTCACCTATGCCGAAAAATACGGCCTGCGCGCCCGTTCCGGCGGCGGGAGAGCCTCCGCCCGCGAAACCGCCGCCCGCGTCGCCGCCGGCGCCGTCGCCGAAAAGATGCTGTCCGTCTTCCACCCCGTCCAGATCGTCGCCTGGGTCGAAGCCGTCGGCGCCCTCACCGCCCCCCGCCCCGACCTCGCCCGGATCTCCCGCGCCGCCGTCGATGCCTCCCCCGTCCGCTGCCCCGATCCCGCCACCGCGGAAAAAATGATCGCCGCCATCTCCGCCGCCCGCGATGCCGGCGATTCCGTCGGCGGCATCATCGCCTGCGCCTGCCGCGGTGTCCCTGCCGGCTGGGGCGAACCCGTCTTCGAAAAACTCACCGCCGAATTCGCCCATGCCATGATGTCCATTCCCGCCACCCGCGGCTTCGAGGTCGGCGAAGGCTTCGGCGCCACGCTCCTGCGCGGCTCGCAGCACAACGATCCCTTCACCGCCCGCCCCGGCGGCGGCATCCGCCCGGCCTCCAACCACTGCGGTGGCATCCAGGGCGGCATCTCCAACGGCGAAACCATCTTCTTCCGCGTCGCCTTCAAGCCCGTCTCCACCATCGCCCTACCCCAACCGACCGCCGCCTTCGACGGCTCCCCCGTCGTCTTCGAGGCCAAGGGCCGCCACGACCCCAGCGTCCTGCCCCGCGCCGTGCCCGTCGTTGAATCCATGGCCGCCCTGGTCCTCGCCGACGCCTTCCTGCAACAGCAAGTCCAGCGCATTCCGCGCCCGTGAACCGGAGAATCCTGATGAAGAAAATCCTCGGCCTCCTTGCCCTCCTGGTCCCGCTGGCGGCCTTCGCCGCCCAGCCCCGCTCCGTCACCCTCGTCATCCAGGAAAACGGCAACGTCCAGGTCTCCGAAACCCAGGATCTCGAACCCGCCGGACCCGACAGCCTCGTCCGCATCAGCCCGCTCCCCGAAACCCTCCTCCCCGCTTCCGTCAATGCGGTCCCCCTTGAACGCGGCGAGACCCTCGAGATCGCCGCCCAGCGCTTCGCCTACGACCTGCTCGACGACACCGCCCTCTTTCGCGCCTATCGCGGCGACGTGCTCACCTGCCTCAAAGGTCCCGCCACCTTCTCCGGCCGCCTCGCCTCCCTCCCGGATTTCTCCGCCGCCAGCCCCTCCCTCACCTTGGATGTCGATGGCCAGGCTGCGCGGTTCATTCCCAACATCCTCGCGCTCGACGCCGTTGAATTCCCCGCCCGTCCCGGCCTCGCCCGCCAGCCCACGCTGCTCTGGCAGCTCGCCGCCGGCCAGGCCGCGCCGCCCGCCATCCAGCTCAATTACGCCGCCTCCGGCATCTCCTGGTCCGCCGCCCACGAAGCCATCCTTGCCGATGATTCCCGCTCCATCGCCCTCTCCTCCCGCGTCCGCATCCAGAACCGCACCGGCCGCGATTTTCCCAACGCCCGCATCCGCCTGGCCCTGACTGAAAAAGGCCAATTCGCCCCGCTGGTTCCCGAAGCCGCCGACCCGCGCGCCGCCAAGCCCCCCGCCCTGCGCTACTCCGCCGACGGCACCGCCTGGATCCCCGAGCGCGCCGCTGCTTCCGCCGGCATCGTCGCCACCTACGACCTGCCCCAGCCTCTCTCCCTCCCCGCCGGCTCCGATATCCGCGCCGGCCTCGCCAACGCCCCCGCCATCCCCGTGGAAACCCGCTTCGTCTATGACGGCGTCCGCTTCGACCGCTACCAGCGCAATCGCCGCTCCGATTGGAACCTCGGCACCGAATTCGCCTCCGTCGTCGAAACCCGCCTGTCCTTCAAGAACGATACCGCCGCGCCCCTCCCGCCCGGCGAATTCCGCCTCCTCCGCGGCCATGCCGACCAAGCCCTCGAATGGCTCGGCACCGACTGGCTCCCCGCCCTCAAGCCCGGCGAATCCGCCACCATCAACCTCGGCCCCGCCGCCGGCCTCTCCGGCCGCCGCCTCCGCACCTCCTACGCCGACGTCATCCCCCTCAAGGTCGCCGATGAATCCTTCGAGATCACCCTCGAAAACCAGACCCCCGCCGACCAGACCGTCACCGTCATCGAGCATTTCTACCGCGGCGAAAACCACGAAATCACCGCCGCCAGCGCCGAATATGTTCCCGGCACCGATCCCCATTCCATCCAGTTCACCACGCCGGTGAAAGCCGGCGCCACCCAGACCTTCACCTACACCGTCCGCTACACCTGGTGAGTTCCACCGCTCCAGACCGCCTTCTCGTCTGCTCCGTCAACTGGCTGGGCGATGCCGTCATGTCCATGCCCGCCCTCCAGGCCCTGCGTGAACAGTTCCCCCAAACTGAAATCACCCTTCTCACCAAGCCCGGTCTCGCCCCGCTTTGGGCCTTGCACGCCGCCCCCAACCGCGTCCTCTCCCTCCCCGCCTCCGGCGCCCCCCTCCGCCCCCTGCTCCGCACCCTCCGCGAATCACGATTTGAGAGTTCATACATCCTGCCCCACTCCTTCCGCTCCGCCCTGGTTCCCTTCCTCGCCCGCATTCCCCGCCGCATCGGCATGCCCGGCCATTTTCCCCGCGATTTCATGCTCACCGAAGTCCGCCCCCCCGCCTTCGGTCCCGGCCGCACCCATCAGGTCTTTGAATACCTCGACCTCTTCTTCCCCGGTGAAAACCGCCTCGCCTATCCCGCCCCGCGCCTGACCGTCCCCGCCGCCACCCTCGACGCCATGCGGACCAAGTTGTCCATCCTCCCCCGGCCCTGGATCTCGATTCTCCCCGGCGCCGCCCGCGGCTCGTCCAAGCAGTGGCCGGCCGAACGCTACGCCGAAACCGCCGCCGCCCTCGTCGCCCACACCGGCGGCTCCATCATCACCCTCGGCACCCCCGCCGAACAGGCCGCCTGCCAGCAGGTCGCCGCCGCCGCCGCCCCCAACGGACTCAACCTCGCCGGCGCCACCACCCTGCACGAACTCGCCGCCGTTCTCGCCCTCTCCGCCGCCACGCTCTGCAATGACAGCGGCGGCATGCACCTCGCCGCCGCCCTCGGCACCCCGCTCGTTGCCTTCTACGGCATCACCAACCCCGGCCAGACCGGCCCCCTCGGCCACCACATCCGCATCCTCCAGCGCTCCGAACGCCGCACCCGCGACGTCCCTCGCCAGTCCCGCGCCGCCGACCAGGCCCTCCGCGCCATCACCCCTGCCGAAGCCGTCCAGGCCGTCCTCGACCTCCTGCATTGACGCCGCCCGTTTCCGCGGGCTCGCGGCTCATGTCTTCTTCTTCCCCGCAGGCTCCGACGTCGAGCTGGCCGTCTGTTTGTCCCGTTGTCCGTCATGTCGAGCGCAGTCGAGACATCTCGGCCTCATCTTCCACACCCGCCCGCGGAACTCCGCCCGAGATCCCTCGACCGGCTCGGGATGACATCCTTCCCATGCGCCCCACTCTGCCCCTCTTAATCATTCGCGCAAAAACGCCTCCCCGCACATCGCCCATCTGCGCGCAATACATCGCCCGGCAAATCCCCGGCCATCTTGATCCCCTCCCCGAAATCCGCTATTCTAGGGCCCGAAATCCGTGCGGATATCCATTGCAAACCCATATTTAAGCAGGTTGGAAAAAGTCTGTTGGATGCAAGATGAAATCACTTAAGCCCATACTATTCGTTTTGACAGGCGTTGTTCTTGCGGTCGCGCTTCCGAATATATGGCGTGAATTGGGCCTGATTGGCCACTGGGAGCGCATACAGATTCTCGAGACAAAGGATCATGCCCACACGGCTAAGTTGTACCGGCTCTACGGCTACATCGATGTAAATTTTAGAATAATACTGGATGGGAAACGGATCTACTGGTCGCCAGATTGCGCGCCGGACTACACGTTGCCCTTTGGCGAAACCCTCGCATGGGATACTACCGGCAAAATCATTCTTTTCCGCCTCGCGGGCGAAACGGTGTTTGCCTACGATATTTCTACGGGGCGCTCTCTTGCGCCGAAGGATTTTACCAATATCCAGATGCCGTCCGTGACCCTCGACAATATTGGGTTCGAGGGTCGGCACCAACTTAGGCAAGAATTGGAAAAGTAATTCGAGAAGAACATCCAACAAGGTGCGGCACCCACATCGCATGAGGTGCGCCTCCGGTGAACGCTGACGTTCTCCTTTTTCGTTCACCCGTCGTTCTTCCCCGCGGCAGGCTCTGCGTTGGGGTTTCCATTGGCGCCCATGCGCGTCCTTTGGCGGTGGATAAACGCCGCGAAAGCACTGCTGTCCGGATGTTTGACCGTTTGTGATTTCCAATCATATCTGGGAAAGCGTGTTGCAACGAAAAGGGGTTGTGAGCGATTTGAAGTTGGTCCTGTGGTTCCCGGCTAGAGGCTTCCGCCGCTAAGCTGGCGGGAT
>CAZMOR010000216.1:0-1662 GCA_964567795.1 uncultured Verrucomicrobiota bacterium
TCGTGGCCGGATCGTAGCCGGCCTTGGAGAGGAAGGAGGACTCAACGGCCTTCAATTCGATGTCGGCGGCGAAGGCAACGGCGGAAAAGATCAACAGGGCCGCGAGGAACAATGCGATTTTTTTCATCGTGAAATCTCCTGGGGTTGGATTTGCGGAAAGAATATCACGGAGCCGGCGCCGATTCAAGCCGGAGGGGGCACGGCGCGCGAAAGGGAGGAGTCGCCCAGCGGGCGCAGTTCGGCGAGGGCGAGGATTTGCCCGCGTTCGAGGTGGCGCAGCTCCTTGCGGCCGGCGGTATCGAAATCGCGGTTCAGGAGCTGGAGGCGGTGGATTCGGCCGTCGGAACAGCAAGCGGGGCAGAGGGTTTGGCCCTTGGCGAAGGTCGGGGAGCCCACGAGGCGCGCACGCACGGCGGAGGACATGAGCCGCGCGTCCCCGCATGGGGGGGCGGGAGTGAGGACGAGGAGGGCGTAGGCGAGGTGGCGCAGGTCGCGGTGCAGGACGGAATTCAGGATTTGCAGGGACTGGGGCAGTTTCCAGGAGCGGACGTCGTGGCAGGGTTCGCCGAGGGGGCAGGCGGACTCGTGCGGGCATGGGGCGAGAAGATGCAGGCCGAGGTCGGCGAGGGCGAACGTGCGGAGGTCGCGCAGGTAGTCGCCGGATTCGCGGAGCAGCGGTTCGCAGATGAGCAGGCGGCCGCCGGGGGCGAGGGCGCGCGCGGCGCGGGCGAGGAGGGTACGGCGGGCGTCGGGGGCGAGTTCGTTCAGGACATAGTGGAGAAGGATGATTTCGAATTTTTCATCGCCGGCGTTGAAGTCCTCGAGCGGGGCGGATTCGGTGCGCAGGGTGGCCTCGGGCCAGCGGGCGTTGCGGAGCGCGGTGAAGCAGTCGTGCAAGCAGCGGATGGCGGTGCGCGAGCGGTCACGGACGCTGAGGGCGATGGGGCGGCGGCCGAGCTGGTCGAGGAGCGCCCAGGCCGCGGCGCCGGTGCCGCAGCCGTGATCGAGGACGCGCAGGGGGCGGGCGGTTTCGGGGAAGGGCGGAAGTTCGGCGAGGATGCGGACGAGGCGCGCGTGGGTCTGCGGGGCGAAATAGATGGAATAGGCGGCGCAGGCGCGGGTGTCGCGGAAATAATCGGCCGCGGCGTCGGCCGGCGGGCGGGCGGTGGTGAAGCGGTCGGCGAGGCGGGTGATGTCGGGCAGGAGGCGGTGCAGGGTGTCGCGCAGGGAGGTGCTGCGGGTTTCGGCCTGTGCGACCTGGAGCCAGTGCGCTTCGAGTTCGAGGGGATAGGCGGGTTGGGGCATGTTATCCGTTGTGGTGTAGGAAGTGCTGGTAGCCGCCGGTGCGGAAGGGGATCAGCGTGCCTGCGGGCAACCGCAGGCAGCGCCGCCGGGGGTCGGCGAGGATTTCGCCGATGCAGGTGGCACGGAGACGGGGAAATTGTTTTTTCCAGGCGGCCGCAAAGCGGGCGTCTTGGGCCGCGGGCACGGTGAAGAGGAGTTCGAAATCCTCGCCGTCGCAGAGGGCGTGATGCAGGGGCTGGCGGGTCTTGCGCGCAGGAGCGGAGCAGGGGATGGCAGCGGCTTCGAGGCGGACGCCGCGGCGCGAGGCGTCGAGCAGGCGTGGGAGGTCGGCGGCGAGACCGTCGGAGAGGTCCATCA
>CAZMOR010000217.1:0-11431 GCA_964567795.1 uncultured Verrucomicrobiota bacterium
GTTTGAATTGCGACCATTGGCCATCATACTGGCCAAGCGTCCCGGCACCGGCGGGAACGGCATCCGTCCGCAGAAATTTGTCCCAGGCGTCTGCCACGGTCAGGGGCGGGTTGGCCTTGTCGAATTCCGCCACGGCCACGCCCTCGGCATCCTCTAGGCGATGCTTGATTGCTCGCAGGGCTTCGGCAGCATCGGCGGCGCGGATGGGCGCCATCCGCTTCTCGAATTCCTGCTGGGCTTCCCGCAGGGTCGAAACGCCTAAAGATTCAGAGACACGCTCCCCCTTGATCTGATACCTAATCCAATAGACCTTGCCCCGCTTTATCAGGCTTCCGCTTCTCGGTCTCATTCTGCTACCCTCCGTTTCCTATTGCCACCTTTTCAGGCGTTCGGGTGCAGATTACGGCATGGTTATGGCACAGAACAAGAGATAAATGCGGCCAGTATTGAAAAAAAACAAGACTCATAATCTTTTGGTCGCAGGTTCAAGTCCTGCAGGGCCCAGCGACCCGCCCCCCCCATGCGGGGGCTCGCGGCTTGCGGCCGCATCTTTCGTTTTCCTTCCGGCCGGCTTGTGGCATAGTGATCCGGCGCGGCGGACAAGGCTGCCGCGCAGAGGAGTGGCCGGACCATGAAGAAAATCCAGGTGCTGATGATGGCGATCATGGTTTGTGGCGCCGGTTGCACCCTGCCGTTCAAGCACAGTTCCAGCCCGTTGTGGGAGCAACTGCATACGGCCGCCGCGGAGGGCAACCTGGTGGGCACCATGCAACTGCTGCAGCGGGGCGTGGACGTGAACGTGCAGGATCCCAACGGCTACACGGCCTTGACAGCGGCCGCCATCAATGGCCGGGAGTCCGTGGTGAAATGGCTGGTATCCAAGGGCGCCGACGTCAACTTGGCCAGCGCCGATGGCATCACCCCCTTGATGTGCGCCGCGCATGCGGGCAGTCCGGAAGTGATCCGGATCCTGGCCGGAAAGGGCGCGGATCTGGATGCGCAGACGCCGGGAGACCAGCTGACGGCGTTGATCTTTGCCGTGCTGGCGAAGCAGCCGGCGGCCATGGCCATGCTGGCGGAGAAGGGGGCCGACCTGAACCTGCGCACGGCCGATGACCGCTCGGCACTGGGCATTGCCCTCCACACCAACCGGACCGACTTGGCCAGCCTGCTGATCGACCGGGGCGCGGACGTGAATGCGCGGGATGCCCAGGGAATGACGTTACTGATGGATGCCGCCAGCCACGACCGCCGGGAAATCGTTAAGCTGCTGGTGGACAAAGGCGCCGATCTGGATGCGCAGACGCCCAAGGGCGCGACGGCGCTGATGGGAGCCGCCTTCAACGGCCATCTGGAAACCGTGCGCCTGCTGGTGGAAGGCGGCGCCGACGTGAATATCAAGAGCCAGAATGGCCTGACCGCGCTGGCGGCCGCCAAGGCCAAGGACCGCAAGGAAGTCGTCGAATATCTCGAGTCGGCTCGCGCCAGGAAAAAGTAGGCGCCGAACGGCTCCCCCCATGCGGGGAATCGCGGCTTATCAATAGAGGGGGGGGCTCAAGGCCCTGAAGGGGTCCCAAGGCCTGAAAACGGCACTTTCGCGGCGTTTTTCCGGTGTTCCAGGACATGAGCCGCGAGCCCCCGCATGGGGGGAACACGACCATGCCGCAAACTGAATTCGGACAACAGCGCTGAACGCGCAACACCGTCATCCGGCATTCGCGTTGGTATAGGTCATCCATCCAACAATAATGGATGACGAATTATGAACGGCAACAGATTCGTATGATTTATAATGGGGGATCGGGGTTCCTTTCGGGGCGGATTATCGTTTGCATATATTTGCAGCGGATGCGGATACGGATCATCATGCAAAAAACATCCAGGGATTGGCATGCGCCATGCTTATGGGGAGGCAGACGAACGAAAGGAGGTGCGGCATCGGAGAAGACGTTGAAACCGGACTTGCAGCCGGGCGAGGTTTCATCCGAGGCCTCGCCCGCTAGTTAACCAACCCAAAGGAGAAAACGATGAACAAGTTGACGTGGTATGTGATGAGCCTGTGGTGCGTGGCGGCGGGAGCCGCGTGGGCGGAAGAGCCGGCGCCGTTGAGCGCGGGTCTCGACCTGCCGGTGTTGTCGTCCTATGTCTGGCGCGGGCAGTCGCTGAACGACCAGGCCGTCGTGCAGCCCAGCCTGACGGTTGGCCAGGCCGGCTTCGCGCTCAATACGTGGGCGAATTACAACATCGATGGCGCATGCCAGGGCGATTTCAGCGAGGTGGATTTGACGGCGTCCTATTCCAAGACGGTCGGGCCGGTGGCGCTGGGCGCGGGCGTAGTTCAGTACACATTCCCGAACCAGACGCTGGCCGTGGAGGACGGCGAGGACACCGCCTATCCCGGTACCGCCGAGGTGTTCGGGTCCGTCGGCCTGCCGGGCGTGGTGCTGGCGCCGACGCTGACGGTATCGCGCGACGTGGACGCGATCGACGGCACCTACGGGGTGCTGGCGCTCGGCCACACGCTCGCCGTGAACGACCGGCTGGCGCTGGCGGTCTCGGCCTCCCTCGGCGCGGCCGATGCGGATTACAACGCGGGCTATTTCGGCGTGGATGACGCCGCGCTGAACGACTTCGTGGTGGGCCTGGCCGCGCCGGTGCAGGTGCTGGAGAACCTGACCGTCAAGCCGGCGGTGAGCTATGTCTATCTGCCGGATGCCGACATCCGCGACGCCGCGGAGGCGGTATACGGCGAGGATGACGCCGTGGTGGGCAGCGTGACGGCCAGCTACGCGTTCTGATCCTTTTCCGGAAGGCAATCTCCCCGCGGCCTGCGCCGCGGGGATTTTATTGCAGCAGGCGGGCGGCGTTGCCGCCGAGGCCGGCGGCGAGGAGATCCTCCGGCAGGCCGAGGGCGCGCCAGCGCGCGAGTTCGGCGGCCTGGTCGGCCCAGGGGCTGTCGGTGCCGAAGAGGATCCGGTCGGCGGGATGCGCGAGGATCATCGCGCGGGCCTCCGCCGCGGGCATTTCGTGCAGGCAGTAGGAGGTCTCGATGTAGACAGGCTGGCCGATCAGGTATTTCCGGGAATTCTCCCAGTCGCGCCAGCCGCCGAGATGCGTGGCGACGAACCTGAGTTTGGGAAACGTGTCGATGACGCGCCGGACGCGGACCGGGTCGGCAATGCGGATGAAGGGATAGGCCATGTCGAAGCCGGTGTGGAAGACGGCGAAGAGCCCGCGCGCGGCAAGGCGTTCGTAGAGCGGGAACATGCGCTCGTCGTCGATCGTGAACTGCTGGTAGTAGGGGTGCAGCTTGATGCCCTTGAAGCCCTCGGCGGCGGTTTCGTCGGCGTGGGCCAGCGCGTCGGGATCGTCGGGATGGATGGACAGCAGCATTTCGAGGCGCGGCTGCGCGGCGCGGACCGCGCGGGTCCAGCGGCGGATGCCGTCGAAGTGCGAAGGCTTCGTGGCGATGGGGCAGACCACGGCGCGGTCGATGCCCGCGCGGTCCATGGAGGCCAGCAGGCCGGACGCGCGGCCATCGGTGAAGGCCTTGATGTTGCCTTCGTTTTCGAGGAACGGGATGGCCTTGGCGGCCAGGCTGTCTTCGAAGGCGTGGGTGTGGAAATCGATGATCATCGCAGCGGCAGCTTCGGCGGCTGGGCGGCGAGGGCGTCGATGGCCGCGTGCTCGGTGTGGTCGAGGCCGATGGGCGAGAGCGAAACGAAGCCCTGGCGCAAGGCTTCGAGATCGGTGCCCTTCATGTCGCCCAGTTCATACAGCTCGCCGGTCATCCAGTAATAGGGATTCCCCCACGGGTCGTCGCGGCGCTCGTACTTTTCGACAAAGCGCGACGAGCCCATGCGCGTGACGCGCAGGCCGGCGAGTTTTTCATAGGGCCGGTTGGGAATGTTGACGTTCCAGAAGATGCCCGGCGCGATGCGCAGCTTGCCGGAGACCACCTGCTCCACGAGGTGGCGGCTGACGCGCGCGGCGGTGTCCCAGTTCGGCTCGCTGAAGGTGTCGAGCGAGAGCGCCATGGAGGGAATGCCCATGATGGGGCCTTCGGTGGCGGCGGAGACCGTGCCGGAATAGAGCACGCTGATGCCGGCGTTGGGGCCGAGGTTGATGCCGCTCAGGATGAGATCGGGCTTGGGCTCGAGCAGGAGGCTGACCGCCAGCTTGACGCAGTCGGCGGGCGTGCCGCTGACGGCGGTGCCGAAGTGCGGGCCGCCGGGCGGGAAGGAGCGGGTATGCAGCGGCTTGGTCAGGGTGATGCCGTGGCTGATCGCGGAGCGTTCGCCGTCGGGGGCGACGACATGGATGTCGCCGAGATCCTTGACCGCGTCATGAAGGGCGTGAATGCCGGCGGCCTGGATGCCGTCGTCGTTGCTCAGGAGGATACGCATGGTTTGAACATGATGGCCGAGGCGCGGCGGGATGGCAAGCGGGGAGTGGCAGTGGCCGGAGGGGTTCTCCCCCATGCGGGGACTCGCGGCTCAGGTCCTGAAACCGGATTTTTCCACACAATGGAAAAAGTTTCGGCGATTTTTCCATACAATGGAAAAACTTTGAGGAATTTTTCCACACTGTGGAACCCGCCGCAGCGGGTCCACACTATGGAAAAATCCACGAGCTCCCCCTTCGCCAAGGCTTCGAGGGACAAGCCGCGATTCCCCGCACGGGGGAGGCGGGCCGGGATCAGGAGACCTTGACGACGACGGCGGAGAACGGCGGCAGGACGCCGCCATCTTCCAGCGCGCCGTAGAGGGTCTCGCCGACGAAGAGGTCGGCGGCGCGGGTGAGCTTGCGGGGATGCTCGCCGAGGTTGACCGCGCAGCGGATGAGCTGGCGGCCGAGCTTGCGGTCGAAGGCGATCACGGTGCGCTCGCGGGCGGGGGCGTCTTCGCCGGCATCGAGGACGGAGCAGGCGCCGTCCCACAGCGGGCGGTTCTTCCGCCGCAGGGTGACGAGCTCCTGGAAGAATTGATACCACTGCTGGCGGGCTTCGAGGCCGCGGTCGAACAGGTTGCCTTCGAGTTCGACGCCTTCGAGGCGGTATTCGCGGCCGTCGGGAGCGACGATGCGGCGGCCCTTGTCGCACGGCTGGCAGCGGGCGTGGATGGAGGGGCGATCGAGGGCGCCGAATTCCTCGCCGGTGAGCAGGAAGGGCAGCGTCCGCGGGGCGAGGAAGGCGAGGAGATTCATGGCGCGGAAGCCGCCGGGGCCGAAGCGGTAGAGGCCGCGGCCTTCGTCGTGGTTGTCGGTGTAGCGCGCGGTGAAGTGCGGGCCGGGGAATTTCGGCGCGGCGTCCTCGTACTGCATCAGGACGCGCGCGGCGGCGGCGGCGAGGCCGCCGTCCTGCCATTGTTCGAGGATGGCATGGAAGCCGTGGTTGTGCTGGGCGTCCTCCGCCAGGCGGACAAGGGAGTTGCCGGCGCCGTCCACGGCGTAGGCGTACTGGCAGAGCTTGTAGAAATCGTCGTCGTAGGCGGCGTCCATGCCGCGGGCGAAGAGATCGAGGTTGTTGTCGAAGCCGTAGCATTCGGCCATGAAGAGCAGGTTGCGCTTGGGGTGGCGCGCGCGCAGCACGGGGAGGGCTTCGTCCCAGAAGGACTTGTCGTTGATGAAGTGGGCCATGTCGAGGCGGAAGCCGTCGATGCCGTCGGGCTGGCCGTTTTCATCCGGGCCGAGGGCGGAGAGCCAGTGGTCGTAGACCTGGATCATCGCCTGGCGCAGGGCGGGGTTCGTGTAGTCGAGCTTGGCGGTGTCGGACCAGTCGCAATCGAAGAAGGCGGAACCGTCGGCGGCCTTGACGTAGTAGTCGGGATGTTCCGTCATCCACACGTGGTCGCGGGCGGTGTGGTTGGGGGTGATGTCGAAAATGACCTTGAGCTTCAGCTCATGCGCGCGGCGGATGAGGGCGAGGATCTCGGCCTTGGAGCCGTATTCGGGTTCGACGGCGGTGAAGTCGCGGGACGCGTAGGGGGAGCCGATGCCTTTGCGGGCGAAGAAGCCGATGGGATAAGGCGGGAGGAGGTAGACGACGTTGAAGCCGAGGCGGCGGAGGCGCGGGAGATTTTTCGTTAGGTAGGCGATGGGGGAGGCGGCGAGGGGCTTTTCGGTCAGCGCTTCGACGGCGTTGCGGGGTTCGCGCGCGGCGAGCGAGCGGAAGTTGACCTGGTAGATGATCGCGGACGACAGCCAAGAGGGTTTGGTTTTCATGGGCGCGGATTGTAGCGCTCTACCGGCGGCGGCGCAAGGGGGGCGGAGCGCGGCATTGAAAAGGGGCGGCGAAGCGATTACTATGGCAATGGGCACTTTGCCCCGGGATTGGAATCGTATGATCAAAAGAATTTTGCAACTTATTGTGGTGCAGGCGGTATTGGTGACGGCGGCGCAGGCCATCACGATCGGCGCAGGACCTGTTATCGGCACGAACAAGAACACGAACGTGACGGGTTCGGCGGTTTGGTACCAGGAATTCCAGGACTGGACCAAAAATGACATCCGTGCGCTGGATGCGAATGACGACGAATACAAGTTCAGCGTGGCGTCGGACACGGCGCGGGACATCGTGGCGCTCTACAGCCACGACGACGGCACGAACGTGTATTTCCGGCTCGATTTCTTCAATCTGCTGTACGGCAACGAAAGCGGCCAGGTGGATGCCTATATGGCGATCGACTGCGCTGCGGGCGGGCAGGAGTGGCTGCCGGATTATTCGGACAGCAAGACGGACCATCCGTGGGAAGTCTGCGTCTGCGTGTACGACTCCACATATTTCAATTTGTACGATGCCGGCTTCACCAATCATGCGTCCGATTATCTCGGGAGTTACTGGCGGTCGGATCTCGATGGGGTTGAGTTCGGAATCAAGCGCGCGCTGCTGATTGCGCGCGGGTGGGATGGAGCCAGCCCGATGAATATTCAGGCGTTCACGTGCCGCGACGGGACGACCAACGGCGCGCCGGGGGAGATCGACGGTTCGGCCAGCGACGTAGTGGATGCCATCGGCACGATCCAGCGCGGCACGTCTACGTCCAACGGCTGGGTGACGGGCGGCGTGGCCAGCACGGCGACGACCGGGCGCGCAAAATACTCCGTGATCGCCCACGCCAACCAGTCGGTGGCGACGAAATCGGGCACGCAGGGCCACATCTACACGGACCGGAGCGACCTCGGCCTGCAGCCGGGCTTCATCCGGCTGATCGATTCGGCGGAAATGCTCAACGTGCCGATCAACCTGCACATCAGCGGCACCTTGCTGATGTCGTTCCAGTGGGCGACGCAGAATCCGGCGGAGAGCGGATATCCGAGCCGCGACGGGCCGACATTCCTGGGGCGCGTGAAGCGGTTCGTGACGACGGGGCCCGGCGGGCTGGTCGGCGGCGTGCTGGCGGAGCACATCATGCCGTACTTCGAGGGCGAGGTGAACCAGAAGAGCATCGCGCAGAACACCGAGCTGGTTTCCAACCTCTTCGGCCTGGGCGTGGCGGACATGAAAGTCATGCACATTCCGGAGCGCGTGTTCCACACGGACACGAACAGCGCGCATGTTTCGCCGGCCGGTCCCATCCAGGGCAAGCCGTTCGCGGACATCGCGGCCTCGGGATTCCAGGCCACGGTGCTCGACGAAGTAACGCACCTGCACTGGTGGTTCTATCCGAGCGAAACGAACAACGCCGGCTGGGATGACTACAGCTACGGGCGGTGGGCGGGCGGGCGCGGCAACGACGAGGAGACCTATCACCACAAGCTGCACAAGATCAACGGCGTCTATTGCTTCATGATCAACGACCGCGAGGACCAGGAAAAATTCGGCAACGACGACGGCGGCATGAACCTGGGCACGCGGTACACGCTGCTGCAGAAGGCGCGGCACGCGGATTCCGCGCAGCTGACGCTGGTGTTCGACGACTGGGAGGCGTTCGCGGGCAACTCGTTCGCGTCCTCTACGCCGAACAACAACGCGGACCAGTGGGACCGCACGGTGCGGTGGGCGGCGAACCATCCGTGGATCGAGATGGTGACCTTGAAAACCGTGCTGGGGTGGGCGCAGAGCGACACCAACTGGGTGATCGACCACGGCTACGTCTACGACAAGTCCATGCAGACCTATGAATGGCTGAAGCGCGCCAGCGAACATTCCTACGACCACTGGTACTACGGCAGCGGGCAGGAGGAGAACTTTTTCAGCCGGACGGCGGCGGTGCACGACGCCTGGGCGCCGGCGGCGATGAAGAAATACGGCGACTTGAACACGACGAACACGCTGCTGCGAGATTCGTGGGACCGGATTGAGAGCATCACCAGCACCAACCTGAAGAAGCTGGCGGAATGGTCCTACAGCGCCATGATCTACGAGACCGCGTGGCACGACGAGGACGCCAACCCCGACCAGTACAAGTCGCGCAACTACCAGGTGACGTTCAACCGGACGGTGGCGGAGGGCAACGCGGACGATTCCTACGAGGACACGACGGACGACGACACGTCGGGCTGGGCGCTGCGACTGCACGGCCACGTGCGCGACATGGGCGTGCTGAAGGCGGCGGACAACTGGGTGCAGGCCATCCAGGCGGGCACGCAGGGCAGCGCCACGACCGTGTCGGCGGCGGACATTGACGACGACACCCTGAACGAATACGTGCTGTGCAACAACCGCGTGTTCCTGTGC
The DNA here is from genome assembly GCA_964567795.1 of uncultured Verrucomicrobiota bacterium. Taxonomy (GTDB): domain Bacteria; phylum Verrucomicrobiota; class Kiritimatiellia; order CAIQIC01; family Lenti-01; genus Lenti-01. The sequence goes on from CAZMOR010000217.1 coordinate 8,678, forward strand.
TTCGAAGGCTGGGGCGCGCGGCTGATCAAGGCCTTCAGTTATGACGCCACCAGCGGCCAGGCCGTGGAGGTCGTCGGCGTGCCGATCTGCAATCCGGCGCAGGAATCCGAGAACGAGGACGCCGACAACAACCGCTGCTCGGCCTTCAAGGACCGCTATTGCACGGGGAAGACCAACGCCTACGTGGACATGGACAGCTTCCTGATCGTCGCGCCCGTGGCCGGGAGCAACTCGTGGACCTTCACGTCGGCGGACAGCAACCTGGTCAAGGTCATCACGCTGCCGGCGGGGCGGGATGCAGCGACGGCGGAATACCGGATGAAGCCCGTGGTCGGCACGATGTACTCGCGGTACGGGCTGGGACCCAACCAGTTCGACCTGATGCTGCACGGGCACTCCAACCTGACGGCGGTGTCCGACGCCAGTTTCCGCGGGCTGAAGAACACGGCCGGCGGCGAGGCCTACGTGGTGGCGGGCCGGAACATGGCGTTCGTGGACGGTTCCATCGCCAACGCGGGCTGGGACAACCGGGAGCTGCCGCTGGCGCAGCAGTTCGAGACAGTCAGCTCGGCGACCAACTGGTCGGTGGCGCTGGCGTTCAGCGAGGCCACGGCGCGGGACATCGACGGCGACGGATTGAACAACACGAATGAAACCGCGCTGGGCACGGATTCCGGACTGTGGGATTCAGACGGCGATGGCATGCCAGACGGCTATGAGGTGGCCAATGGCCTGAACCCGCTGGCAAACGATGCCGGCTTGGACAAGGACACGGACGGCGTGCTGAACTGGAACGAGTACGTGGCCAACACGCGCGCCGGCGATCCGGACTCCCTGTTCCAGCTGGTCAGCGTGACCTCAGGAACGGAATCCGCCAGCCTGGTGCATCCGGTGACGACGGGCCGGGTGTACACGATCCAGTTCGCCGACCAGCTGGCCGGCCAGCAATGGGAGTGGCAGTCTTTCGCCAACACGAACGTGCCGGTGGGCAGCTGGATCGAGACGAATCCGGCACAGGTCACGCATAGCTTCGTGGATGACTTCGGAACGCAAACCAGCGGCTCGCGGCCGACGAACCATCTGCGCGCCTACACCATCCGGGTGACCGTGCCAGCGCCGTAGGCCCGGGCGGATGTCCGCCTCCGCTCTTAATCATAACCTAGTAATTCATTATCGTTTTATACTGGACAGGGGATAGGGCTTCTGGCTGAATGCGCCGCTTTGCTGAAAAACCCATGCAAATCAAGCAAGCCATCGTCGCGAATTCACAGGGGATTCACTGCCGTCCGTCGGCCGTGATCGTCAAGGAATTCATGGGCTATGCCGGCAAGATCCGGATCACCAACGATCACGGGTCCTGCGACGTGAGCTCGGTGATGCAACTGCTCTCGCTGGAGCTGCACCAGGGCAGCAAGGTGAAGATCGAGGTCATGGGCGAAAACGAGGCCACCGTGGCGGACCGGCTGGTCGAGCTGTTCCAGACGCACTTCGACTTCCCGCCGCTGTAACCGGCGGCGGCGTCAGCTTGGAAAACAAGGCGGATGAACATCCGTCTTTTTTTTATTTCTCGAACGGGAACTGGTATTTCTTCAGGCCCAGTTCGTCGCGCATGGCGAGGAGTTCCTTTTGGGTCTCGTGGTTGACGGGGACGCCCTTGTTCTTGCGCTCCAGCCACGTGAGGTACTCCTTTTCGCCGGCGGTGTAGATGCGCGTCTGGCCGGGGGCCTTCTGCGAGCCGCGCAGGGCGCGGAGGATGCGGCCGGCGATCTTCTTGAACGAGGCGAGCGGGGTGAAGTGGGCAACGTCGATGGCGAGGAAAAAGTGGCCGAGGGGAATCGGGGCCTTGCGGCCCTTGGCGTCGACGCCGCTGAGCATCTTGAGAAACGCGCCTTGCTGGAGGGCCGCGGAAAGGATTTCGACGACGGTGGCGTAGCCGTAGCCCTTGTAGCCGGCCAGGTCTTCGCCGGCGCCGCCCAGGGGCAGCAGGGCGGCGGTGCCGGCGATGAGATCGGCGAGCACGGCGTGCGGATCGGTCTTGGAGGAGCCGTCATGCGCGATGACCCAGCCCGGCGGCATCTGCTTGTTCAGCTTGGCGTAGATTTCGACCTTGCCGCGCTGGACGATGGACGTGGCGCAGTCGAGCAGGAAGGGGAATTTCTCGTCGGTCGGCATGGCGAACGTGAGGGGATTGGTGCCCAGCATGTTTTCGACGCCGAACGTGGGGGCGATGGAGGGCCGCGCATTGGTGCCGCTGAGGCCGATCAGGCCCGCCTTGACCGCCATGAGCGGATAGTAGCCGGCGATGCCGAAGTGCGTGGAGTTGCGCACGGCCACCATGCCCAGGCCGTATTTCTTCGCCTTGCGGATGGCGAGCGTCATGGCGCGGTGGGCGACGACATGGCCCATGCCGTTGCCGCCGTCGAGCACGGCGGTGGTCGGCGTGTCCTTGACGGTGCGGATGCGGGTTTTCGCGAGTTGGGTGCCGGCCTGGATGCGGTCGTAGTAGATGGGTTTCATGCGCGAAACGCCGTGCGAGTCGAAACCGAACTTGTCGGCTTGAATCAGAACATTGGCGCAGATGGCGGCGTCCGCCTTGGGCGCGCCGAGCCCGATGAAGACATCGCGCATGAAGCGCTCCAGGATGTTGAAGGGAATCCAAACGGCGTCATTTTCGATATCCATGATGGGGTCTCCTGCTCTGGAGGTCAGTATGCCAGCAGGGGGGGCGGGGTCAAGACGGCGTCATTTTTCATA
>CAZMOR010000218.1:0-2341 GCA_964567795.1 uncultured Verrucomicrobiota bacterium
AGCGTCCGGGAAAAGGGCCTCGGCGTCTGGGAACTGACCCCGCACCGGGCCAAGCACTTCTACCGCCACTTCGAAGGCATGTCCTGGCGGGCCGGCGACCGCGATCCGCGGTTGCGCGCGATGGCGCAGCAGGCCACCGCGGAATTCCAGGCTTGCTGCGCCCGGCTGGCGCTGGACCGGGTCGCCGTCGCGGGCCGCTTCCGCTGAGCCGGGCCGCGGCGCCTATTTCCGCAACACGACCGTGAACCCGTTGCCGACCTTGTCGTCCACGTCCTGCACCGCCGCGATGGCCACGGGGGCCGGAAACAGCCCGTGGCGGTTCATGTGGATGACAAGTTCCAGCAGGTCTTCCGTGATCCAGACGGAGTAATGGTCGTGCGGCGGATCGGCCGGCACCGCCCGCCCGGCGTGCCGGTCCAGCAGTTCCGCCAGCGTCGTCCGCGGCCGGTCGCAGTCGAACGTCCGCTCCTTGTGCGGCACGATCATGAAGAGGATTCCGCCCGGACGCACCAGCCGGTACCATTCCCGCAACGCCTTGATCGGATCGGGAAAGTGTTCGAGAACATGCGAACTCACCACGAAATCGACCGAACCGTCCGGCAGCGGCACGGCATCCCCCGAAGCCTCGATGTCCACCGGCAGGCACCGCCCGCACCGCGCGATTTCGCCTTGCTTGTAGAAATTCAGCTCCCGGGTGTAATCCACGTTCCGCGTGTTCAATCCGAACGGATTGTGCGCGGCCCCGCCGATCTCCAGCCCCTGGCCCCGGCAGTATTGCTTGGCCAGCACCGACGGCCGGAAGGGCTGCCGCGCCCGGTCGCGGCCCGTCAGCCGCCGGTACGCCCGCCGGATGAACTTCGGCGGACGGATGGATTGGAGAAATGCAAACATGCGGTTGGCGGAATGCCCGGCCAGGTGCGGACCTGAAACCGGCATCCGGCAGGCTGAACCAGTTTCCCCTGTCATGCAAGAGAATCCGGCCGATTCAAGGCGGCCGGCCCCTGTGATGATGAAAAATCGCGCGCGGGAGGTGAACCGGAACCCCCGGTGCGGCGCTACATGATAAAAGGACGGGATCGGCCCGCTCCGAACCCAAGGAGACAAACATGATGAACAGAGGAACGTGCGGCAGATTCGGTTTCTTCAGCCTGGCAATGGCGATCATCCCCTGGCTGGGCGCCGCCCCGGTCCGGGCGGAGATCGCCAATCCGGCCAACGCCCAGGACCGGCCGGAAAAGGAAGAAGCCGCGCCCCCGGCGCATCTGGCCTCCTGGCAGATGCCCGAAGTCGTCGTGGTCGGCTAGGCGCCTGCGAAACTGCGCGAGGAAGACCGCATCGGCGCCTACGGCCAGCCCCGCTGGACGGCCACCCGGCGGTTCCCCACCACGCGGGTGTATGTCGTTCCCCAGGGCAAGCTGGAAATGGAATACTGGCTGCGCACGACCTTCAAGGATGATGGCGTCGTGGCCTATCGCAGCCTCTACGAGATGGAAGTCGGCCTGCCCCACCGCTTCCAGTTCGACCTCTACTTGCGCACCGACCAGGAACGCGGCGGCGACAACGACGGCGAAATCTACCAAAGCGAGCAGCTCGAACTGCGCTACGCGCTGGCGGATTGGGGCCGCCTGCCCGCCAATCCCACCCTCTATCTCGAGTGGATCCGCCATGACGACCGCAACGAACCCGACCAGATCGAACCCAAGCTGCTGCTGGGCGGCGATCTCTGCCCCCGCTGGCACTGGGGCCTCAACTTCGTCGGCGAATTCCAAACCGGCGGCGACCTGGAACGGGAATATTCCGTGCGCGGCGGCCTGAGCTACACCGTCCGCGATTCCCTGCTCTCCCTCGGCACCGAATGCCAGGCCAGTTTCACCGATACCAAGGAGGACCGCGGCAATTTCGAGGAATCCGTGGTGCTCGGTCCCGACATCCAATACAAGCCGTTCCCGCAATTCACCATGAATTTCGCGCCGCTTTTCGGCGTGACGGAAGACGCCCCGCATGCGCAAGTGTGGTTCAACTGCGGCTGGGAATTCTAACCCCCTGCATCCAGGAGACCCCCATGCGCCAATTCATTGTTCTGCTGCTGGTTGCCGGCTGCGCCGCAAAGGCCCGGGCGGAGAATCAAACCGTGACGGTTTCGGACGCCGGGATTCCGGTCCTGGAACTCTCGGTGCCGGCCGGGGCCAAAATCTATCCGCCCCCGCCCAAGACCACCATCGTGACCCCCGGCATGTTCCTGTCGATCTGGCCCGTGGCCGGCGTGCAGACCGCGGATGCCGCCCTGCCGCATGTCGCCGAGGCCATCCGGGGGGATGTCCTGCAATTCCAGGTGTCCCAG
>CAZMOR010000219.1:0-1523 GCA_964567795.1 uncultured Verrucomicrobiota bacterium
TGCGCCTCCGCGCCGATTCCCGCCTCAACGCCCTCGTCCGCGAGTGCGCGGCAAACACCTCCGTTTCGCTGCTCGATGCCGAAGCCCTCTTCGCCCTCCGTTCCCCGCAGGGTATCCCCGGCCACGAACTTTTTCTCGATCATATCCATTTTACCTTCGAAGGCAGCCATCTCCTGGCCTCGGCCCTGCTCGACCGGCTGGAGTTTCTCCGGGCCTTCGACCCTGAACCGACCGGATCGGTCCCCACTCCCGAAGCACTCGCCAGCGAACTGATCTACGAACCCTGGGGCCATGCCGATGAGCTGGAAACCATGCTGGCCCAGCAGTTCCGCGCCCCTTTCCATCGCCAGCTCGACAATGCCGCCGTCCGCAACCGCCTCGAAGAGGAAAAGCGCCAGCTCGCCGCGCGCATCGCCGCCATCACGCCGGACAACACCCGCGCCATTTTCGCCCGCCGGCAGTCCAGCCGGCCCGACGATGCCTGGCTGGCCGCCCGCACGGCCTGGTATCTGTTCAAGGCGGGGGCGCTCGCCCAGGCCGAACCCGCCGCCCGCACTGCGCTGGAGCGCTGGCCGCACCGGTTTGAGTTCCGCGCCCTGCTGGCCCTCATCCGCACGGCCAACGGGTCCCGGCCCGACGATGAAATCGCCACGCTGCGCGGCACCGACGCCGATACCGGCTATTTCGACATCACCTACGCCATCGGCATTGGCCGCGCGCTGGCGGGCCGGCAGCAGTACGCCGTCGCCCGGCCCTGGCTCGAATACGCCCTGCGCCGCGACCCCTGGAATTCCGAGGCCGCCATCGCCCTCGCACAGACTCTTTACCAGTTGAACGGCGGCCCCGCCGCCGTTGGCATCCTCCAAAGCGCCATCGAACGCAACCCCGGCAATCCCCTGCTGTGGGAGGAGCTCGCTTCGATCTATTGCCTGCTCGGCCGCTGGACGCTGTCCACCCAGTGCTTCCGCAAGGCCGAGGAAATCGCCCCCTACCGCTATGAACGCCTGCTGAAGTGGGCCGATGCCCTCGTCCGCCTCAAGCAGTATTCCCGCGCGCGCTCCCCCATCTCCAAGTATCTCGCCGTCGAACCCGACGATCCCGAAGCCTTGGCCCTCCGGGCGGACATCGAACGCCACCTGCCGCCCAAGCCGGAACCCGACGAGCCGGCCGAAGAAGAAAAATCGTCCCGCAAATTCCCGTGGGAATAGCCGCCCGCCGCCGGCTCAGGCCGGGGATTCGGACGCCCGGCGGAACCCGGTTTCCTTGGCGCGCCACATCGTGTAGGCGGTCATCGCATACGGCAGCATGAACAGGCTCTGCGCCTCGCGCGGCAGCTCCGCCAGCTGCACCAGCACCGTTTCCAGTCCCGCCGTCCACAGCCCCGAACGGTGGAACAGCCAGGCCAGCGCGCCCACCGTGCAGGCGCTCAGCCACAGCACCATCCACAACGCCGCCACGGCCTCGCGCCGCAGCGATACGTCGCCCAGCGCCTGCGCGAATTCCCCGGCGAGCTGGTTCAGCCC
>CAZMOR010000220.1:0-3794 GCA_964567795.1 uncultured Verrucomicrobiota bacterium
GTTCGCGGAGGCCGCGGTCGAGGTCGCCGGCGAGACCGCCGCCGTGCTGGCGCCGCAGGCGCTGCGGAGCCGGTCGGGCCGGTGGTTCGCGCTGGGGCTGGCGTTCCTGGTGGTGAACGCCTACGGCGTGTGGAAGTGGACGCGGCCGCCGCCGGCGGCGCCGGTGAAGACCGAACAGGTGACCCCGCCGCGGACCGAACGGCCCATCGAACGGGTGCTGCGGCTGCGCGGCGTGGACCAGGTGGACGTTTCGGCGGACCGCGAAGTGACGCTGCGGCTGACGTTCAGCGAGGATCCGGACCGCAGCCAGCTGACGCGCTTCTTCCACCTGACCGCGGAGGGGCAGGGCGAGGTGAAGTACTGGCTGATGGGCGCGACGGGGCCGGGCGAGGCGATTGTCGAGACGGAGCCGGTGCTGGTGGAGAAGCTGGAGTACCAGCTCGATCCGGGACTGCCGGCGAAGGGCGATTCGAAGCCCGAGGACTCCCCGCGGCACGGCACGCTGACGATGGAAATGAACCTGCAGCTGCGCGACCTCGATGCGGAGACGCCGTCGTTTGATCCGCCGCAGCTGTGGGTGGATTTCAACGCGCTGCCGGAGGCGAACGGCGTGAAGGACTTCGTGGCGGTGGAGCCGGCGGTGGATTTCACGGTGGAGGTGGTGGACCAGTGGCGGCACAGCGGCCTGGTGCTGCGCGGCGGGTTCAAGCCCGGTGAAATCTACGAGGTGGCGTTCAAGGTGGGGCTGCCGGCGGCGAACGGCTCGAGCCTGGCGAAGACGCTCAGCCGCACGGTGCAGTTCCCGCTGCCGGATCCGGCCGTGCGGGTGGAGGCGCCGGGACGGTATCTTTCGCCGCAGGGCACGCTGTCGGTGCCGGTGGCGGCGGTGAACCTGGACAAGTATGTGGCGCGGCTGCGGCCGGTGTTCGCCAACAACCTGGTGCCGCTGGCGCTGCGGGAATCGCAATACTGGTACGGCGCCAGGACGGAGGACCTGCTGGGCGACTCGCACGTGTCCACGAACCTGTTGTCCAAGGCGCCGGCCGGAGAGCCGGCCCGCGGCGCGGTGGACCTGCGCGCGCTGGCGGGTGGCGAACTGCGCGGCGTCTACCAGCTCGAGGTCGACGCCGAACACGCCAGCGGCGACAACCGCCTGATCGTGGTGACGGATCTCGGAATCGCGGCGCGGATGTTCTCCGGCGGCGCGCTGGTCTGGGTGAATTCGCTGCGGACAGCCGCCCCGGCGGCGGGCGCGGCGGTGTCCGTGCTGGCGCGCAACAACCAGGTGCTGGCGCGGGGCGTGACCGACGCGCGCGGCCTGGTGCAACTGGAGTGGGCGGAGCGGGAGACGGCGGAACCGTATGTCGTCACGGCGGAGCTGAACGGCGATTTGTCGTACATCGACCTGGGCCGTTCGTGGGTGGACCAGGGCGACGACCTGGGGGGGATGTCGTACCTGAAACCCGGCGAACTGGAGGCGGCGGTGTTCACCGAGCGCGGCGTGTACCGGCCCGGCGAGACGGTGTTCATGCAGGCGCTGGTGCGCAACGGCGGGATGCAGGCGCCGGAGCCGATTCCGGCGGTGCTGCAGGTGCGGCGGCCGGACGGCCGGCTGTTTCGCGAAATCCCGGTCGAGCTGGATGCCTTCGGTTCGGCGCACGCGGAGGTGACGCTGCCGGACTACCTGCCGACGGGGCGCTACAACCTGGAGCTGGCGCTGCCGGGCACCCATACGGTGCTGGGCGAGACGTCGGTGGCGCTGGAGGATTTCGTGCCGCCGCAGGTGCGCGTGGCCGTGGAGCCGCCGGCGGGCCGCGGCGCGGCGGGCGACGTGATTGGATTCACGGTCCGCGCGGAGCATCTGTTCGGCCGGCCGGCGGGCGGGCTGAAGGTCAGCGCGGCGGCGACGTTCAAGGCCGTGCCATTCGCCCCGTCCAACTGGCCGGGCTGGACCTTCGGCGACGAAGACAAGGAATTTACCTCCGTCTATCACAATCTCGGCACGGACACGCTGGATGAGGACGGCCAGGCGGCATTCGAGGCGGAAAGCCGTGCGGCATGGCGGCCGCCGGCGGCGCTGCAACTGGTGCAGCAGGCGACGGTGATGGAAGCCAGCGGGCGCGCGGTGACGGCCTACGGGACGTCGCTGCTGGACGCCTACCCGTTTTACATCGGCCTGAAATCCGCGTGGGAAGGCGCGGTGCGTGCGGGCGAGACACAGCGCGTGGCGGTGGCCGAAGTCGCGCCGGACGGGAGCGCCGTGGCGGAGGGCAAGCCGCTGTTGCTGACGCTGTCGCGCGTGACGTGGAATTCGGTGCTCCGGCGCAACAGCAACGGCCGCTACGAGTGGAAATCCGAGCGGCAGGTGGTGGAAATCCGCCGTGACACGCTGGCGGCGGGCGGCGCGGCGCAGGACTGGGCGTTTGCCGTTGATACGGCCGGCGAATACACGCTGGCGGCGGCGGATCCGGCGTCCGGGGCGTCGACGCGGATTTCGTTCTATGCCGGGTCGGAGGACCAGGAATGGCTGGCCTGGAGCCGCGAGAAACCCGGCCGCGTGGAGCTGGCGTGGGACCGGGAGAAATACCGGCCCGGCGAGACGGCGCGGCTGCAGGTGCGCGCGCCGTTCACGGGGCCGGCACTGCTGACGCTCGAGACCGACCGCGTGCGCGAGGCGCGCGTGGTGACGCTCGAAAAGAACACCGCCGAATTCGACGTGCCGGTCACGGAGGACTGCGCGCCCAACGCGTGGTGCACCCTGACCCTGATCCGGCCCGCGCAGGCGGAGGCCGTCTGGAGCGCGCACCGCGCCATCGGCGCCGTGGCGCTGGAGGTGGACCGGCCGGCCGGCCGCCTGCAGGTCGCGCTCGAGACGCCCGCCGTGGCACGGCCGCAGGCGCCGCTCGCCGCCACGGTCACCGTGCGCGATGCGGAGGGCCGCCCCGCCGCCGGCGCGGTGACGGTGATGGCCGTGGACGAGGCCATCTGCATGCTGACGGGCTTCGCGACGCCGGATCCGGCGGAGGTCTTCATGGCCCGGCGCTGGCTCGGCGTGTCGCCCTACGACCTGTATGCCGATCTGATGCCCGTGACCGAGGACCAGCTGGAGAGCGTGCCGAAGGCCGGCGGCGACGGCGAGGACGGCCTGCGGCGGCGGCTGAATCCGATCAAGGCCAACCGGTTTAAGCCGGTGGCCCTGTGGCAGGCGGCGCTGCCACTGGACACCAACGGCCAGGCGGCGGTGAAACTGGATTTGCCGGAATTCAACGGCGAACTGCGGCTCATGGCGGTGGCCTACAATGCGGCGCAGACCGGCGCGACCTCGACGCCGGTGAAGGTGAAGCGCGATCTCATCGTGCAGTCGTCCCTGCCGCGCTTCCTGGCCATCGGCGACCGCTGCGAAGCCGCGGTGGTGCTGTACAACGAAAGCGGCGCGGCGCTGCAGGCGACGGTGCGCGCGACCTGCGGCGGCCCGCTGCGCGCGGAGTCAGCGGAGCAGAAGGTCGACGTGCCCGCGGGCGGTTCGGCGAGCGTGACGCTGCCGCTGGTGGCCGGGCCGGGACCGGGCAAGGCGTTGTGCACGATCGAGGTCGTGGGCGGGGCAGAGCCGTTCCGCGAGACGATCGAACTGGCGGTGCGGCCCGCGGCGGGCACGCGCGTGGCGTCCGTCAGCCGCGTGGTGGCGCCGGGCGAAAGCGCGACCCTTGAGCCGCCGGCAGACTGGCTGCCGGCCTCGGTCGCCATGTCGGGCGCGCTGTCGGCGCTGCCCTCGCTGCAGATGGGCCGCGCGCTCG
>CAZMOR010000221.1:0-4154 GCA_964567795.1 uncultured Verrucomicrobiota bacterium
TCCACGTGGACGATGCCGTAGGACTTGATCGCGAGGCGATCGACCAGATCGCGCACCACGTCTTCGTTCTCGACCTCCTCGAGGCCAAGCACGTCCGGACCCCGGCCGTCGTTCATGCCGGAAATCACCTGCGCGAGGTTGTCGAGCTTGGTTTCGTAGCGCACCTGCGTCCACCGCGTGGTGGGGTTGTTGGGCAGGAATTCGTCGTCGCCCTCGTTGTCGGGGTCGTCCTCGCAGTCGTAGAGGTTTTCCACGTTCCAGTTGGCCACGAAGAGGGCCGCGGAGGCGGCGTGCGGATCTTCTTCCGCCGCGGCCGGACGGGCCCAGCCCCAGGCGCCCGCGAGCCAGCCGACGGCGACCAAACGAACGAGGACCGATTTCATGCGGAACATCCTTTCAGATTCGATCGGGAGTGTCGATGCCAAGCAGCGCGAGGCCGTGCCGCAGGACCTTGGCGACGAGGTCGCACAGGCGCACGCGGCTTTCCCGCAGGCCGGCTTCGGCCTTCAGGAACGGCACGTTCTGGTAAAAACTGGAATAGGCCTGCGAAAGATCGTACAGCGCGTCGGCGAGCAGCGAGGGCTTTTCCTGCTCCGCGGCGTCGAGGACGGCGTCGGCGCAGCGCGCCAGGCGCACGGCGAGGCGCCGCGCGGGCGGGACGTCGAGGACGATCGGCTCGCGGCGCCAGTCGCAGTTCGCGAAGCGCTCGGCGTGCTTGTCGATGACGGACGCGATGCGCGCGTAGGCGTATTGGAGGTACGGCGCGGAATTGCCGTCCATCGCCAGCGCCTTTTCCCACGTGAAGGTGACGGCCGACTGCGGATTCTGCGAGAGGTCGGCGTATTTGACCGCGCCGATGCCCACGGCGCGGGCGACGGCCTGCTGTTGCTCCGCCGGCATGTCGGGGGAGGCCTGCTTGACGATTTCCAACGCGCGCCTTTCGGCTTCGTCGAGGAGCAGGTCGAGCTTGATGGCCGTGCCCTTGCGCGTGGACAGCAGCCCTTCCGGCAGGCGCATCAACCCGAACCAAATGTGCCGCAACGGCGTCTTCGCCCCGGCCTTTTTCGCCAGCGCGAAGAACTGGCGGAAATGCAGCTGCTGGCGCTCGTCGGTGACGTACACGATGCCGTCGGGCCGGAATTCCGCCTCGCGCGAAAACACGGTGGCGAGGTCCGTCGTGGCGTAGTTGTAGCCGCCGTCGGACTTGCGCACGATGCAGGGCGGCAGCTTCTCTTCCTCGAGGAACGCCACCAGCGCGCCTTCGCTCTCGCGCACGAGGCCCAGCGCCTGGAGCTTCGCGACGACGCCGGGCAAGGCGTCGTTGTAGTACGACTCGCCGCGGACGAGCTCGAAGGCGACGCCGAGGCGGCCGTAGATCCGGTTGAATTCGGCCAGCGAAAGATCGATGAATTGCTGCCACAAGGCGCGGTTTTCGGGATCGCCGGCCTGCAGCTTGACGAGTTCGGCGCGGGCTTGGTCCTTCCACGCGGGGTCTTCTTCGCATTTCTGGTGCGAGAGCACGTAGACGCGCTGCAGCTCGTCCACCGGCGCCGCCGCGAGCGCGGCGGGATCGAGGAAATTCCGGTAGCCCATGATGAGGATGCCGAACTGGGTGCCCCAGTCGCCGAGGTGGTTGTCGCCGAGGACGTCGTAGCCGAGGGCGCGGTGGATGCGCTTGAGGGCGTCGCCGATGACCGTCGAACGGATGTGCGCGATGTGCATCGGCTTGGCGACGTTGGGCGAGGAGTAGTCGATGATGAGCTTCTGGCCGGCGCCGGGCTGGGGAATGCCGAGCTGCGGGTCAGCCTGGACGGTTTCCAGGTGGCGGGCAAGGGCGTCGTCGGCAAGGGTCAGGTTGATGAACCCGGGACCGGCGATTTCGGCCTTGGCGATGAGTCCGCCGCGCGGCAGCTGCGCCACGGCCTTTTCGGCGATGGCGCGGGGCGGCTGGCGCAGGATCTTTGACGCCGCCATGGCGGCGTTGCACTGGTAGTCGCCGAAGGCCTCGTCGCCGGCGGGCGTGGCGTCGAGGGGCAGGGCGGCCAGGTCGGTGCCCGGGAAGGCGGTGGCGAAGGCTTCGCGGAGGAGGGTGGACAGGGTTTCCTGGATGGTTTTCATAAAATCAAACGGGCAGTCTAGGCCGAACAGGGCGCCTTAGCAACCGATGAATTCGCTGGGTTTGTCGGGATGGGTGGGCAGGACGCGGATGTGGCCGAGGCCGGCGGCCGCCAGGCGGGTGCGCACGGTATGCAGGGCCAATTCCAGGTTGTTGCACTCGCGGCTGAGATGGGCCAGGAACACGTGCTGGAGGGTGTCGCCGGCGATTTCGGCCAGGAGTTCGGCGGCGGTTTCGTTGGAGAGATGCCCCTGCCGGCCGAGGATCCGCTGCTTCAGGGCCCACGGGCGGAAGGAGTTCTTCAAAAGCACTTCGTCATGGTTGGCTTCGAGGACGAGCAGGCGGCAGCCGCGGAGGTGTTCGCGGGCGAGCTGCGTGGGAATCCCGAGGTCCGTGGCGATACCGAGCCGGACGTCGCCGCAGGTCAGGACGAAGCCGACGGGGTCGAAGGCGTCGTGGGGCAGGGAAAAGGGCAGGAGTTCGATGTCGCCGATGGTGAACGGCGAGCCGGAGGTGAAGAGATTCCATGGCAGGTGTTCGCCGCCGCGGATGGCGCGGGCGGTGTCGCCGTTGGCATAGAGCGCCACGCCGAGCCGCTTGTGGAGCTGGGCGACGCCGGAGACATGGTCGGTATGCTCGTGGGAGACGCAGATGGCGCGCAGGCGCGCGGGATCCAGCCCGGCGGTTTCCAGGCGGCGCAGGATTTCCCGCGCCGAAATGCCCGCGTCGATCAGCAGGGCCGTCGTGGGGCTTTCGACATAGATGCAGTTGCCCGAGCTGCCGGAGGCGAGCACGCAGAGACGGAGCTGGGCGGAAGCCGGAGGCATGGGAACGGGTCCGGGAATCAGGCCGGGGCGCCTGCGGGCGCGGCCGGGGCCGCCGCGTCAGCCGGGGTCTCGGCGGGGGCCTCGCCGCCCTTGCGGCGCTTGAGGAATTCGCGCGCGAGCTGCCGGTAGGCGGCCGCGCCCGTGCAGTTGGCGTCGTAGGCGATGATCGGCAGGCCGTGCGACGGCGCCTCGGCCAGGCGGACCGAGCGCGGAATGAGCGATTCGTAGATCTTGTCGGGGAAGTGGCTCTTGATTTCGTTGACCACCTGCTGCGAGAGGTTGGTGCGCAGGTCGTACATCGTCATGACGATGCCCTCGACCGCCAGCCGCGGCGCGGCGCCGGAATCGTGCAGCTTGCGGACGAGGTTCATGATCACGCTGATGCCTTCCAGCGCGTAGTATTCGCACTGCATGGGGATCAGCAGGCCGTCGGCGGCGCACAGGGCGTTCATGGTGAGGATGCCGAGGGAGGGGGGGCAGTCGATCAGGATGAAGTCGTAGGTATCCCGGGCGGCGAGGGGTTCCAGGGTCATGGTCAGCCGCTGCAGGTAGTGCTCGGCGCGGGCGACGTCGATTTCGGCGCCGGCGAGGTCCACTTCGGAGGCGACGAGGTCGAGGCGGGGATCGGCGGTCTTCTGGACGATGTCCGTGATGGGCTTGTCGCTGAGCAGGATGTCGTAAATGCTTGCGCCTTCGGTCTTGGCGACGCCGAGGCCGCTGGTGGCGTTGGCCTGGGGGTCGAGGTCGATCAGGAGGGTTTTTTTGCGGCGCTCGGCCAGGCAGGCGGCCAGGTTGACGGCCGTGGTGGTCTTGCCGACGCCGCCCTTCTGGTTGGCAATGGCGATGATGGGTGTGGGCATGGAGTTGGTCCTTCCTCGAAAATGGTCGGGGGAATTATAGCCGCCGGCGGCCCGGCGCAAACCTTTTTCGGCGGCATTTTTCCCGGGATGCGGGGAATCGCGGCTCATGGTTTTTCCACACAATGGAAAAACTTTCGGGGATTTTTCCATACAATGGAAAAACTTTGGGCATTTTTTCCACACTGTGGAAAAAAGTTTTCCACAGTGTGGAAAAATCGGCCAAAGTTTTTCCATTGTGTGGAAAAATCCCCGAAAGTTTTTCCATTGTGTGGAAAAATGCATGAGCCGCGAGCCCCCGCATCCCGGGAAAAATGCCGCCGAAAAAGGTTTGCGCCGGGCCGCCGGCGGCTA
>CAZMOR010000222.1:0-34919 GCA_964567795.1 uncultured Verrucomicrobiota bacterium
ACAAAATCCTCAGGATCTTGGAGGTGCACGCATTCGAGAAACTCCCTCTCGTGGAACTACTTGCGGATTCAGGCCCGCAGAATCAAAAGGATGTAAATTGCAACCAATTGCAATTGTTCAACTTATAACCGGACAGCAGTGTCCAAAAGGCTCAAAAAGGGCACTTTCGCGGCGTTTTTGCCGCTGAAGACGGCGAGTATTCGGGATTCAGGAGTCAGGATTCAGAAGGGGGGATTATGATTAAGATTAGGATTACGATTAAGAGGAGCGCGAGAAACAGGGCATGAGCCCCCCTTCGCCAAGGCTTCGAGGGACAAGCCGCGATTCCCCGCATGGGGGGCCGCGGTGCGGCTTGGGGGTGTTCAATCCTCGCCGGTGACTTCGCGGAGGACGTCCTCGAGGGTGATGAGGCCGATGACTTCGTAGCGGTCGTCGGTGACGAGGAAGAGGGGCAGGCGGGTGACGCGCATGCGGGGCAGGAGGTGGTCGACGGGGAGGTAGGACGCGACGAGCTGCGGCGGGCGCATGTAGTCGGCCGCGGTCTTGCCGTCGGGGGCGTCATCGGCGAGGACGTCGAAGACGTGGACGACGCCGACGAAGGACTTCTGCGCGGCGTCGTAGACGGGCAGGCGGTTGAATTCGCGCGTGCGGGCCAGGGCGAGGATTTCCGCGGGGGTGGCGGTGGCGGGGACGACGGCCATCTTGTCGCGCGGGGTCATGAGGGTGCCGCAGGTCTTGTGGGTGAGCTCGAAGACGCCGTGGATCATCTCGGACTCGTGCTTGGAGAGGACGCCGGACTGGACGCCTTCGCGGGCGAGGTGCATGAGTTCTTCGCGGGTGACGAGGAGCTTGTCCTCGACTTCCTTGGCGTCGCGGCGGGGGAGGGTCAGGCGGACGATGAGGTTGACGAGGAAACTGAAGGGGCGGAGAACCCAGGCGGCGGTGCGCAGGAGGCCGGCGAAGGGCAGGGTGCGGCGGGCGGGCGCGGCCTGGAAGAAGGCCTTGGGGACGTATTCGCAGAAGACGAGGGTGACGACAAGGAGGAGGACGCCGGCGAGGGTGGCGCCGGAGGCGCCGTGGAGGCGCTGGCCGATGGAGGCGGCGAGCACGGCGCTGACGACCTGCAGGAGGTTGGTGCCGATGAGCGTGGTGCCGAGCAGGACGTCGGCGTGGGTCAGGAAGTAGCGGATCGTCTTGGCGCCGGGGATCTGGCGGCGGACGAGGTGCTGCAGGCGCAGGCGGTTGATGGAGATGACGCCGGTTTCGACGCCGGCGAAGAACGCGGTGCCGGCGAGGCAGAAGAGCAGCAGGAAGATTTCGAGCGACATCATGCCGGGCCTCCGCGCTTGAGGTCGGTTTTCTCGATGTGGGCGAGGGTGACGCGGAGGCGGATCGTCTGCATGACGCGGACGCGGACGCCCTGGGTTTCGACGACATCGTCCTGCTTGGGCACGCTGCCAAGGTGCTCGGTGATCCAGCCGGCGAGGCGGTCGGAAGTGCCGGCCTCGAGGCTGAGGCGGAGCTTGCGGTTGATTTCCTCGAGGGAGATGTTGGCGTCGACGAGCCAGGCGTAGGGGCCGGCGGACTGGAAGATGGGGCGGGGCTTGGAGAGCTCGTTGTAGATGTCGCCGGTGATTTCCTCGAGGATGTCGCCGCGGGTGACGACGCCGGCGACGCCGCCGTATTCGTCCACGACGATGGCGATGCGGATGCGGTCCTTCTGGAAGCGGCTCAAGAGGCGGTTGAGGAGGATGCTTTCGGGGACGAAGACGGGCGGAAGGGTGGCGGCGGGGATGGCGTGGGCGGGGTCGAGGAGGAACTTGCGGACGTCGAGGAAGCCGGCGATGTCGTCGAACTGGTTGCGGTAGAGGATGAGGAAGTTGCGGCGGGACTTGCGGGCGATGGCGACGGGATCGGCGGCGGGATCGGCGAGATCGAGGCCGATGAAATCGACGCGCGGGGTCATGACGTCGGAGGCGTGGAGGTCCTCGAGGTCCACGATGGACTTGATCATGGCGAGTTCGTCGGCGTTGAGGATGCCCTCCTCGCGGGAGATGTCGAGGACGGTCTCGAATTCCTCCTCGGAGAGCGTCTTGCCGAGGGGGCGGAAGAGGTGGGCGATGCGGCGGCTGACGAGTTCAAGGACGAGGCGCAGGGGGGCGAGGAGGCGTTCGAAGAAGCGGACGACGGGGCCGGCGAAGCGGACGATGGCGCCGGTGTAGATCAGGCCGACGTTCTTGGGGCCGACTTCGCCGAAGAAGACCAGGATGAGGGTGACGACGGGAATGGCGACGGCCTCGGCATAGGCGGGGATCCAGCGTTCGGCGAGGAGGTAGCCGACGTTGGCGATGAGGAGGTTGACGAGCGTGTTGCCGATCAGAATGGTGGAGAGCAGGCGGGTGGGGTTGGCGAGGATCGCGCGGAGGCTTTCGCCGGTGCCGGGGCGTTTCTCGGTGATCCGGCGGAGCTGGAGGGGGTCGATGGAGAAGTAGGTCGTTTCCGCGCAGGAGAAGAAGGCGGAGCAGGCCAGCAGCACGAGGAACACAGCCACCAGGAGCAGGGTCATGACGGGCGCTCCCGGCTTGGGCTGGAACAGGATGTGGGTGCAGGTTTCACTTTCCGCAATCCGAAACAATGCGTATAGTACCGGGACATGGTCAGAATATCCATCACAACTTCCCGGCGCACGGAATGGGTGCCCGCGACGCGCGCGATCCAGGCGGCGCTGGCGGACCTGCCGGCGTGGGACGGGCTGTTGCACGTGCATTCGCCGCACACGACGGCGGGAGTGACGGTGAACGAGCAGGCGGACCCCGACGTGGCGGCGGACATGGAGCAGGCGCTGGCGAAACTGGTGCCGTGGAACGGGGACTACGCGCACGCGGAAGGCAACTCGGCGGCGCACATCCAGACGGCGCTGGTGGGGACTTCGACGCTGGTGCCCGTGAAGCGCGGGCGCCTGGCGCTGGGGACGTGGCAGGGGATTTTCCTGTGCGAATTCGACGGCCCGCGCACGCGGGAGTTGTGGCTGACGCCGGTCAAGGAGGCATGATGAGGAGCCAGGGCAGAGGATTCGGGGTTCAGGGTTCAGTGGCGGGCGCGGCGCTCGGGCTGGCGCTGGTGCTGGCCGGGTGCGGGCCGGCGACGCCGCAGAAGGATTTCGAGGCCGGCGTGGCCGCGCTGCGGGCGGGCAAGCTGGAGCAGGGGAAGGCGCGGCTGGAGGTTGCGCTGGAGCGCGAGCCGGCGGGGGCGTTCGCGGCCGAGGCGCAGAATTGGCTCGGGCTGGCGAACTGGGAACTCGGCCAGACGGCCGAGGCCATGGCGAACTTCGAGGGGGCGGCGAAGCTGAACCCGGCGGCCTTCGATCCGGTGTACAACCTGGGCTGCCTGGCGCTGGAGCTGAAAGACATGCAGCGCGGCATCACGCTGCTGAAGCAGGCGGCGGTGCTGGATCCCAAGGATATCCGGGCGCTGGTGTGCATCGGCGATTGGACCACGAAAAACGGCCGCCTGGATTGGGCGAAACGCATGTATTTCGAAGCCCAGAAACGCGAACCGCAATCCCCGGTGGCGGCGACGGGGCTGGGGCGCGTGGCGCTGCTGGAGGGCAACCTGCCGCAGGCCGAGACGTTCTTCATGCAGGCGCTGGAGATGAGCAAGGATTATCCGCCGGCGCTGTACAACCTGGGCGTGCTCTACACGCAGATGGGCGCGCACGGGGAGCAGGCGGGCGAATATTTCCGGCAATACCTGAAGGTGGCGGCGCAGGGGACGCGCGCGGCGGCGGCCTCCGACCGCCTGGGCGGCCGGGCGATTCCGCAGACCTCGTTCCAGCCGCCGGCCCCGACCCAGCCGAAGATGACCGCGGGCGTGGTCTGGACGCAAGCCCGCGAAGCGCTGGACGCGGGCGACAAGGAAGGCGCCTACACGCAGGTGATGCGCGCGCTGGAGCTGGCGCGGGAGGGCGGCGACCTGGCGCAGACCGGCGAAATTCTCAAGCGCGCGCTGGAGGTGTTCGGCGACCGCGCCCCGGTGCAGCTCGAAGCCGGCGAATACTGGCTGCGGCAGAACCAGCCGCAGCAGGCGCAGGCGGCCCTGATGAAGGCGCAGGCGCTCGATCCGGAGAATCCGATGGTGCTGTTCGACCTGGCGCGGGCGTCGACCGCGGTGGAGGAGTACGACACGGCGGTGATTTCGCTGCGGAAGCTGGTGCAGCTGGAACCCGGCAACGCGGATGCGCTTTGGACTTTGGCGGAGACCTACGGCGACAAGCTAGGCATGACGGCCAAGGGCACGGCGGCCTACCGTGATTTCGAGCGGCTGTTCCCGTCCGATCCCCGGGCGGGCGAAGTGGCAGCGCGGGTGAAGGCGCTGGACGAGGCGGCGGCAGCGCTGCCCCCGCCTGCGCCGTAGAACGGCGGGGGAAGGAGACGCGGGCATGAAAAAGGCGAAAGCAGAGGCGGCGGTAGCCGCGATTCCCATGCAAACGGTCGGTCCGGTGCGGCTGGCCGGGCCCGAGGTCGAGTGCGAGGTGCAGGTGCCGCTGGCGACGTACGAGTCGCCGCTGTGGCCCTCGGTCGAGCGCGGCGCGCGGGTGACGGCGCAGGCGGGCGGCATCCGCGCGACGGTCATGGACGAGCGCATGACGCGGTCGGTGCTGGTGGACGCGCCCAGCGCGCAGGTGGCGCTGGACGTGGTCGAATTCGTGCGCAAGGAGCGCGAGGCCTTGGCGCAGGCGGCGGCCGCGACCAGCCGGTTTGCGCGGTTGAAGGACATCCATTTCGAGGTGGTCGGGCACCTGGTCTACATCCGGTTCGAATTCACGACCGGCGATGCGGCGGGGCACAACATGGTGACGCGGGCGTCCGATGCGCTGCTGGCGTGGATCCTGGAGCGGCGGCCGGAGTGCAAGTACGGGTCGATCTCGGGCAACTACTGCTGCGACAAGAAGGCGTCGGCGGTGAACGGCATCCTCGGGCGGGGAAAATACACGGTGGCGGAAACGCTGATTCCGCGGCGGCTGGTGGAGCGCTACCTGCACACGACGCCGGAGAAGATCGCCGAGCTGAACCTCCGCAAGAACTGGGTCGGCACGGCGCTGGCGGGCGGGCTGCGGAGCGCCAACGCGCATTTTGCGAACATGCTGCTGGCATTCTATCTCGCCACGGGACAGGACGCGGCGAACATCGTCGAGGGCTCGCAGGGCTTCACGCTGGCGGAAGTGCGGGCGGACGAGGGGTTGTACTTTTCGGTGACGCTGCCGAACCTGATTTTGGGAACGGTGGGCAACGGCAAGGGGCTGCCGTTCGTGGAGGAGAACCTGCGCGGGCTGGGCTGCCTGGAGGCGCGCGCGCCGGGCGCGAACGCGCGGCGGCTGGCGCTGATCTGCGCGGCGACGGTGCTGTGCGGGGAGCTGTCGCTGCTGGCGGCGCAGACGAACCCGGGCGAGCTGATGGCCGCGCACCTGCGGCTGGAACGCGGCAAGTAGTGGCCGAGGAGCAGGTCATCCTGGTGGATGCGGCCGACCGGGAGGTGGGCGTGCTGGGCAAGCTGGCCGCGCACATGAACGGCGGCGTGCGGCACCGGGCGTTTTCGGTGTTCATCGTCGATCTGCAGGGGCGCTGGCTGCTGCAGCGGCGGGCGGCGGGCAAGTATCATTTTCCGGGGCTGTGGACGAACGCGTGCTGCAGCCATCCGCGGCCGGGGGAGGATACGGCCGCGGCGGCGCACCGGCGGCTGCGGGAGGAACTGGGCTGCGACTGCCCGCTGACGGAGCGGTTCCAGTTCGAGTACAAGGCCACGTCGGCGGCCGAGGGGCTCACGGAGCACGAACTGGATCATGTGTTCACCGGCGTGCATGGCGGCGAGGTGAAGCCCAACCCCGAGGAAGTCGGCGAGACACGGTGGGTACAGGTGGCGGAACTGGAGCGCGAGCTGCAGGCGCGGCCGGAGGCGTTCACCCCGTGGTTCAAGCTGGCGCTGGAACGCGTTCGGGCCGCGGGATTTCGCTAGGTGCGGGGCCGAAAAAGTTTCGTTTTCCTGATGCACTTTTGTGAGCGATGAGGTAGGATTCCAACCTTTACAAGGAGCGAAAACCGGATGAAAACCACTTGTTTGGACGGTCTGTGGCAGGAGGGGCGCCAGTTCCTGGGCGTGCGCTATCCGATCATGTGCGGGGCGATGACGTGGATCAGCGATGCCACGCTGGTGAAAGCGGTGAGCGACCAGGGCGGTTTCGGCTGCCTGGCGGCCGGCAACATGCCTGGCGAGGCGCTTGCGGCGGAAATCGACAAGACCGCGTCCCTGATCAAGACCCCCTTCGCGGTGAACCTGGTGACGATCGCCCCGAACTTCCCGGCCCACAAGGAAGCGGTGCTGAAGTCGAAGGCGCCGGTGGTGATTTTCGCGGGCAATTTCCCGAAGAAAAACGATGTGGCGCAGATGAAGGCCGCCGGCAAAAAGGTGCTGTCCTTCGCGTCGACGGATTCGATCGCCGACCAGATGGTGCGCTTCGGGGTGGACGGCCTGATCCTGGAAGGCAGCGAGGCCGGCGGGCACATCGGGCATGTCTCGCTGATGATCCTGCTGCAGCAGGTGCTGTTCCAGAAGCCGAACGTGCCGGTGTTCGTGGCCGGCGGCATCGCGACAGGGCGGATGATCGCCCACATGCTGCTGATGGGCGCCGCGGGCGTCCAGATGGGCACGCGCTTCGTGATGAGCCACGAGTGCAACGCGCATCCGAAGCTGAAGGAGCGGTTCGTGAAGGCCCGCGCGCGCGAAGCCATGAGCACGCCGGAATACGACAAGCGCCTGCCGATCGTGGCCGTGCGCGCACTGAAGAACAAGTCCACCGAGGAATTCGGGCGGCTGCAGCTGGAGCTTCTCAAGCTGATGGACGCGGGCCAGATCGGCCACGCCGAGGCGCAGTACAAGGTGGAGAGCTTCTGGATGGGCGGGCTGCGGAAGGCGGCCGTCGAGGGCGATGTGGACCGCGGCTCGTGCATGGCCGGGCAGAGCGTCGGCCTGGTGGACAAGGTCCAGCCGATGCAGGAAATCTTCGCCGAACTGATCAACGGCGCCGAGTTCGAGCTGGAGGCCGTGAAGACCCGGCTAGGCAGCATCGGGCGCTGACCGGACGATCATGAAGATCACCGTAGCGGGGCAGGACCGGAGCAGCGACCTCGGACAGGCCATGTCTGCCGAAGCGGCGCGCCTGCAGGCGGCGGGCGGCATCGGGGCGCTGGCGCCGGACCACACGGCGCTGCGGCTCAAGGTGGCTGATCCGCGGCAGGACTATCTTGGCAAGTTCATCGATCTGCTGCGGATCCGGCACGGGATCCGCACCACCGACTACTACATTCCACGCGGTCCGGGCCTGCGCGGCAAGGTAGCCGTGGCGTTGAAGACATTTTTATGGAAGCTGCTGCGGTATCAGCACGACCGGATCACGTACCAGCAGAATACGGTGAATGAGCTGACGATCAACGCCCTGGAGTTCCAGCAGGCGCGCATTGCGGAGCTGGAGCGCCGGTTGGCCCGGCTGGAAAAGCCTGCGGCCGGGGAGCCGGCGCCGTGAAATTCACCGCCATCCACCAGATGACCGCCGGATTCGTGACCGGCGACGCGATTTCGCTGGAGATCGTGGCGCTTCGCGACCAGTTCCGCGCCATGGGGTTCGCCTCGGAGATCTACGTGCCGATCGAAGTGACGACGGCCGAATCGCGGCGCATGGTCAAGCCGCTGGAGGAGTACCGGCCGGCGGCGGGGGAACTGCTGATCTACCATTATTCCATCCAGAGCCCGGCCACGGAGGCCTTTCGGCGGTCTTCGGCGCGCAAGGTGATGATCTACCACAACATCACGCCCGCCGAATTCTTCCGGGGTTTCGACGAACGCGTGGTGCGGCAGCTGGCGGAAGGGCGGCGGGAGCTGGGCGCGGTCGCCGCGCAGGCGGACGCCGTTTGGGCGGATTCGGCCTACAATGCGGCGGAAGTGGCCGCGCTGGGGGCGAAAAACGTGCAGGTGCTGCCGCTGGTGTTTTCCGCCAGCGCGTTCGACGTGCCGCCGGATCCGGTGGTGCGGCAGGGGCTGGCCACGCCGTCGAAGAAGATCCTGTTCGTGGGGCGGATGGCGCCCAACAAGAGCGTGGAGGAACTGATCGAGGCTTTTGCGTGGTACCACAAGCATCTCGAGCGGCGCAGCGAACTGCTGCTGGTCGGATCGGAGCGGACATGCCCGCGCTATTTCGCGATGCTGCGGATGTTTGCGGCGGAACTCGACCTGATGTCCGTGAGTTTCGTGCGCTACGCCTCGCCCGGCGGGCTGATTTCCTACTACCAGCAGGCGGATCTGTTCGCGACCACCAGCCGCCATGAAGGCTATTGCCTGCCGGTGGTGGAGGCGATGTACGAAGGCGTACCGGTGCTGGCGCGGAACACCGGCGGCGTGCCGGAAGCCATGGACGGCGCGGGCGTGATGTTCGACGAAGCCAGCCCGCAGGAACTGGCCTGCCTGATGCACCGGATGATCACCCCGGGGCCGCTGCGCGAGGAGATTCTCGCGTCGCAACGGGCGCGGATCGAGCGGTTGCGGTCGCGGCCGGTGCCGCAGGAACTGCAAAACCTGCTGAATGCGCTGTAAGCCGCGGTTGGCCGCGGACAGGGCATGAAAAAAGCGCCCGGCGGAAACGCCGGGCGCCTGTTTTCCGGGGGAACTACGGGTTGGCCAGGTTCTTGTAGAACTCGCGCCCGTCGTAGCCGTTAAGCCCTTCTGTGCCGGCGCGCAGGAAGAGCTGGAACGTAAGCCAGAACGACCAGAGGCAGAACGCGGCGAGCAGGATCCAGGCCCACCAGCGATCCGGCCGGCCGGTGAGATGGAAGAGATCGGCGATGCGCCACGAGGCCCAGAAGGGGATGGCCACGGTCCAGAAGAGGCCGCCGGTGCGGCCGAGATCATGGAAGCGGCGGACGATCTGGAGAATGGTCCAGAAGGCGGCCCAGCCGAAGAGGATCCAGGAAGCGACATCCAGCAGCCAATGGACGCCCAGGAAACCGGACGAACGCGCGAAGTGAAGCGCGCCAAATACCACGAACGCCAGCGCCATGCGCACGGCGAAAACCGCGCGGGGGATGCGGCATTCGAACTTGGTTTCGATCCAGACGCAGAACTGCTTGAGTTTCTGCTGGAGAGGCGAGACGGCAACAACAGCATCAGTAGTCATGGGCGATCTCCGTTATTTGGCGGGGGTGGTGACGGTGGTGGCGGTGGGATTGGCCGCTTCCTCGGCGGCGGCGGCGGCCTCTTCCGCCGCGACCCGGATTTCATGGGCGGCTTTTTGCTGCTTGTATTTGGGGAAACCAATGGCCGCGGCCCCGACAATCAGCAGGACCATGGCGGCGATGACGGCGCGGCTGGCGGCCTGGCGGCCTTTCTGGCGGAGAAGCAGGGCGAGCATCGCGCAGCCGCCGAAGAAGGCGAAGCAGGTCATGATGCCGAACCAGTAGGCATAGTTGCCGTCGGAGACCGCCAGCATGCGGCCGGTGATGGAGAGGCCGATGGCCGCGCCGTAATACTGGAAGGAATCGATGACGCCGGCGGCGAAGCCGGCCATTTTCTTGCCGCCAATGTCCATCGGGGCGGCGGCGCCGACGATGGAATGCGTGCTGTTGGCCGTGATGGCGATGAGCACCAGGAACAGGCAGCCGAGGAGGACGCCGGCGTGGGTGGGACCGATCAGATGCAGCGCCATGACGGTGGCCGCGGTGGCGATCACGACGGATTCGACATAATAGAGGACCATGGCGACCGGATAGCGGCGGCCGTGGAAGAAGCGGTCGGAAATCCAGCCCGAGAAGACCGAACCGGCGACCGCCACCATCGGGATCAGCGCCAGCGTGCCGACGGCGATTTCGGGGAGGTTGGTCTTCATGTTGAAGCCCAGGACATCCTCGAAATAGAGCGGCGCAAGCTGGTCGGAGGCATGGCGGACGGCGCCGGTGCAGGCGTAGGCCACGGCGTAGAACCAGACCAAGGGGTTCGAAAAGACGAACTTGAACGACTCCCACACCTTCACCGTGGTGCCGGCGGAATTGTCCACGTCGTCATGGATGGTCTTGGGATAGCCGGCCTCGTCGGGCGCGGGGGCGGCGAGGAAGTAGAACGCGACCGCGACCAGGCCGACGAAGATCGGCGGGATGCAGAACAGCATGCGCCACTGGCCGGGGCCGACCACGAAGGCGAGGAAGGTAAAGCCGTTGAGGATGACCGGCGCCAGCAGGCTGATCATGGTCTGGCCGGACTGGATCATGAAACCGAAGATGCCGGCGAAGACGCCGCGCTCGTCGCGGTTGAACCAGGCGGCGTTGGTCTTGACCATGCCGGGGGCGCCGGCGGCCTGGATGTAGCCGTTGATCATCCACATCACCGCGAACGCCGAGAAACTCGACGTCCAGGGCGAGAAGCCGATGACCAGGTTGAGGATAATCGTGCCGATGGCGCCGATGAGCATCGTCGCCCGGCCGCCGATGCGGTCGCTGAACAGGCCGTTGATGAGCTGGCCGGTGCCGTAGGCGAGCGAGAACCAGGCCGCCAGGTCGGCGATCTGCTCGGCGCCGAAACCGAACTCCTCGCGCATGCCGGGGCCGGCGAAGCGGAAGTTGTAGCGGCACATGTAGTACATCGAATAGAGCAGGCCGACGGTGAACCAGTTGAGGCCGCGGCGGGCGCGGAATCCGGGTGGATGAACATGCGCGTCTTTCCATTCCGATTTGGCTTGGGGGGCAATGGTCATGGGCTTACTCCTCGGTATTGGACCGGTTGGGGATTTTCATCGGTGTCGGCAGGGGCGGTTTCCGCCGCGGGGCGGGAGGGGTCTTCGAACCAGACGCGCCGGTTCTTGAAGTCGAGCGTGACCGCATAGCGGGAGAGGAGGCCGAGACCGAGGCGCGCGGGGAATTTCTCGGGCAGGTCCAGTTCGCCATGGAAGTTCACGCGGACATCATCGAACTCCAGATCGCCCAGGGCGAGCGGGCCGTCGGTCGCAGGGGCGTCGGCCGGCAGGGAAAGGTCGAATTCGCCGGCGGTGTCGAGCACCAGGGTGACCGGCTGGCCGCCGAGAACCGCCTGCACGGCTGGGCGGCCGCGCCAGTCCAGCATCGGCAGGTTGGCGACCACGGCGGAGGCGTTGGCCGGCTTGTAGGCGCGGGTGGTGGAGAACATCACCGCGCGCGCCGGAAAATCGAAACGCACGCACGCAAAATTGCGGAGCATGGCCGCGCCCATCACGACGGGGATGCGCCGGGCGAATTTTTCGCGCGCCTGCTGCGCGGCGGGGGCCAGGCCCGGGGTGCCGGCGATGCGACTGAGGGCGCCCAGCATGCCGCGGGCCGGCGCCAGGTAGTAGATCGGGGATTCAATGTGGAGTTCATCGAGGATGAGCTTGTTGCCCACGCCTGCATAGCCGGGGATTTCCGCGATGACGTGGTCGGCGTATTCCCCCGTGGGCGGCGCAAACACGCGGTACTCGAGGCCTTTTGCGGAAGACATCGCGCCCCAGGTCTGGCGCGCGGAGGTGTCCACCAGCATCGGGAAAATATCCGTGATGGCGCTCTGGGCTTCGATCACCGGGAACTTCGTGTTTTTCGGCGAAATGAAATCCCGCCGGGCGCTCTGGTCCGGATGCGGCCGGTTGGCGAACTCGAAGCGGGGGCCGCCGGGGTCCTGGTAGGTGGTGATGCCGAAGACGCGCGGATCGCGCCCGGCAGCGAGGAATTGATCCACGCCGTCCTGGGTCAACGGCGACTGGGCCAGCGGCACCGGGGTGGTGCAACCGGCGGCCCCGAGCAGCAGGGCCGTCGCGCAGAATCCGCGGATGGACAGGCGGTTAATCATGCGAAAAATGAAGTATGGCAAACCGCCGGTGCGGAAGGCAAGGCCTGAACCGGTTTTCCGCCGAACCGCTTTTCCCCCCATGCGGGGGCGTGCGGCTTGAGACTCTGCGGCGGAAGTCAGAACGACCGGTTGACGGCGGTCAGGAGCAGCACGACGTCGCTGCCGGGAGGCAGGCCGGGTTGGGCGGCGAGTTTCCGCAGGCCGAGGAACGGGGCGGCGGCGGCGGTTTCGAGGTCGAGACCTTCCCGACGGCCGAGGCGCTGCGCCTCCAGGAACTCCTCGTTGGTGAAATACATGGAGATGCCCTGCGTGGCTTCAAGGGCGGCGGCGATTTCCGGGGTGGTGATGTCCGACGTGATGGAAAAGGCGACCTCCTCGGCATAGGTGGCGCGGAGCATGACGAACCGGGGAATGCCGGTGCCGCGTTCGGCGGCGAGTTCGCGGAATCCCCGCAGGATGCCGGTGCTGCCATCACCGAAGCAGGCCGGCAGGATCAGGAAATCCGGCGCCCGGCCGAGGGCCTCCACGATTTCGCGGGCGATGGCGGCATAGCCGCGCTTGCCCGGTTGCACGCGCCGGCCGCGGTCCTCGGGAATGACGGACAGCGCGAACCAGCCTTCGGCCTCGCGTTCATGGAGCCGGACGGAGCGGACTTTCATGTCGGGCACGAGTTCCAGCTGCGCTCCGAGGCGCTGGAGCTGCTGCTTGTAGGCCGGAAGGATGTCCCGCACGGCAAGAACTAGGCAGGGGATGCCGGCGGCCTGGGCCGCGTGGGCGATGGCGAGGCCCTGGTTGCCGCTGGAGGTCACGACGACTTTTTTCGCGCCGGCCTGGATGGCTTCGGCGACGGCGGCCGGTCCGATGCGGTCCTTGTAGGACTTCGTGACGGAGAAGATTTCGGGCTTGAGATAGATGTTGGCGCCGAACTCCTTTGAGAGTGGCGCGCTGAAGATGGTGGGACTGACCGGACAGGACATGGCAAACCTCGCAGGCTGGAATGATTCAAGGGGCGGGAGGTTATGCGAGGTGACGCCCGGAATGCAATCCCGGAGCGCAATGAATCTTGAGACCGGAGCCGGGGCATGCCACCATGTCTGTCCATGAATCCGGCCGCAAATCCCTACGGCGAGGCGTTGAAAGGACTGAAGCTGGACGATCCCGTCCAGGCGTTCTTCGACTGGTGCCGCGAACGCGAGCGCATTCGGGAGAAGCGGGCGCGCGGCGAACCGCCACCCTGGTCGGAGGATCCCATTTTCCAGCGCGGGCGGTTCTTGAACGTGTTTCGCGAAGATGACCGGGGTTCGCAGGCCGTGATCCGGTTCGTGCGCCGGGCGGGGCCAGCGGTGTCGGAGCTGCTGCATGCGTTGTTTTTCGCGCGCTGGTGCAACCAGCAGCCCACGCTGGACCGGCTGGACCCGGCCGGGCTGCGGAAGCCGGAAATGTTGCGGAAATTCCTGCTGCACGAAGCGCCGCCGCCGTGGTGTTCGGAAGCCTATCCCGTCGGACCGGTGACGTGGGCGGGCCAAACCTACGATCGCCTCGAGGCCGCCGTGGACCTGTTCCCGCGCTGCTTGGACTTTCTGGAGAAATGTATTCGCGGCGCCGCGGGGAACGCGGTGGCGGCGGTGCAGGCGATCCACGCGCAGTTCCGGATGAGCAACGATTTTCCGGTCTTCATGGCGGTGATCGATGTTTCCTGGTTCCGGCCGGACCTGATCCGGCCGGACAGTCCGGTGCCGACGGGCATCGGGTCGGCGCCGTATTTGGATTTGCTGCAGCGGCACCTCGGCCTGCCGGATCACGCGGCCACGATGCGGCGGATGATCGAACTGCAGCCGCAGTACTGGCCCGAGGCGCGGCGGATATTCACGCCGGTCGATATCGAGTACCTGGGCTGCGAGTGCCGGAAATACTACAGCTATGTCAACGGCACCAAGCGCTTTGAAGGACGGAATGCCTTCACGCCGCGCTGATCAGCGCGCGGCGGGCAGGCGGGGGTTTTTCAACTTGGGCAGGTCGGCGTGGACGCCGAGGTCCAGCCCCTGCGCCAGCACCTGACGCACGACGTCGGTCCAGAGCGCCTGGACGGCGGCGGCGTTCGGCTGGGGATTCAGCCGCTGGCCCTGGGTCAGGTTGTCGGTGATGATTCCTTCGCGGCGGAGGACGGGCCGGGCAAAGCCCTTGTCGCGGCCGTCCTTGGCGGGCAGGCAGGGGAAGAAGCTGAACATGCCGTTGCACGGCTTTTCCGGTGTGGCGCCGAGATAAAGGCGGAACGTCTGCGACGGCGAGAGGTCGCGCACCTTCATTTCGTAGGCGATGGGTTCGAGCGTGGCGTGGAAATATTCGGGCGGCACCACGTCCTTGAGTTTCTCGCGGTAGTTGGCGAGATTCCAGTCCACGTAGTCGGCGACGACGAAGACGGTGTCCACGGCGAACTGCGAGCGGTGCTGGCCGGAGCCGAAAAGGATGACCGAACCGCGCGCGAGGCGCTGCATGGCGGTGGGGCCGTTTTTGTTGTTCTGTTTGCAGATGCTGTAGAAGAACCGGTCGCCGAACACGAAGGGGTCGGTGTTCATCAGGGGCGGCGTGTTGCGGTGGAACGGGACGGGCGCGGGCACAAAGAGATAACGCGGGCCGTCGAAAACGGGATCGAGGTAGGTTTGCTCAAGGCGGGTGGGCGGTTCGTACTCGCCCCAGAACACGAGGTCGGCGGCCACCGGTTTGGCCTGGAGCGCGGTGAGGTAGCGGCCCGGCTGGAGCAGGAATTTGCGCCGGTGCGGTTCGGTGTTCCAGGAGCGTCCGGCCTTCGAATCGGGTTCATGCTCGCTGCCGGGGTGGATGAATTGCACGAAGCACAACTTGTCCGTTTGCGCGGCCGCGGCGAGCGGCAGCAGCAGGAGCGCGAGCAGGGCATAGATCTTTTTCATGGGCTGGTCAGGGTTGGGGATGGCATGGAGAAGATAGGCTGGGGGGGTGGGGGGCGTCAACCGGGCGGAATCCGGACAGGGGGGGGGTGCGGCCTGAAACATCGCGAAAAAGCCCAAAAACGGCACTTTCGCGGCGTTTTCGCCGCCACGGCGGCGAGTATTCAGAATTCAGGAGTCAGAATTCAAAAGGGTGGATGAGGAATTACATCACGATAAAGAGTAGGAATGGAGACCTGAGCCGCGAGCCCCCGCATGGGGGAGGCTGGCTTTGGCGCGAAGTCCTGCTAGAATGCGGCGCCATGAAAGCCATCCTCCATTATTTTTCGGGCACGGGCAACACGGCGCGGGCGGTGCAGGCCCTCGGCGTCCAACTCCAGGCGGCCGGCTATGAAGTGGCGCAACCGGCCATCGACGGCGCGGCGAAACCGGGCAGCGAGATCCCGGACCTGACGGTGGTGGCGTTTCCGATCTGGGCGTGGGCGGCGCCGCATTTCGTGCTGGATTATGCCCGGCGGCTGCCCAAGGCCAGGGGCGCGCGCGCGGCGGTGTTCGCGACCTGCGGCGGATTCAGCGCGCAGGGCGTGGGCGAAATGGAGCACGTGCTGCGCCGCCGCGGCTACGCCGTCGTGGCCAGCGGCGAGGCGGTCTATCCCGACAACTGGACGCTGGCGGGGAATCCGCCGCAGGGCGAGGAACTCGCGGCGGCCTTGGCGAAGGGCGACGAGGCGGTCCAGAAGTTCATTCGCAGCTGCCTGTCGGCACAGCCCGAGCGGTTCCATTGCGCGTGGAGACACCAGTTGTGGTCGAAGCCGGTCGCGTGGCTGTTCCGGCGGGTGGGGCGCCGCTTCATGGGCAAGTTTTTCGCAGTGGATGACACGTGCACGGGCTGCGGCCAATGCGCGGCGGCGTGCCCGGTGCGGGCGATCCACATGGCGGGCGCGCCGGCGCGGCCGCACTGGGGCGCGGGCTGCGCGGGTTGCTACCGGTGCATCAACCTGTGCCCGGTGCGGGCCATCCAGGTTTCGGTGCCGCGGCTGGCCATCCACCTGGGGCTGAACCTGGCGCTGACGGTGTGGTGGTTCTTCTGGGCCGACTGGTTGTACCGGCAGGTGGTGCCGCTGCCGGGCATCCGGGGCTACGGGCTGGCCGTGCTGTGGGCGCTGGCGATCTACGTGGTGCTGATGCTGCTGCAGCTGACGCTGGTGGACACGCTGCTCCAATGGCTGGAAAAGCGAACGGCGCTGCGCCGATTCTTCCGGTCGAGCTACACGAAGAACTTCCGGCGCTACCGCGCGCCGGGGTTCCTGCCCGCGAACGGCGGCGCGGTTTCCCGTTGAGGACGCGGCGCGGGCCGTGTACAGTGAAAATTCCGATCAACGGAAAGGCACCGCGTCATGGCCATAAAAGATTTTTTGAAGAAGAACCTGCTCCTGGTGGACGGGGCGATGGGCACCCAGATCCAGGGGCGCCATCCCGGGGCTGCGGCGTGGGGCGAATACGAAGGTTGCAACGAGTGGCTGAACCTGTCGGCGCCGGAGATCATCGGCGACATCCATGCGGCCTATTTCGCGGCGGGCAGCGATGCGGTCGAGACCAACAGCTTCGGGGCGTCGCCGCTTACGCTGGGGGAATACGGGCTGGCGGCCCGGGCGCGGGAGATTTCGCGCGCGGCGGCGCAGATCGCGCGCGGCGCGGCGGATGCGGCGGCGAAAAAAGACGGCCGGCCGCGGTTCGTGCTGGGGTCGGTGGGGCCGGGCACGCGGCTGGCGACACTGGGGCAGGTCCCTTTCGATGACTTGTACGGCGGCTACCAGGAACAGATGGGCGGGCTGATCGCCGGCGGCGCGGACGGGCTCATTGTCGAAACCTGCCAGGACCTGCTGCAGATCAAGGCGGCGGTGGCCGCGGCGATGCAGGTGCTTGGACCGCGCAGCGACAAGCTGCTGTATGTGTCCGTGACGGTGGAAACGACCGGGACGCTGCTGGTGGGGTCTTCGATTTGGGCGGTGATGGCGGCGCTGGAGCCGTATCCGATCGACGTGCTGGGGCTGAACTGCGCGACGGGGCCGGAGGCGATGCGGCGCCACCTGGAGGCGCTCGCGAAGCTGTGGCGCGGCGGGATCGGCTGCATGCCGAACGCGGGCCTGCCGGCGCTGGTGAACGGGCAGGTGAATTATCCACTGGGGCCCGCGGCGTTCGCGCACGTGTTCGCGCCGGTGGTGAAGGAACTGGGGCTGAACGTGGCGGGCGGATGCTGCGGTACGACGCCGGACCACATCCGCGACCTGCGGCAGGCGCTGGGCGCGGCGCCCGCGCCGGCGCCGCGGCCGGTGCGGCCGCCGGAGCAGGTGAGCAGCCTGTTCGCGCCGATGGACCTGACGCAGGAGCCGCGCCCGCTGTACGTGGGCGAACGCGCGAATGCGACCGGCTCGAAGAAATTCCGCGAAGCGCTGCTGGCCGAGCGGCTGGACACCGCGTTCGACCTGCTGGTGGAGCAGGACGAGGGCGTGGCGCACGTCCTGGACCTGAGCGTGGCCTATGCCGGGCGCAACGAGACCGCCGACATGACCGCGCTGGTGGCGCGCGCGGCGCGCGAATGCCGCCTGCCGCTGATGGTGGACAGCACGCAGCTCGACGTGATCGAGGCCGCGCTGAAACTCTACGGCGGGCGGATGCTGGTGAATTCGATCAATTTCGAGGCCGGCGAAGAGAAGGCGGAAAAGCTGGTGGCGCTGGCGCGCCGCTTTGGCGCCGGACTGGTGGCGCTGACCATCGACGAAACCGGCATGGCGATGACCGCCGACCGCAAGCTGGAGATCGCAAAACGGCTGGTCGCCTTCTGCGAGCAGCGCGGACTGCGGCGCGGCGACCTGCTGATCGATGCGCTGACGTTCACAGTGTGCAGCGGCGACGGCGCGCTGCGTGACGCGGCCAAGGAGACCCTCGCGGCGATCCGGCGCATCCAGGCGGAACTGCCGGGCGTGCGCACGCTGCTGGGGCTCTCGAACATCTCCTTCGGGCTGAAGCCGCCGGCGCGCAAGGTGCTCAACACGGTGTTCCTGGACCGCTGCGTGAAAGCGGGACTCGATGCGTGCATCATCAACACCTCGACCTTGGTGCCGCTGACGGATCTCGCGCCCGCGGCCGTGCGGCTGGCGGAGAAGCTGCTGGACAACGAGACGGCCGACGGCGATCCGCTGGAGAAATTCATCCAGCATTTCGAGGCGGCGGGGCCGGAAGCCGAGGCCGGTGCCGCCGCGGCGGTACAAACGCCGGAGGAGCAGGTCGCCGCGGCCTTGATCAAGGGCAAGGCGGCGCTGCTGGAAACGTCGATTCCGGCGCTGCTGGCGAAGATGGCGGCGGAGGACATCCTCAACGGGCACCTGATTCCGGCCATGAAGGAAGTGGGGCGGCTGTTCAACGACGGCGTGCTGCAGCTGCCGTTCGTGCTGAAGTCGGCCGAGGTGATGAAAAAGGCCGTGGATCTGATCAAGCCGCACCTGAAGGCGGGGCAGGGCGGCGCCTCGGGCAAGATGGTGATCGGAACCGTGGCAGGGGACGTGCACGACATCGGCAAGAACCTGGTGGACATCATCCTGTCGAACAACGGCTACCAGGTGGTGAACCTCGGCGTGAAGGTGCCGGTGGAGAAAATGCTGGCGGCCGTGCGCGAGTCCCAGGCCGACGTGCTGGGCATGAGCGGCCTGCTGGTGAAATCAGTGCAGGTGATGCGCGAAAACCTGAAAGCGCTGGAAGCCGCGGGCGTGCGCCTGCCGGTGCTGCTGGGCGGCGCGGCCCTGACGGAAAACTTCGTGATCAACGACTGCCAGCCGGTCTATTCGGGGCCGGTGCGCTATTGCAAGGATGCGTTCGACAGCCTGACCTTGTTCCGCGAACTGAAGGAAACGGGGACGATCCGGCGCTCGCCGCCGCCGGCCGGAAAGTGACACCATGAATTCCGCACCAGTCCAGGATGCGCCGTTGACACCGCCGTTCCGGGGCGCGCAGGTATGGGAACCGCCCATGGAGGAAGTGAATCCGTTCATCGAGCGGATGTCGCTGCTGGTGGGCCGGTGGGGGTATAAGAAAGGAAATCTTTCGGAAGGGGAGTACCGGCAGATCCTGGAAGGCGAAGCCCAAGGGCACTTTGAGCGCCTGATGAAGGAAAACATGAAACGGCGGCTGTTTGTGCCGCGGGCCGCAGTGGCCTGGCACACCTGCAAACCCGAAGGCGACACCTTGATCATCTATCCCCATGGCGGGGGAAAACCCGTGGTGCAGGGGTTTCCGCGGCAGCAGATTGGCGAAAAACTGTGCATTCCAGATTTCTATGCGGCGCAAGGGGATATACTTGGATGTTTCACGGTGACCGTGGGCAATCCGGCGGCGTCCGCGGAGATGGCCCGGCTGCAGGCGGACGGGGAGTACCAAGAATACTTTTTCTGGACGGGTTTTGCGGCAGAATATGCCGATGCGGTGGCCGAATGGGCGCACCGGAAGATGCTGGAGCCGTTCGGCGGAAAAACGGGTGCGCGGTTTGGTCCGGGCTATCCGTCCTGTCCGGACATGAGCCTGAGCCGGAAGATCTGTGAATGGTCCCAAGCGCAGCGCATCGGCGTCACGGTGACGGATTCGGACATGCTGGAGCCGGAGATGAGCACGAGTGCGATGCTGGCGCATCGTCCGCGGGCGCGGATTTTCAACCGCCTGGCCTGAAAACGTTTCACCTCCGGCCATGCCGACTATTTTGCGGGGCAATAGGAAATGACGTTGACGGAAAACGCCGTGAACGCCTATACTTCTGAAAATTGTGCAGACAGGCCATGACGGTTTGGGCGGCACAATCTTGGTGTGCAGGAGGCAGGAAAAATGAAGCGTTCAATTCGAACCCGGGTTCTGCTGGGGATTGCTCTGTTTGCTGCGCTGTGGCTGATGGCCGGGACGGTTATGGCGCAAATGGCTTCCGCCATTCCGCCGGCCCCGTCCGCCGGCGCCGGCGGCGACATTCTGCGCATCCGGAAGATGGCGCCGGTGCCGAGCACCAAGACGCCGGTTTTCCGCACGGCGGTGCAGGGCCAGGCTTCGGCCCAGCAGCCGGACTGGTGGCGCGTGCTGGTGGAATACGACACCGCGCCGGAGTGGATCGACGAGCTGGAATTCACCTATTACGTTTACATGAAAGACCAGAGCAACAAGGGCGCGGAGACGATGTTCCGCGGCACCGTCACGTATGTGAACGTGGCCAAAGGCCGGCATTACAGCGACATGTTCCTGCATCCGCACACGCTGGCCCGGCTGGGCCGGGTGGAGCAGGTGGCCGTGGTCGTCAAGGCCAAGGGCGCGGTGGTGGCGACGGAATCCACCGCACAGACGCCGAACTGGTGGGACCGCTTCAGCCCCGTGGATGGCGTGCTGCTGAACCGTTCGCAGACCCCGTTTGCCTACATTGACTACGACATGTACGAGGCGATCAAGCCGGCCGCCACCGCGGCGCGGTAACCCCGCCAACAAGGAACCTGTTCCATGGCCAAGAAGCCCATACTGACACTGGACATCGGATCGCACAGCCTCAAGCTGGCCGAGTTTGTGGATGTGAAAGGCGGGCTGGAGATGACCCGCTACGCCGTGAGCGAACTCGGCGTGGATCCCCAGAGCGACGCGGACCGCTCGCAGTACATCATCACCACCATCCACGACCTGATCCGGGAATCGGGCTGCAAGCCCGGTCCGGTGCAGGTGTCGATTTCGGGCCATGCGGTGTTTTCGCGCTTCGTGAAGCTGCCGCCGGTGGAGCCGGAGAAGGTCTACCAGATCATCCAGTACGAGGCCCAGCAGAACGTGCCGTTCCCGATGAACGAAGTGGTGTGGGACTACCAGCTCATCAGCGGCAACAACGGCGACGTGGACGTGATGCTGGCCGCGATCAAGTCCGACATCATCGCGAGCCTCACCGATTGCGTGCGGTTCACGGGGCTGACGCCGAACCTGGTGGACGTGGCGCCGATGGCTCTCTACAACGCCGTGCGCTACAACTACGACAACCTGCCGCCGTGCACGCTCGTGGTGGACATCGGCGCACGTTCGACCGACCTGATTTTCATCGAGGCGGGCCGGGTGTTCAGCCGCAGCGTGCCCGTGGCGGGCAACCAGATCACCCAGGCGATCATGAACGAGTTCAGCATCTCGTTCGACGATGCCGAGGCGATGAAGAAAGCCCACGCCTACGTGGCGTTCGGCGGTGCCTACGAGGGGCCGCAGAGCGAGACGGTGGACAAGGTCTCCAAGAGCGTCCGCAGCATGATGACGCGCCTGCATCAGGAGCTCAACCGTTCGATCAACTTCTACCGCAGCCAGCAGGGCGGCCAGCAGCCGTCGCTGCTGCTGCTGACCGGCGGCAGTTCCGTGATTCCCTACACGGACACGTTCCTGAAGGAAAAGCTGAACGTCGAGACGGATTACTTCAATCCGTACAACAACGTGGCGGTGGCGGAGCAGATTCCCGCCGACCAGGTCGGGGCGCACGCGTGCGAAATGGGGCAGCTGGTGGGGTTGGCCCTGCGGCAGCTGCACACCTGCCCGATCGAGATCAACCTGCTTCCGCCGAAAGCGGAGGAAGAAAAGAAATTCAAGCGCAAGCAGCCGGTATTCGCCATGGCGGCCGGGGCGCTGTTGCTCACGCTGGCGGTCTGGATTTCCTTCTATTCCCGCATGACAAATGTCGCGGACGGCATCCGCTCCCGGATCGAAGCGCGCGTCAACGAACTGTCCGGCATCGAGCAGCAGCTGAAGGTGGTCGAAGACTCCGTGACCGACGTGGAGGGCAAGATCGGCCGGTTGACCGCGCTGGAGGGGCGGCGGGGTGCATGGCGGAGCCTGCTGGGATCGATCAGCGCGCCGCTGCCCGACGGCATGTGGTTGACCCGCGTGCATCCCCTGGCCGTGCTGCCGGGAAGCACTCCGGAGGGACAGGATCCGGCGGCGGCTCCCGCGGCTCCGAACAACCTCATGGCGGGCGTTGAAATCGAAGGCATGGCCTATCAAGACAAGGTCAAGAGCGAAGCCGTGGCCAAGTATCGCGACCAGCTTCGTGAAGCCCCGTGGTTTTCTGAAAAGACCGAGATTATTTGGCAACCGCCGGCCCGGGCGGATTCGCCAACCTTGGAATTCAAAATTCTGGCCGTCTTGAAGGAGCCGCAGGAACTATGAACCGCAAGCACATCCCACTGCTGGCCGGAGGCGGGGCCGTTTTGCTGCTGGCCATCGCCTTATTCTATCTGCTGTTCCGGGCACAGGCGCGCTACGACAGTGGCTTCACCAGCCTGGGCAACGTCCAAAATCAGTTGCAACGGCTGACCAACCGGTCGGTGTTTCCATCCGACGCCAATGTGCAAGCCATGCGCAAGCAACTGGCCATCTATCAGGAATATTTGGATGGCCTGAAGAACGCGATGAAAAAAGGCCAGTTGACCACCGAAACCGTCACGCGCGACCGTTTCCGCCAGCTGGCGGAAGAGAAGCTGCGCATGCTGGTGGATGACGCCCACAAGAAATCCGTGGTGCTGCCGCCCAATTTCGCGTTCGGATTCCAGCGGTATGCCGAGGGCAATATTCCAACGGATGAAGAGATGGGGCGCCTCGTGGACCAGTTCCGCTCGGTTGCGGTCTTGTGCGAGATCCTGTACGATGCCGGCATCAGCGAATTGGTTGCGGTGGACCGGACGGTTTTTGAGAAGGATGCCCAGGCCGCGCCCGTGGACGAGGGCTACAACCAGCGTCCGACCCGGGGCCGCATGGACGTGGCGGCGCCTGTGCAAAATATGGATTTGGTCGTGGACCCGCTGGGCCTGTTCTCGAAGGAACATTACGTTTTGACCTACAAGGCCCAGGATGAGGCGACGTGGAAAGTCCTGGGACGCCTGGCCCAAGATGCCCCGTTCGTGGTGGTGACCAAAATGGACATCACCAATCCGGCGAAGCCGGTCATGACCGCTCCGGCGCTCACGGCGGCGCCTGCGGCGCCCGAGGCTCAATCCGCCGCCGCCGCCGCCGGCGTCTGGACGGCGCCGGGAACGGCGACGGCCGGTACCCAAACGGAAGCACCCATTTTGCCGCGGGACCTGCGGGTGGTGGCCGGGCGGGAACAGCCAACCGTTGTCCTGGAACTGGATTTCTATCACTTTACTGAAACTGCCACCGATGTTGCGCAAGGGGAGGAGAATCCGTGAGCCAGGCACCCCGAGGAAAAAACGATTGGATCCGGGATCACTATGAAAAGGTGGTCCTGCTGATCGCCCTGTTGGCCCTCTTGATTTCCAGCGTGTTGCTGTTGCAGCGGATTCAAGCGGATAAGGACAGCTCCAAGCCCGGCCTTGCCCGGATCGATTGGAAAGGCATGCCCGTATCCCTCAAGGACACGGTCCCGTTTGATACCGTTCTGGCGACTGCCCGCGCGGAATCAACCAATGCGCTTACGGTGGGAAATCACAGCATGGTCAGTGAATTGCGGGTGGCTTGTGTCAAATGCGGCAAGCCGATACCGTACAATGCCTTGGAATGTCCGTTCTGCCTGGCGCAGCAACCGGCGGTTATCAACCAAGATACCTTGGATACCGACAACGACGGGATCTACGACAAAGTCGAGTTGAACCTGGGGCTGGATCCGCGGAATCCCGCAGATGCCGAGGGGGATCTTGATCGTGACGGATTCACCAACCGCGAAGAGCTTAGCGGCCAGACGGATCCGAAGAATCCCGAATCCTTCCCGGATCCCATTGTCAAACTGCGCGTGGCGGCGATCCGAGCGGTGCCTTTCTACCTCCGGTTTGTCAGCACCTCCACCTTCGGCGATGGCAGCATCCGTTTTCAGTTGAATCTGCAAACGCTGGAGCGCACCTATTTCGTGAAACCCGGCGACGTCGTGCTGGGGTATAAAGTCGCCCAGTACGATCCGGCCGGCCAGGACGGCGAGACCTTGATGATGATCCGGCAGTCGGATCAGCGCTCCGTCCGGCTGGTCAAAGGCAAGCCGGTTACGGAACAGGAACTGGCCATTCTTTTCGTCAATTTGATCGACCGCCAGCCCGTGAAGCCGCCCAAACGTTTGAATGATGTATTTCCGCTCCGCGGCAAGGAATACAAGGTCGTTGACATCCGCCGCGAGAATGTAGTAATTCAAAACACGATAACCGGTGAAAAAGTGACCGTTCTCTTTTGGAGCCCCGAAGAAAAGGCGGCCATGACAGCACAACCGAGTCCGGCGGCTCCGGCTACGGCAGCCGATGCGGCGTGGTGATTTATTAATGATGCAAATTAACAAGCAGATGTTGGGTGGGACGAGGAAGCAACTTCGTCCTCGTTTCAGTTCCAAGGAGGAGTCCCAGATGAAATGGTGCATGGTTGCAGCAATGGCGGTGTCTCTCTTGATCGGCAATATGGCGTTTGCCCAGGAAGACAATCTTGACCTGGACGCCCTCTTGGGTGATGCGGGTACAACATCTGCCCCCGCGGCGGATGCTGCCGCCGTAGCGGCGCCGGCTGAAACCGCAGCTCCGGCCGAGGCCGCGGCTCCGGTTGAAGCGGCTCCTGTTGCAGAGCCGGTTGCAACCGAAGCAGCTCCGATCGAGGAAGCCCCGACGGCGGTTCCGGCGGAAGTTGCAACAATGGAATCCGCGCCCGCGGAAGCAGCCCCGGTCGAAGCGGCAGCTCCGGTGGAAACCGCGGCTCCGGTTGAAGCGGCCCCGGTTGAAGAGGCTCCGGTAGAGACCGCTCCGGTGGCCGAGGAAGTTGCGCCTCCGGCCGAAGAAGCCCCGGCGGCTGAAGTTGCAGCGGATCCGTTTGCGGATCTGGCTCCGGCGGCCGAAGCGGCCCCGGTGGTGCAAGAGGCCGCCGTGCCCGCGGCGGAAGAGCAAGCGGCGCCGGCGGCAGAAGCCGCGCCCGCGGCGGTTGAACCGGCGGCGGCGGCCGACGATATGCTCGGGGATTTGTTTGCCACGGAAGCTCCCGCCGCGGAAGCGGCGCCGGCGGCCCCGGCCGAAGAAGCGGCTGTTGCGGAACCGGCTCCGGCCATGACCGAGGCAACTCCGGCGGAAGACACAACCGCCGATTTTACCTCGGCCGGCACGGTGGCGGCTGCGGAATCGACGAAGAAAAAAGGCGCCGCGGAAGAGAAGCTGGATGCCAAGGAAATGAAGAAGTTGGCCAAGGAAACCGCCCAGCAGGAGGAAGTTCGCCGGCAAGCCGCCGAAGTGGAAGCGCTGAAGGCTTCGGATGCGGGTTTTGCGGCTTTGAGCAAGGGCGATTATGCCGTTGCCGAAACCAATCTGATCACGGCGCTGGCGCAGCTCCCGGATCGGCCCCAGAACGCCGCCGTGCATGACCAGATTGTGAAGGGTTTGGCGGAAGCCCAGTATCTGCGGGCGCATGGCCTGGTGCAGAAGAACGAGCGTCTCGAGGATGCCCGCAAGCTCGTGGATTCCGCCTTGAAGAACGATCCGTCGCATCGTGGTGCGCAGGCTCTGGACAAGAAACTGAAGAAGCTGGAAGCGATCGCGGCGGCGCCCAAGGCGCCTGCCAACCGTCCGGAAACGGTGGAGAAGGCGAAGAGCATCGAGCAGCTTTATGATGAAGCCCGCCAGTGGTACATGCTCAAGGATTATGATCGCGCCTCCGCTGGCTTCGAACAGATCCTGAAGCGGGATCCCTATCACAAGAGCGCCATGCGCTATCTCCGGAAGATCGAGGAAGAAAAGTTCAACACGGCAACCTATGAGCGCGACGCCCGGGTGCAGGGCATGATGACGGATGTCCGCCGCAGCTGGAGCCCGCCGGTCCGGGCGGCGATTGAAATGCCTGAAAAAGACAGCCAGCACAATGGCGTGGATACCAAGCCGGGTTCGTTCAACCTCCAGGAAAAGATGAAGAAGATCATCATTCCGGCCGTGGAATTCCGGCAGGCGAACATCAACGATGTGGTGAATTTCCTGGTGGAGGCCAGCATGGCCGCCGATCCCGACAAGGAAGGCGTCAACATCATCCTGAATCTCGGGCAGTCCGGCGGCGCTTCGGCCGCTCCGGCCCCGGTCGCCGCTCCGGCCCCGGGTGCGGAGGCGGCCCCGGCGGATGACTGGGGTTTCGGCGGCGACATGACCACGGAAATGCCGACAAGCGTCGGCTCGCCCAATGTGCGTGATATCACGCTCAATCTGCGCCGCATCAGCATGCTGGACGCCATCAAGTACATCACGGAAGTGGCGGGGCTGAAGTACCGCATCGAGGATTCGGCCGTGATCATCACGCCGATCGATGCCCCCATCGGCAATATCATCACCCGGATGTATCCGGTGCAGCCGTCCTTTATTGATGTGGTTGTGGAACGCCAGGGGCCGACGGCCGAAGAGCGGCAGAGCGCCGAATTCACCTCCATGGGCGACCGCGTCAACATCACCAAGTCCGATGTGAAGGATTTCTTCGAAAAGACGGGCGTGAAATTCCCGGCCGGCGCATCAATTACATATAATTCCAGCATCAGCCAGCTGATTGTGGCCAATACGGCCGACAACCTCGAAACTTTTGAGCGCATCCTGCAGCAGTTGAACGTGGTGCCCAACCAGGTTGAAATCGAAGCCCGCTTCATCGAAGTGAACCAGGACGATCTCGAAGAACTCGGCCTGCAATGGATTCTCAACGATAACTATGAGTTTGCCACCAAGAACGATGGTTCCGGCCAGCGGATGCAGGTCAATGCCAACAACAACGGTCTCACCCAGGGGAACCGGTTCTTCAGTTACAATACCGGCAATCTGAATATCGAGCCGGCTTCCGCCATCACCCAGACCGCCAACCAAACCATGCTGGGCGGCATTCTCAGCGCGTCGAGCGTGCTGACGAATCCGGAAGTGACGCTGGTCTTGCAGGCCCTTTCGCAGCACGGCGGCACGGATCTGCTGTCGGCTCCGCGCGTGACCACCCGCAGCGGCGTCAACGCCCAGATCCAGGTCGTCAAGGAAATCATCTACCCGACCGAATTCGACGTGACCCAGCCGACCATGAATTCCGACGGCAACGTGACCATGTCGCCGGTCGTGACGCCGGGCACCTTTGAAACCCGCGAGACCGGCGTGATCCTGAACGTGACGCCGACCGTCGGCCCCGATGGCTATACGATCGACCTGGTGATGGCTCCGGAAGTTGCCGAACTGGTGGACTGGATTCAGTATGGCTCCCAGATCACGGTCGAGACCGGGATCATTGGCGCCAAGCAGCAGAACACGTATTTGTTCAACATGCCGATGCCGATCTTCACCAGCCGCAACGTGACCACGTCCATCGTCATTTGGGATGGACAGACCGTGGTCATGGGTGGCCTGATCCGCGAAGAAATGACCACGGTGAAGGACAAAGTGCCGATTCTGGGCGACATCCCGGTTTTGGGCTGGCTGTTCCGGTCGGAAGGGCATTACAGCCAGAAGAAGAACCTGTTGATCTTCGTCACCGCGCGTCTGGTCGATCCGGCCGGCCGGCCGATCCACAGCGAGGGCAACATGGCGTTGCCGGGCGCGGGGATCGATGCCGCTCCGGCCGCGGCGGAAACTACCGCGGCGGAGTAGGACAATTCCTGTCCACACCGGATTTCCAGGGCGGTTCGCCGCGCCGGGGAATCCGGTGATTTGTTCCGGATGACCGTTTCCGACGGCGCCCATGGCGGCCTGGACCCCAGCGGGTCCAGATGCCTTTGAGTGCCGTTACAGCGCGGGCCGGCCTGCGGGATATTCGGTCAAAAACTTGAATCATGACTTCATCCGTACTCATTGTAGACGGCACGGCAGTTGCCTATCGCGCATTTTACGCCGTGCGCGACCTGTCCACCGGTGCCGGGCAGCCGACCAATGCGCTTTTCGGCTTTGTTCGCATGTTGCGGCAAATGGAAGTCCGCTGGCATCCGGACCGGGTCGTGGTGGCATTCGATGGCGGTTCACCTGCGCACCGGCTGGAAAAATGCCCGGAATACAAGGCCCAGCGCGCTCCCATGCCGGAGGACCTGCGCTCCCAGCTGCCCCTGATCAATGAGTACCTGGAGGCCGCCGGCATTCCGATGCTCCTGCTCAAGGGGCAGGAGGCCGATGATGTCATCGCCACGCTGGCCGACCGGGCGGTCCGGGCCGGTGCCACCGTGCGCGTGGCCACCAGCGACAAAGATTTGATGCAGTTGGTGACGGAACAGGTGCGGCTTGTGCCGCCCACGAAAACCGATGAGGAGCTCGATTCCGCCGGAGTCGCGGCCAAGACCGGGGTCCAACCTGCGCAGATCGTCGATTGGCTGGCGCTGATCGGCGACACGGCGGATAACATTCCCGGCGTAAACGGCATTGGCCCCAAGACGGCCACCAAATTGATTTCGCAATACGGTTCATTGCCGGCCTGTCTGGCGCAGATGGACACCCTCGAGCCCGTCGGGGTGCGCGAAAAGCTGCGGGCCGGCCGCTCGATTGCCGAGATGAATGTTCAACTCATGACGCTGGACCGGTCCGTGCCCGGGGTGCCCGCATGGGCGGAAATTCCGGCGCCGGCGCCGGATTCGCAAAGACTCCGGAAGTTTTTCGAAAAATATGAATTGCACCGGTTCGCCGCCGAGCCGGAGGCGCCACCGCGGACGCCGCCGCCGCCGGCCAAACCCGCCGGCCGGCCGGGCAACAACCAGCTGAGCCTGTTCTGATGACCGGCAACTCCAGATTCTTGAGGATTGGACTCCAGGTTTTGCTGTTGGCGGCCCTGGTTTTGACGGCAGCCGGAACCCGGCGCCAGGTGTTGAACGCCCA
This sequence comes from uncultured Verrucomicrobiota bacterium, assembly GCA_964567795.1. Lineage (GTDB taxonomy): Bacteria > Verrucomicrobiota > Kiritimatiellia > CAIQIC01 > Lenti-01 > Lenti-01. Next base: position 28,631 of record CAZMOR010000222.1, read on the forward strand.
ACGGCAATTGACCGCGGACGGTTCGATCCCGTTCACATTGGAAAGCGCCCTGGCCTTTCGGCGCATCCAAATGGTTTATCGCGATGGCGACTTGCCGAAAGTGGATTGCGGCATTCAATATCCCAACGGCGTGGTGACGCGCGAGGTGGATACCCTGGGGGTGGAGCAGGCCTATGCCCAAGCGGCCCGGCACTGGCCGGGCAACCTGAGCCTGGACGAAAAGATTCGCTGGCTGCACCTGGCGTGGTTCTGCCTGGCGATTCCGGCCATGTTTTTCTGGGTGAAATGGATGGGCGGCGGGGTGACCGGCGGCTTCTGGGCGGCCGCCTTCTACGCGGTGGCCATTAGCGCCGTGGCGCGGTCCACCGGCCAGGAGTTGTCGCATGAGAACAATGCGCTGCCCTTGCTGGTTTGGCATCTGGCCTCGGCGGCCTGGGCCCGCAACATGGCCATCCGTCTCCGGCCGCGGGCGCTGGCTGGCTGGATTTCGGCCGCGCTGGCCGGCCTGGCCTTGTGTGCCTGGGATCTGGTGCAGTTTTATCTGATGCTGCTGCTGGCGTGGGGGCTCGTCGAGTCTGTCCGCGGCCGCATGGCCAAGGAGGACTTGTGGACGCGCGCCGTGCCGCTGATGGCGGTCCTGCTGGCCGCCGGCCTGCGCAATCCCTATTTGCGGGCGCATGGTTTCCTGATTTCACCGGCGATGATGCTGGGGTGGGGCATGTTGCTGGCCGGGGCTCCGGTGGCGCAACGGCAACGGATGGCCACCCGGATTGTGCTGGGGGCGGCGCCGGTCCTGCTGGGTCTGGTTCTGGCGCAATATTATCTCCCCGCTTACGGTCACTTTGGGTCCTTGCTGTGGGCCAAGCTGCGTTTCTTGAATATCCGGCCCGCCGATCCGGCCAAACTCACGTTCGAACAGCGCATTCTGTGGGCGCCGGCCCTGAATTCCACCTCCTGGGCGTTGCTGTGGCAATGGTTCCCATTCCTTTTGGTGTTGACGGCCGGCGCGGTTTGGGCTTTGATCCGCGCCACGGTACGCAACCGGTGCGACTGTCCGGATTTTCCCCCTCTGCTTTTCTTCCTGCTGGCGTCGCTGGCCGCTTTCATTCTGTTTTTCCGTTTCCATGTCTGGCTGGCCGTGTTTGCCAGCGCGCTGGTAGGTTTGTGGGCCGGTCAACTGGAAGCGTGTGGCGGCCGCTGGAGCCGGGGACTGGCCATGGCGCTGCTGGCCTTCGGCTGGGTGGTGGAAGCGGTCCAGCCCTGGCTGGGCCCCCTGCAGCGGCCACACCGGGATTTCGACGCTCCGGAAGCGAAAAAGTGGGCTGGGCCGCTGTTCTGGGGACGCCCGAACGTGTATGCGGCCGAGACGGAAGCTTTGATGGATCACTTGCGAAAATTCGACGCCCCCGAACCCGTGCTGGCCAATTTCGGTATCAGCGCGGGCATTGCCGCCTATGGCGGCTGCCCGGTGGTGCTGCATCCGAAATTCGAATCGGCGGACATCCGCCGGAAGGTCCAGGAATACGGCGAGGCGCTCTTCAAGGGCGACGAGGCCGGGTTTCGGAACTGGATGGAGGTCCAAGGCGCGACGGTCTATGTGCATTCGATGGGCGAGTTTTCCACCATCCAGCCGGAGTTGCAGATGCGCTACATGGTGAATGCCCTGGAGCCGGCAACCAATGCCGCCGCGCGGCTGTTTGAGCAACGGCCCGAGGAACTGCAGTACTTTGCTCCGGAATTTGCAAACCGGAAATACCGCGTCTTCCGGCTGAAGCACAGTCCGGTGGCCGCGCGCCTGGCGCAGACGCTGGCGGAACAGGCCCGGACCGCGCTGGAGAACGGTGAACTGGCGCAGGCGGAGCCGTTGGCCGCCCACGCGTTGCGCATGGACGCCGACAATCCGGAGGCGCAGGAGATTATGCGCCATGCGGAAGCCCTGCGGAATGACGGTTTTCGCGCAGGCGAGGAAGAGGATGCGGGGCTGGAGGCCTCGCCCCTGGCTCCGGCCAAACCGTGGTAGTTGCATGATGAAAAAGGGTTATTGCGTGGCCTTGACCGGCGGAATCGCCTGCGGAAAAAGCACCGTGGCGGAAACGTGGCGGCGGTGCGGCGCCGATATTCTGGATGCCGACGCGGTCGGCCATGAACTGATCGCCCCCGGCGGTGAATGCACCGAGGCGGTGGTGCGGGAATTCGGGCCGGAAGTCCGGGCGGCCGACGGCGGCGTGGACCGTGCCCGCCTGGGGACGCTGGTCTTTGCCGATCTCCACGCCCGCGCCCGGCTGAACGGCCTGCTGCATCCGGCGGTGATTCGCCGGGTGCGCGCCTGGGCGGCGGACATCCGCCGGCAGGGCCGGCTCGGTGTGGCGGTGATCCCGCTGTTGTACGAAGTCGGATTTGAAAAGGAATGGGACGCCGTGGTGTGCGTGGCGTCCGCTGAAAAAACGATGTTGGAACGGCTGGCCGGCCGCGGATTATCACCTGCCGAGGCGCAGGCGCGGATCGACAGCCAGTGGCCGGTGCGCGAGAAAACCGCGCGGGCCGACCGCGTGATTGAAAACAACGGCAGCCTGGCCGAACTGGAAGAGAAAAGCCGGACCGTCTGGAAAGAACTGTTTGAACAAGGAGGATAATCCCATGGCACCCAACCCCAAACAACCCCGCCAACCCCGTAAATCCAATGCCGGCGGCGCCCAGCGCCGCGGCCGGCCCCGCAAAAACCCGGCCGAAGAGGAACAGCAGAAACGGTCCAACATGCCGCTGCCATCCTCCCTGCTGGACACCACCATCTCCGACGGCGAGGAATTCCGTCCCGGCACGGCCGCCCCGGCGGCCGAAACGCGTTCGGATACGCCCGAACCCGGCAATGAACAGGTGCCGCCGGCCGCCGCAGCGGCCCTCGCCGCGCCGGCCTTTGTGCCCTACGAGAGCCGCGAAAGCGAACCGCCGCCGCCACCCGCCGCGCCGGCCAACCCGCCGCCGGCGGCCAATGCGCCGCCGCAATCGGGCAACGGCGGCCAGCCGAACTACCAGCCGCATTACCGGCAGAACTATCCCCAGCAGCAAGGCGGGGGGCGGCACGACCGCTTTTTCGACCGCAACCGCCGCCATGGCGGCCAGCCCTTCCATGATAACCGGCCCCCGCGGACACCGTTGACGCCGGAAGAACAGGCCGCACGGGACGCCCAGATCGCCGCCCAGCGTGCCGCCGCCGAAGCCGCCGCCGCCGAGCGCGCCAAGATGGCCCGCGTCCTCAAGCTCAACGAGTTGCAGCAGCTCACCGTGCCCCAGCTCAAGGAACTGGCCGACAGCTACCAGTTGGTCGACCTCGGCGCCCTCAAAAAGCACGAATTGATCTTCGAGATCCTGAAGGCCAATGCCCGTTGCAACGGCACCATGTTCGTCCGCGGCATTCTCGAGATCCTGCCGGACAACTTCGGGTTCCTGCGCTCGCCCAACAACAACTACCTGCCGTGTCCGGACGACATCTACGTCTCGCCCTCGCAGGTCCGCCGCTTCGCCCTGCGCACCGGCGACATCGTGGACGGCGAAATCCGCTCGCCGAAGGACAAGGAACGGTTCTTCGCGCTGCAAAAAGTCAACAGCATCAACGATGGCCCGCCCGAGGGTCAGCGGGGCAAGATTCCGTTTGAAAACCTGACGCCGCTGTTTCCCAATGAACGGCTGGTGTTGGAAACCAAGAGCAAGAACAACGTCAACATGCGCGTCATGGACCTGCTGACACCCATCGGCAAGGGCCAGCGCGGGCTGATCGTGGCCCCGCCGCGCACCGGCAAGACGGTGCTGATGCAGATGATGGCCAACAGCATTTCCGAAAACAATCCGGAGGTGAAGCTGATCATCCTGCTGATCGACGAGCGGCCCGAAGAAGTGACGGACATGGAGCGCCACACGCAGGCCGAGGTCATTGCCTCCACCTTCGACGAGCCGCCGGAGCGGCATGTGCAGATCGCGGAGATCGTGATCGAAATGGCCAAGCGCCAGGTCGAAGCCGGCAAGCACGTGGTGATCCTGCTCGACTCCATCACGCGCCTGGCGCGGGCCTACAACACCCTCCAGCCGCACAGCGGCAAGATCCTCTCGGGCGGCGTGGACGCCAACGCGCTGCACAAGCCCAAGCGCTTCTTCGGCGCGGCCCGCAACATCGAGGGCGGGGGCAGCCTGACCATCATCGCCACCGCGCTGGTGGATACCGGCAGCCGCATGGACGAAGTGATCTTCGAGGAATTCAAGGGCACCGGCAACATGGAAATCTGCCTGGACCGCTTCCTCGTGGACAAGCGCATTTTCCCGGCCATCAACATCGAGCGGTCCGGCACGCGCAAGGAAGAGCTGCTGATGCATCCCGACGAGCTCAGCCGCGTCTGGATCCTGCGGAAGGCGCTCAACGGCGTGCCGGCCGTCGAAGCGATGGAATTGCTGATCGGGCGCCTCAAAAAGACCAAGACGAACCTCGAATTCCTGATGACCTTGCAGGGCTAGCGGGGCCATGGTCTCGAGCGGCTACCACGTTCCGATGGGACGCGAGGCGCGCCAGCCGTGGATGCGGGGCGCGCTGTTCGCGGCGGCGCTGGCCGTTTCGCTGGCGCTGCACGTCCTGCTGCTGGCCGAATTCCCTTCGCTGCCGATGGGGCGGCCGGCCGCCGGGGCCGTGCCGCCGCGTCCGCTGGTGATGCGGGAAGTCCGGGCCGCGCCCGACGTGCCGCGCTCCGCTCCGCCGGAAAAATTCCGCCCGGAAAATCCGGAGGCTTTCGCCGCCGTGGAACCGCTCCAGAAGAGCCTGCTGGAGGACTTGCGCGCCGGCGCCGAGGCGATGGATTTCGTCCCGCCGGCCCCGGCCGAAGCCGCCGCGCCCCTGCCGGCGCCCTCGGCCGATCTGGCCGGCATGGATTTCCGCCAGGACATTCTCCAGATCGAAAAGAAAGTGGCCGATGATGAGCTGGCCGCTTTGCCGCGCCGCACCGCGCCGGCCGTGGAGCGCATCTCCGGCGCGCCCGACGTCGCGCTGCCCGCGACGCCCGAAGCCATCGCCGCCGCCGCGGCGGCCGCGGATGGCCGGGGCGACGCCTCGCTGCAGTCGCTGTCCGTGCTGTCCCATGCCGCGCCTTCGGCCGCGGACATGATCGACGCCGCCCGCCAGGGCGAGCTGTCCGCCGCCGACCGCCTGCGCGAGCAGGGGCGGATGCTCGACGAGAAATCCGCCGACGTGACCGACCTCCAGCCCATCGAGCAGTTGCTTGCCGTCGCCGTCTCCACCTATGCCGCCACGGACGAGCACGCGCTCTACTTCGAACTCGCCATTTCCCGCGCCGGCGTCGAGGCGCTGCCCGTTCTGCCCAAGGACGTCCTGCTCGTCCAGGATTGCTCCGAAAGCATGACGCGCAGCAAGCTGGACTATTTCAAGGAAGGCATCGTGGCCTATCTGCGCACGCTGACGACGGTGGACCGCGTCAATCTGATGCGCTACAGCGACTCGCCGACCCTGTGCTTCGAGGAGTGGCAGTCCGCCACCGCCGACTCGCTGGCGCAGGCCGCGCGCTTCACCGACGACATGCGCGCCCGCGGCCAGACCGACCTGTTCTCGCCGCTCCAGCGGGTGTTGTCGATTCCGCGCGCGTCCGGCCGCCCGATGATCGCCGTGCTGATGACCGACGGCCGCCCGACGATGGGCACGGTGGACAGCTCCGACATCATCGCGCGCTTCAGCAAAGCCAACCACGGCGCGGTCTCCGTCTTCACGGTCGGAGCCGGGGACCGGGTCAACGCCTTCCTGCTCGATTTGCTCGGCCACAACAACCGCGGCGGTTCGTGGATCATGCCCCTGCGCGAACAGATTCCCGACGCCGTCCAGCGCGCCGCGCGCGAGCTGTCGCGCCCCGTGCTCGCGAATCTGGAATACCGCTTTTCGGGCGACTCCGCCGCCGAGGTCTATCCCGACACGCTGACGCATCTCTATCTCGACCGGCCGCTGCGCCTCGTCGGGCGCTGCCCGCTGGACCAGAAAACCGCCGTCCTGCAAATCGTCGGCGAATCCGGCGCGCAAAAGCGCGACATGGTCTTCGCCCTCGACCTGGCGGACGCCGAGGAGGGCGGCGAAGGCCTCCGCCGCGAATGGGTGGCCCAGAAAATCTACAAGCTGATCAACGACCACATGGCCAGCGGCCGCGCGGAAACCGTGCAGGAAATCCGCGACCTGTCCATCCGGCACAACGTGCCGCTGCCGTACGGCGCCGACTTCCCGATGTAGGGGCCCGGGTCTGGCGCCCCC
>CAZMOR010000223.1:0-3644 GCA_964567795.1 uncultured Verrucomicrobiota bacterium
CGGATGTCGGCGTGACGGCCATGTCGCCTTCCTCCGGCAGCGCGAACTCCACGGTGCCGGTGGTGGTGGGCCTCACGAACCGGACCGCCAGCGCCACGCCGGCCTTCACGGTGTACCTGAGCAACGTCACGTCGACCGCGGGGCTCATCGGCACCCAGACCGTGGCCACGCGGGCCGCCAACGCGGCCACCCACCTGACCTTCAGCTGGAACACGGCGGGCCTGGCGGCGGGCGCCTATGTCCTGCAGGCCCAGGTGCCTGCGCTGAGCGGCGAGACCAACGTGGCCAACAACGTGCTGACCAACGGCATCACCTTGATCGGAACCATCCATGACGTGGCGGTGAACGCGCTCAACGTGAGCGCGCTGGTGCCGCCGGGGGTCGCGACCAATGTCAGCGTGACGGTCAGCAACGCCGGCAACGCGACGGAAACCTTCACGCTGGCGCTGACCGATCAGGCCACGGCGCAGACGATCGGTTCCCGCACGATATCCAGTCTTGCCGCGAGTGCGGGCAGCAACGTGGTCTTCAGCTGGAGCACGGCCGGCGCAACCATCGGTTATCATCCGTTGCAGGCCGTTGCGACGGTGGTGGCCGGCGAGACCGCGACGGCCAACAACACCAACACGGCGGCGGTGATCGTGGCCAACGGGCTGGAGACCAATACCCTGGTCGCCCGCGGGGCGGAGTGGAAATACCTGAATGACGGCCTGGACATTTCGGGTGCGCCGTGGACGCTGGCGTCGCCGGCGGGATATTACGACGGTTTCTGGTCCGCGGGGGCGGCGCCGCTGGGCTTTGGCGCGGCGGACATCGTCACGACAATCGGGACGGCGCCGGTGGTGATCCCCGGGACCGTGACGGCGGCGGATGCCGCTTCCAACACGCTGTATGCGACCAGCTGGACCAACGGCATGAACGGCGGCACCGGATTCGGGGCCTGGCAGTTGAGCGTCGGCGGCACGGGCGGGCATTTCACCTGGACCTCGACCGGGAACGCGGGCGGCAGCGGCGGCATTGATACCGGCGGGCGCGCGTGGGGGCTGTGGGCCACCAGCGGCACGACCGAAGCCGTGCGGCCGGTGACCGGCGGCCTGGCGCCGGGACAGATCCTGCAAGTGTCGTTCGACAACGGCCTGGTGGCCAGCGGGCGGTCGGCCGGGATCGGCTTGCGCAACGCCGCGGGCGCCAACCTGTGGGAATTCTACTATTACGGCGTCGCCGCCGGCGGCACGACCACGAATCTGTCCGAAAACTTCGCGGGTTTCACGGCGGTCAGCGGCAGCACGGACCGCGCCACCGCGCTCGACACCTACCTGCAAACCACGGGTTGGACGGGCTCGAAGGTCTATGAAAACGCCGGCACCGCCAAGCTCGGGACCGCATCGGCGTTGGGCTATCTCACCACGCCCGCGGTGAACCTGTCCGCCAACGGCGGCGCAGCCACGGTGCGCTTTGATCTCCTGAAATACGGCTCCGACACCGGACCGATGCAGGTGCTGCACGCCGCGGACGGAACCACTTTCGTCCAGGTCGGCAGCAACCTGACGCCGCCGGCGAGCCTGACCACGCAAACCTTCCAGATCACCAACGGCACCGCGGCGTCCAAGATCCAGTTCACCGCCGTGAATGCCTCCAACAACCGGTTCTACCTGGACAATGTGGCCATCACCCAGAGCGGTGGCGGCGCCGCCGGGCTCACCAACTATGTCGTGAACGACGTGCGCGGCCCGACCGGAACATCCATTCCGTTCACGAGCAACGGGCTCCAGATCGCCTTCCAGCGGACGGGCGCGACGAACTACACCGCCACGGTGATTTCGGGGGCCAGCACCACGCTGCTTTCCGGGGCGACGATGGCCCAGGCCGATTCCGTGCCGGCGCAGGTGCGCTGCTGGAACTGGGAAGCGGGCAGCGGCAGCAACTACGATGTATTCGTGAACAGCCTGCTGGTGTCCACCGCCACGTCGGTGTCCACCGTCACGAATCCCGTCACCGCCTATTTCCGCAAGGAATTCACGGTGGATGCGATTCCCATCGCGGTGACCGGGCTGGTGCGGCGGGAGGACGGCGTGGTGCTGTACCTGAACGGCCAGCAGATTGATCAGCAGAACCTGCCGGTGGGGGGCGTCATCAACGGCGCCATGCTGGCGAGTTCGGACCTGAGCGGCGCCGCCGCGACGGGATATGTCGGCTTTGCGCTGTCGCCCAGCAACCTGGTGACGGGTCGCAACTGGCTGGCGGCGGAATTGCATCTGGCCTCGGCGAACGCCGCCAGCGCGGCATTCGATGCGGAAATCCGGGCGCTCCAGAACACCGGCAGCAAGACCACCGCCATCGTGCCGCTTGGACTGGAGGCCGACGGCGCGGTGCAGTCCGGCGACCGGCTTGGGGTGTCGGTGGTGCTGACCAATTCCGGGAACGTGGCCGCCGCCTGCACGGTGCTGATCCGCGATGCCGCGACGGGCGCCATACTCGCCACGCAAACCGTGCCGGCGCTGGTGGCCGGCGAGACCACCGCGATCCATCTGGACTGGTCCACGCTGGGCCTGGCCACCGGCACCGCAACCCTGCAGGCGTACACGGTGATCAATGGCGTGACCAATTTCGCCGGCGCGGTTTCCAACACGGCCAGCATTGTCGCGCTGGACTTCTCGCCGCGCCGGGTCGGCGCCGCCGGCTCCATCGGCGGTCCGTGCCGTGCCGTGGCGGTGTCCGGTTCGACGGTGTATCTGGGCAGCGGCTCGACCCTGGAAATCTGGAATGCCGCGAATCCCGCCAGTCCGGTGAAGACCGGCGCGATCCGGCTGCCGGGCCTCATCGAGGGCCTTGCGGCCGGCGGCTCCACGGTCTACGCCGCCGCGGGTGCATCCGGCGTGCACGTAGTGGATGTTTCGACGCCTTCCGCACCGGTGCATGCGGCGACCTTCGACACCTCCGGCAACGCCCATCGGCTGGCGCTGTCGGGCGCGACGCTGTACATCGCCGACGGGCTGGGCGGGGTGCGCAGTCTCAACGTGGCCAGTCCGGCCGCGCCGGCGCTGGTCGGGGCCTACGCCACGGACGGCTCCGCGCGTGCCGTGCTCGCCACCGGTTCCAGCGTGGTGGTGCTTGACAGCGATGAAGGCGTCCAGATCGTCACGACCAATGCCGCGGCCACGCTGACCGGCGCGGAGCCGGGCGTGTCGGCCGGCCTGGCCCTGGCGGGCGTGTCCGGCGCCGTGATCGCCAGCGATGCCAACGGCGGCCTGTTCCGGGTGGTCACGACCAATGCGGCGGCGCCGGCGATTTCAGTTGGCACACGGCTGCCGGCCGCCGGGCAGGCGCTGGCGGCTTCAACGTCGGCCCTGTATGTCGCGGCCGGTTCCGCCGGGTTGTTGAGTGTGGATTCGGCCACGCTCGCGGTGATGAAGACGAATGCGGTTTCCGGCGAAGCGGCGGACGTGGCGTTGTCGGGCAGCACGCTGTATGTGGCGGCCGGATTCGGCGGCTGTCAAATCTTCAGCGTGGCCAGTCCGTATACGCCGGCGCTGCTCGGGACATTTGGCCATCCGGCCCGCGCCGCCGATGCCGAGGTGTCCGGTTCAAGCCTGTTCCTGGCCGGCGACGAAGCCGGATTCCAGGTGCACAGCCTGACGAACGCC
>CAZMOR010000224.1:0-2965 GCA_964567795.1 uncultured Verrucomicrobiota bacterium
AAAGGTCGGGGATACTACTTCTGTAGTGAGAACAACTATCTCAAGCGTCGCCAAGGGCACAATTGTGCCTCCCAAAATGTCCGTCAGGAGATTATGGACCAACTTCTCGTCAAACTCGTAAATGAGAAGATGTCGGACACGAAATGGCTAACCCAGTTGGTATCTACACATCCTGCGCTGACGAGGCAAAGTCAGGTAGCGGATCAATCCAAGCAGATATATTCAGGGCTGAAGGCCATCCAGGTCAGGAAGAGCCGATTGGTTGACCTTTACGAGAAGAACGGCATTGAAATCGAAATGTTCAAGGAAAGGCTGCAGAAACTTTCCGCCGAGGAAGATGCCTTGCGGAAAATCCCCCAACAGGATCAGTCCCCATTCGACCTTGTCGCCATGGTGACTGCATTAGTTCGTGGGGCCCTGGCATTCAACAGGCTATCGAGTCTGTCGGAACGCAAGACGGTGCTGCGGCAGATATTCTCCAAGATCCTGGTAGATGGCCCCCAAGTCGTCGGTTGCTCCCTGCACGGACTTTCCTATGCTGATGACTGTCGAGTCGGAATCCATACGGACACGGATTCATCGCCGCCACCAGCATGAACCGGCACGGAAACGTCACCGAGGCCGCCGCCCGCGCGATGGCTACCGTGCCGTCCTCCAGCGGCTGGCGCATCACCTCCAGCACGTTGCGGTGGAACTCCGGCAGCTCGTCGAGGAACAGCACGCCGTTGTGCGCCAGGCTCACTTCGCCCGGCAGCGGATGCGTGCCGCCGCCGAGCAGCCCGGCGTCGGAAATCGTATGGTGCGGCGCCCGGAACGGCCGCCCGCCCACCACCGCCTGGTGCGCCGGCAGCACGCCCGCGATGCTGTGGATCTTCGTGGTCTCCAGCGCCTCCTCCAGCGTCAACGGCGGCAGAATCGTCGGCACCCGCTTGGCAAGCATGGATTTCCCTGTGCCCGGTGGCCCCACCAGCAGGATGTTGTGCCCGCCGGCCACGGCCACTTCGATCGCCCGCCGCGCGAACTCCTGCCCCTTCACGTCGGCATAATCATCGTCATACAGCGTGCCGCCGCCGAACGCCGCCTGCATGTCCACCCCGAACGGCGGAATGGCCTTTTTGCCTTCGATAAAATCCGCGGCTTCGCGCAGGTTCGCCACGGGATGCACCGCGAGCCCCTCGACCACCGCGGCCTCCTCGGCGTTCTCCGGCGGCACCAGGATGCCCTTGCGGCCTTCCGCCCGCGCCCGCAGCGCGATCGGCAGCACGCCGCGCACCCGCCGCACCTCCCCGCTCAGCGCCAGTTCGCCCGCCACGCAGAATTCCGCCAGCCGCGCACCGGCCAGCTGGTCCTCCGCCGCCAGCATGCCCAGCGCAATGGGCAGGTCGAAGCTCGGCCCCTCCTTCTTGATGTCCGCCGGCGCCAGGTTCACCGTCGTCCGCCCCATCGGCGGCGAAAAGCCCGAATTGATCAACGCCGTCCAGACCCGGTCGGAACTTTCCTTCACCGCCGCATCGGGCAGCCCCACCACCACGACTTTCGGATCCCCGTGCCCGGTGTTGACTTCAATCTCCACCTCGTAGGCATCCACCCCGTACACCGCCCCCGAAAAAACCTTTGCCAGCATGCGCCCCCCGTTTCCCTTTCTCAATACTGCGGCAGATGCTCCGGCGGCACCTCCGCCAGCCGGGGCAGGTTCACATCCTTGGCCGACACCACCGGCGGCGCCGTCGCGCCCCACGGAATCGCCAGCGCGGGATCGTCCCACTTCACGCCGTACTCGTCGCCCGGCGCGTAGAAATCGGTGCACTTGTAGCAGAAATCGGCCGACTCGCTCAGCACCCGGAAACCGTGCGCGAAGCCCTCGGGAATGAACAGCTGCCGGCGGTTCTCCTCCGACAGCTCCACCGCCACATATTTCCCGAACGTCGGCGAGCCGCGACGGATGTCCACCGCCACGTCCAGCACCGCGCCGCGCAGCACGCTCACCAGCTTGCCCTGCGGATGCTGCAGCTGGTAATGCAGGCCCCGCACCGTGTCGCGGCACGACCGCGACAGGTTGTCTTGCACGAAAATCCGGTCCAGCCCCGCCGCCGCATATTCCCGCGTCTGGTAGGTCTGCAGGAAAAATCCGCGCGCATCGCCGAAAATCTTCGGCGTAAACAGCCGCACGTCCGGAATCGCCGTTGGTTCGCAAGCCAGCGTCATGCGCTCACCCGTGCCGGCCGTCCGCCAGCTCCAGCAGGTACTGGCCGTAGGAGTTCTTGGCCATCTCGCGGCCCAGCGCGCGCAACTGGTCCACCGTGATCCAGCCCGAGCGAAACGCGATTTCCTCGAGGCACGCGATCTTCAGCCCCTGCCGCTCCTCGATCGTCTGCACGAAGTTCGACGCCTGCAGCAGCGACTCGTGCGTGCCCGTGTCCAGCCACGCGAACCCGCGGCCCAGCAGTTCGACGCGCAGCTGGCCCCGCTCCAGGTACTTCCGGTTCAGGTCCGTGATCTCCAGCTCGCCGCGCGCCGACGGCTTCAGCGCCGCCGCCACGTCGCACACCGTTCCGTCGTAGAAATACAGCCCCGGCACCGCGTAGTGCGACTTCGGCTGCGTCGGCTTCTCCTCGATCCCGAGCACCTTGCCCGTCGCGTCGAATTCCACCACGCCGTAGCGCTCCGGATCCTTCACCAGGTAGCCGAACACCAGCCCGCCTTCCTTCAGCGCGCCCGCGCGCCGCAGGATGCCCGTCAGCCCCATGCCGTGGAAAATGTTGTCGCCCAGCACCAGCGCCACCGGCTGGCCCGCCACGAATTTCCGGCCGATGATGAACGCCTGCGCCAGCCCCTCCGGCTTCGGCTGCTCGGCGTATTCCAGCTGGAGCCCGAGCTGGGACCCGTCGCCCAGCAGCGCCCGGAACCGCGGCAGGTCCTCCGGCGTGCTGATGATCAGGATCTCGCGGATCCCCGCCAGCATCAG
>CAZMOR010000225.1:0-2122 GCA_964567795.1 uncultured Verrucomicrobiota bacterium
TCCGGCTCGACGGACAAGACGCGGGAAGTTCCCGCGTCGTACGGCTCGGATGTCTACCTGTCGTCGGAGATTCTTCCGAACGTGGGGGAAAAAAAGGGGAAGGGGGAGAATCTCTGGAAGGCCAACTATCAGCTCAAGGGCGACATCATCGTCTACGTCGACGCGGACATTAAGAACATCCACTCGCGGTTCGTGGCCGGCCTGGTCGGGCCGCTCATCTCGCGGCCGGAGATCAAGTACGTGAAGGCGTTCTACGACCGGCCGCTCACGCTGGCGAAGGGCGTGCGGACGTCCGGCGGCGGCCGCGTGACGGAGATCCTCGTCCGGCCGCTGTTCTCCCTGTTCTTCCCCGAACTCACGGCGATCATCCAGCCGCTCTCCGGCGAGTACGCCGTGCGGCGCGAGGTCCTCGAGAGCATCCCGTTCCCGATCGGCTACGGCGTGGAGACGTCCCACCTGATCGATGTGTACCAGCGCTGGGGGTTGGCGGCGTTCGGCCAGACCGACCTCGATTCGCGGGTCCATCGCAACCAGCCGACAGAGGCGCTGGGCCGGATGTCTTTTGGCATCCTGCAGACGTTCATCTCGCGACTCGAGTCGCTGCAGATCCTGCGGGATATGCCCGAGCTGAGCGGTGTGATGAGGCAGTTCCAGTCGAGGGATAATGTGTACGAGCAGCTGGAGTTCCCTCTTCAGGAGGTCGAGCGGCCGCCCATGTACACGATCAACGCCTACCAGAAAAAGTTCGGGCGCCATCCATGACGGAGACCCTGCGCATCGCGATCGTGCACTACCACCTGCGGCCGGGGGGCGTGACTACAGTCATTCGGGAGGCCGTTGCGGCGCTCCAGTCGCAGGGACACCGGGTGGCGGTGCTGACGGACGCCCCCGCGGAAAGCTTGGATGGATTTCCGCACCGGTTGGTTAACGGTCTGGGCTATGCCGCCGGACCGGCGCCGGCGGCCAGCACTCTCGTCCAGCGGCTCAAGACGGCGGCGGCAGAAGCGTTGGGGGGGGCGCCCGATATCTGGCATTTTCACAATCATTCCATCGGCAAGAGTGCGGCGCTGCCCTTGGCGGTTGAGCAACTGGCGGAACAGGGCCAGCGCCTGCTGCTGCAGATTCATGATTTTCCGGAGGATGGCCGGCCTGCAAATTATCAACGGTTGCTTGCGGACGTGGGCATGGGCGATGCCCGCCGGCTGGGCACCCGGTTGTATCCGCAGGGCGGGCACATTCATTACGCCACGCTGAACAGCCGCGATTGCAATTTCCTGCGCCAGGCGGGCGTGGCATCGGCGCGGGTGCATTTGCTGCCCAATGCGGTTTCGCTGCCGCCGGCGGGCGGCGAACCGGCGCGGGAGCGCTTGTTTCTTTATCCCACGCGGGCAATCCGGCGCAAGAACCTCGGGGAATTTCTCTTTTGGGCCGCCCTGGGCGAACGCGGGGACCGGTTTGCCACCACCCTGGCGCCGACCAACACCGGCGACCGTGTGCCCTATGAACACTGGGTTCGAACCGCGGGCGAACTGGGCCTGCCGGTGGAATTCGAGACCGGGCTGCACGGATCCGTTCCGTTCGGCACCTTGCTGCGCTCCGCGCACGCCATCGTTACTACAAGCATTGCGGAGGGGTTTGGTCTAGCCTTCCTGGAATCCTGGCAGGCCGGGCGGCCGCTCGCGGGCCGGGATTTGCCCGAGTTGACGGAAAACTTCAAACGCGAAGGCTTGGACTTGGGCGGTCTGTACACCCGTCTGCCGGTGCCGTTGGCCTGGATTGGCGCGAAAATGTTGCACAAAAAGATTGCCGCCGGCATGCAAGCGTTGCACGCCGCCTACGGGCGCAAGGCGACGGCGGCGCAAATGGAATGCGCATTTGACGCCGCGGTTGAGGGGGATCGCGTCGATTTCGGGCGGCTGGATGAAGACCTGCAGGAAACGGTATTGCGGCGCGTGATCCGGGAACCAGCCTGCCGGCGGGAATTGGATTTACCCGCGCTCCAGGCGCGCCTGCCGGCGCCGGCGGTGGTCACCGCAAATCAAGGCGTGGTTGAGCGGAAATTCAATGCCGGTCAGTACGGCGAGCGGCTGCTGCGGATTTACAACGCCATCCTGGAATCCAA
>CAZMOR010000226.1:0-1711 GCA_964567795.1 uncultured Verrucomicrobiota bacterium
TAATATGGGTGTAGCCCAAGGTTTGTCTCCTGTTTTGCATGGTTCGATCGTATCGAACCGGACAGGCCTTGGGCACTCTGTTGCACTTGATATTAGAATTCGCGAGTGTGGAAAAACCGGTTTCCGGGCATGAGCCGCGAGCAAGCGCATGGGGGCAAAGGGGCGTTCTTTTCGCTTTGCGCGGGGGGAGGGGGGCGGGTAGGATGCGCGGAATGTTTTTGGAAAGAAAATCGCCATGAGAATTTTGTCGGGTATTCAACCGTCGGGCAAGCTGCACATCGGAAACTATTTCGGGATGATGCGGCCGGCCCTGGAACTGCAGAAAAAGGGCGAGGCGTTCCTGTTCATCGCCGACTACCACGCGCTGACGAGCGTATCGGACGCGGAGGCGCTGCGGCAGGGGGTGCGGGACGTGGCGCTGGATTTCCTGGCGTGCGGGCTGGATCCGGCGCGGACGGCGTTCTACCGGCAGAGCGACCTGCCGGAGGTGCACGAGCTGGCGTGGCTGCTGTCCAACGTGACGCCGCTGGCGCTGCTGGAGCGGTGCCATTCCTACAAGGACAAGCTGGCGAAGGGCATCGCCCCGAACCACGGGCTGCTGGCGTACCCGGTGCTGATGGCGGCGGACATCCTGATCGTGCAGGCGAACGTGGTGCCGGTGGGCAAGGACCAGAAGCAGCACGTCGAGGTCACGCGCGACCTGGCGATCAAGTTCAACCTGGCGTTCGGCGAGACGTTCACGGTGCCCGAGCCGCAGATTTCCGAGGACGTGGCGGTGGTGCCGGGGCTCGACGGGCAGAAGATGTCGAAGAGCTACGGCAACACGATCGAGATTTTCGGCGACGTGAAGGCGACGCGCAAGCGGATCATGTCGATCGTGACCGACAGCAAGACGCTGGAGGAGCCGAAGGAGCCCGAGACCTGCAACGTGTTCAAGCTCTTCAAGCTGTTCGCGACGCCGGAACAGCAGGCGGACCTGGCCGCGCGCTACCGCGCGGGCGGGATGGGCTACGGCACGGCGAAGAAGGAACTGGCGGACCTGTTCGAGGCGTATTTCGCGCCGATGCGCGCGAAGCGCGCGGAACTGGCGGCGGATCCGGAGTACGTCGAGGACGTGCTGCAGGCGGGCGCGGCGAAGGCGCGGGCGCTGGCGCGGGCGACGCTGAAGAAGGCGCGGCGCGCGGTGGGGCTGGAATAGGCCCCGCGGCCGCAGGCAAGGATTTCCCGATGTCGCAAGAGGAATACAAGGTCAAGCTGGAGGTCTTCGAGGGACCGCTGGATCTGCTGCTCTACCTGATCAAGAAGGAAGAGCTGGAGATCCACAACATCCCGATGGAGAAGATCACCTCGCAGTACATCCAGTACCTCGAGCTGATGAAGATGCTGGACCTGAACATCGCCGGGGAATTCCTGGTGATGGCGGCGACGCTGATGATGATCAAGAGCCGCATGCTGCTGCCGGTGGAGGAGCGGCCGGAGCTGGAGGAAGAAGAGGAGGACCCGCGCTGGGACCTCGTGCGCCAGCTGGTCGAGTACAAGAAGTTCAAGGACGCGGCGCTGCACCTGGAATCGCTGGAGCTGCGCCGGGAGGACATCTTCGGGCGCGACGGGGCGGACGCGGTGCTGGGCAAGGAACCCGACGTGGCGCTGCACGACGTGGGACTGTTCGACCTGATCAGCGCCTTCAACGAGGCCCTCAAGAACGTCAAGA